>NZ_JACSKX010000001.1:0-427876 GCF_018617835.1 Exiguobacterium sp. s101 | reverse complement strand
TTGGACTTTCAATGCCTTTGAATATTTGGTCATAAAAAACACCCCATAAAAGTTGGATTTTTCATGTCCAACTTTTATGGGGCAGTTCAGTTTAGGCGGATTCTTTCATACGCTTTGGTTGGTGGCGAAAATGACGAATGACGAGGGTCGTGCCGATTCCAAATGCTAGGAATGGGAGAACATTGTCCATGAAGTGCCCGATCATCCGCCAGTTATTGCCGAGCATCATCCCTACATGAATAAACACGAAGGACCAGGCCGCAAAAATCAATGTCGTCACTGTCAAGAATTTACGGAATGACAGACGCATCACACCGGCACTCACTGCGAACAACTGTCGCCAAAAGAGACTGAGACAGACGATCCAAGCCCCGTACTTCTCAAACCATCGTTCGGCCCGAAGTTGCTTGTCCGACCGAATTCGAAAATAGCGATACAGTTTTAAGGCGACGGGACGACCGCCGTACCGACCAATCCAATAGAGAGCGATTTGACTGAGCGTGAATGAAAACCACGCCAGTAGGAACATAAGAAAGAAAGGCGCATCATGTGAGTCAACGAGAAAGCCGCCGTATGCGAGGACGAGTTCGTTCGGGATGAATTGAATCAAGATACCGATGGGGATGCTGAAGACACCGCATGCGGCAAGCAAATGCTCGAGAACGTTCATGACAAGTCCTCCTTTCAAAAGTTTCAGGAAAGATGTTCCATCCATCAGTATAACGGACATGAACCAAAAGAAAAAGAAGAGATGTCACATATTCGTGACAGCCCTTCAATCTAATTCGGATACGAGGATGCCGAGGCGGTCGAGTTCTTTCACCGCAGCATCGATTGCCTCTTTATGATCTGCTTCGAGCGTATGGATGTGTAAGCCCCCGGTCAGTTGTGAGAGCGGGGAGGCCCCATGTGTTTTGACACGTTCGAGAAATGCGCGAACGTCGCGTCGACTCTTCACCATAAGTTGACCGGTGATAGAACCGTAAACTGGGTGATCGATGACGACGTCTTTGATCGTGACTCCTTCATCAACGATGGCGTTCATTTCTGCCTCCATCTCGTTTGCAGTGTGACGACAAGCTACCTTTTTTGAATAAGTAGACGGGGTAAGGTCCCCGTGCAAATAGACATAACCACGGGCTGTGGCGATGATTTGATGACCTTTCGCTTTTAAGAGCGACAAGTCTTGGACGATGACTTGACGACTGACAGATACGTGCCTTGCGAGTTCAGATCCTGTGATTGGTTCAGCGCTCGATTCAATCAGCTGAAGTAAAGTGTGACGGCGTTCTTCACCGGCTAAACGTTTGTTCATGATGTTCGACTCTCCTTGCTAAAGTGACGATGGCATCGGCGAGGGCCGATGTGTCTTCGACGGTCGTTTGTGCGCCGAAGGAAATACGGACGAGTCCATGGCAGGCACTCGTTTCATATCCGAGTGCTTCGAGCATGCGGTTCGGTCCATTCTGGCCGGCACGACATGCCGAACCGGCCGATACTTGGAACCCGAGATCATCGAGCTCAGTCATCCACCATTGCCCATCGCGTTGATGTGACACGAAGGAAAAGATAGCGGGACTTTGTTCGTCAAACTCGAGCCAATTGACATACCTTGAAGTCTTCTCTTTCAAGATAGCACGAAACGCCATGAAATTTCTCTGAAAACGCGTCAATTGCTCCTGTCGTTCCCCGAGTGCTTTCACGAAAGAGCTGATTCCGGGTACGTCAATCGTACCGGGACGAATCCCGTATTGATGATGACCTGGATAGTATGGCGGTGGAATCAATCGTTCCATATAAAGCGCCCCCACGCCTTTTGGTCCCCCGACCTTATGGGCGCTGAACGAGTAGGCGTCGATGCCTTCGACAGAGATTGGGATTTTCCCGAGTGCCTGTACCCCATCCACATGGAAGAGGATTTTTCTGTACTTCAGTAAACATTGAATGTGATGAAGCGGTAACACCCATCCTGTGTCGGAATTGACGTGTTGGAGCGTGACGAGTCCGATGTCACGGTCAAGTAGGTGCGTAAACTGGTCCGAATCAAACTTTCCAGCTTTTAACTTCAAACGATGTACAATCACACCTTCCCGTTCCCATTCTTCAAGTGGAAGGGAGACCGAATCATGTTCATGCCAAGACGTAATCACTTCTTTGCCTTTCATACGTTTCCGTAAACTTGTGAGCGCGATGTAGTTACTCTCAGATCCATTTCCGGTAAACAATAATTTTCCGCGTAAGACGTCAATTCCGAGCGCTTGTTTGAATAGACGTCGTGCCTCAGTTAAATAATCTTCAGCTATATATCCTTGTGTGTGGAGTGATGATGGGTTCCCATAAACGTTTTGGGCCATAGCCACGTAATGGTCTAATGCAGCATGTGTCATTGGATGTGTAGCGGCGTAGTCGAAGTAGCGGTTCATCATGGACTCCCCTTTTCTCATGTTGTCTTCTACACAAAATTATGCGAAACTAGTTTACAAGTCAATATTACATATGGAATACAGGTGATATACAGGTGTCTTTACAAAAAGAGAGAACTGACATTTTGATTATTGGTACTGGACTTGCCGCTGTCACAACGGCCTTGCATGTGCCGGGTTCTTTATCTGTTCTCCTCGTTTCAAAAGGCGGGGTGACGGAGAGTAACTCAGATTTGGCACAAGGAGGAATTGCGAGTTCGTATCTTGAGGAGACGAGTGAGGCACATAAAGAAGATTCGATGTTCGCTTCAAACATGACATCGTGCTCAGCACGAGTAGACATTCTCGTCGAAGAAGGTCGTCAATCGATTGAAGAGATGGAGCGATTTGGTGTCCGATTTGATTTTGAAGAGGGCGAGTATGCCCTCGGACGAGAAGGCGCACATCGAGCGCATCGAATTTTTCATGCCGGTGGCGACGAGACGGGTCGCCATGTCATGCGACAATTACGTCAGTCGTTGTCAGACAACGTGAAAATGCTCGAACACGTCCTCGTACATGACCTGGTGATGAAAGAAGGACGAGTCGTCGGTGCGATGGCGTTTCATAAAGAAGAAGTCCTACACATTGAAGCCGGTGCTGTCGTGTTGGCGACAGGTGGCATTGGTGGACTGATCGATTGGACTTCAAACGCGCATACCGTGACCGGCGATGGTCTCGTTCTGGCAAATCGATGTGGTGCTAAGCTGACACACTTACAGCGGATTCAATTTCACCCCACATTACTGGCGACCGATGAGCCTCACCTCGTAACCGAGGCGCTCCGAGGAGCCGGGGCGACGCTCGTTGATGAGGGAGGAAACCATGTGATGGCGCATCATCCGCTTGGCAGTCTCGCTCCTCGAGATGAGGTGGCTTGGGTCCTGAATGAACAAGCAGGACCTGTTTATCTAGATACGACGACAGTGAAACGACTACGGGACCGCTTCCCGAAACTCGCTTTGACATGCGACAAGCTTGGGATTGATCGTCACCGGATTCCGGTACGTCCAGGTCTTCATTTTCATATGGGTGGAATCGAAGTGGATGACATGGGAAGAACTGGCGTTGATGGATTATACGCAGTCGGTGAAGTCGCGGATACAGGAGTCCATGGGACGAATCGGTTGGCTTCGAACTCGCTTCTTGAATGTTGGGTGTTCGGGAAACGGGTCGCGCGAGCGCTTCAACTACATGACTCACCTTTTACGTCAAGTGAGACGATGGCTTACGACATCAAACCGGACGACTTCCGAACGTTACGTCATCAAATCGGTAAATGGTTGACAATCTCACCAAGTCTTGAAGAAATGAAATGTTTCTTACAAAATACCCAATCATTGACCTTGACGAAACACGTGACAAGACAATTAAGTGAACAAACTTTACAACTCGATGCAGCGCGTCTTCTCGCGCAAAGCATCCTTGAAATGGAGAGGTATGATGAACACGATTTATCTACGCGAACAGCTGCAGAACTTTTTGATTGAAGACATCGGATTCGGCGATTTATCGAGTGCGTTGATTGACCCGGATGATGAATCGATCGCAACAATCGTTGCGAAAGAAGAAGGAATCTTTTGCGGAAAACCAATCGTTCAAGAACTTGCTACGATTCAGCAGTTTGATGTCTTGTTCTGCCAAGAAGATGGTCATCAAATCGCGATCGGCGACGAACTGATCGTCTTGAAAGGAAAGACGCGTGTCCTTTTAGAGACGGAGCGCGTCCTATTGAATGTGATTCAACACGTGAGTGGTGTTGCGACCATGACACGTCAGTGCGTTGATTCTCTCAATGACGAATCCATTCACGTGACCGATACACGGAAGACGACCCCGGGCCTTCGTATGCTTGAGAAGTATGCGGTTCGAGTCGGCGGCGGCTATAACCATCGACTTCGACTCGACGATGCCGTCATGATCAAAGACAACCATATCGTCGCACTCGGTGGTGTGACAGAGGCCATTCATGCCGCACGCGCTAAAGTGGGGCATACGACCCCGATTGAAGTCGAGGTCGAGACGTTCACACAGCTCTTAGAGGCGATTCCGGCGAATCCAGATATTGTGATGCTTGATAATCGTACACCGGATGAATTGAGAGAATGGGTCCGGCATATCCCACGTCATATCAAAACCGAGGTGTCCGGGGGCATTACGATCGATTCGATTGACACATACAAAGGAATTCGCATCGATGTGATCTCCCTCGGGCAATTGACCCATTCAGTGCGCGCGCTCGACTGTAGTATGAATTTACAAGGAGGAATGAAATATGCAACTACTCGGAACACTTCCACCGACGTACGCTAACCTTTCGGTGGAAGAAATGGAGACGCGGATTCAGGCAGTCAAAGATCGACTCGGGAAGCGACTGTTCTTGCCGGCACATCATTATCAAAAAGACGAAGTCGTCCAGTTCGCAGACGCGACAGGAGATTCGCTCCAGCTCGCGCGACTCGCGGAAAAGATGAGCGAGGCGGAATTCATCGTCTTCTGTGGCGTACATTTCATGGCAGAGACGGCAGATATGTTGACGCGGGACGACCAGATTGTCGTCTTGCCCGATATGCGTGCCGGTTGTTCGATGGCAGACATGGCCGATATCGATCAGACGGAGATTGCCTGGGAAGAACTGACGGAACGATTTGGAGAAGGAATCATCCCGATTACATACGTCAATTCAACAGCGGCCATCAAAGCGTTCGTCGGTCGTCACGGTGGGGCGACCGTCACTTCGTCAAACGCTCATGAAATTGTCAAATGGGCACTTGAGGCCGGCGAACGAATTTTATTTCTTCCGGATCAACACCTTGGTCGGAACACGGCATATGACCTAGGGGTCCCGCTCGAGGCGATGGCCATCTGGGACCCACTTCACGAAGAATTGGTTGCGGAAGGCGAGCTCGAACAAATTCGGGTCGTCCTTTGGAAAGGACACTGTTCCGTCCATGAGAAGTTCACCGTCTCGCAAATTCAGACGTTTCGTGAGCGCGAACCGGACCGCCGCATCATCGTTCATCCGGAATGTACGTTTGACGTCGTTCAGGCAGCGGATGAGGCGGGATCGACATCGTATATCATCGACAAGATTGATGCGAGTGCGCCGGGGACGAAATGGGCGGTCGGAACGGAGATGAACCTCGTCAACCGTTTGGCGGCCACGCACCCACATCTTAATATCGTCTCATTGAACCCGTTCATGTGTCCGTGCCTCACGATGAATCGAATCGACTTGCAACATCTACTTTGGTCGCTTGAATCACTCGAGACCGATCCAGTGAATGTGATTCGTGTCGATGCTGACACGACAGAATTGTCGAAACGTGCGCTTGAACGGATGATGGCACGATAATCGCTTCAGGACAGGTAAACGCCTGTCCTTTTTTCGTGTCGTCCGTTATGGTACAATAAATGCAGTTTTTCCGACCGAAAAGGAGAGTACACCGTGATTGAATTCGTAAAAGGACCCGTCGCCTATGTGTGTGCGGAATATATAACGTTAGATGTTTCGGGCGTCGGCTACAAAGTACATGTGCCTAACCCGTTTTTTTATCGTGAACAAGACGAACATGTAATCGTATTTACGCATCATTACGTGCGTGAAGACCAACAGACGCTATACGGTTTCCGGTCACGTCGCGAGCGTGAGCTGTTCAATAAACTCCTCAGCGTCAGCGGGATTGGACCAAAAGGTGCGCTCGCCATCGTCGCATCTGGCGATATCGATGCGTTGATTGATGCGATTGAAACCGAGAATGAGAAGTATTTGACGAAGTTCCCGGGAGTCGGGAAGAAGACGGCTAAACAGATGGCCCTCGACCTAAAAGGGAAGCTATCCGAACTCGCACCGGATTATGTGCCGAACGAAGGATTGTTCGCACAAGGTGCATCAGAACTAGACGAGGCGTGTGAAGCGCTCGTCGCACTCGGATATTCTGAACGAGAGATTGCGAAAGTACGCAAAGCATTGAGCGGGGAAATCTTGACGACCGACGCGTACATAAAACGCGCGCTACAGCTGTTATTGAAATAAGGAGGAAGCTATGGACGAACGATTGTTGTCACAATCTCATCAGCAATATGAAGACTCTGAAGAGTGGAGCTTACGTCCGCAGCGCTTCGAGCAATATATCGGGCAAGAAAAAGCGAAAGGCAATTTGTCAGTCTTCATTCAGGCCGCCAAACTTCGCAGTGAGACGCTCGACCACGTATTGTTATACGGACCACCTGGACTTGGAAAGACGACACTTGCCCAAATCATCGCCAACGAGATGGGCGTCGGGATCAAGACGACGGCCGGACCTGCAATCGAACGACCAGGTGATTTGGCGGCAATCCTCTCGACACTCGAGCCGGGAGACGTCTTATTCATCGACGAGATTCACCGGTTGAGCCGGACAATCGAAGAGATTCTCTATCCAGCGATGGAGGACTACTGTCTCGACATCGTCTACGGACAAGGCGAGATGGCACGAAGTGTGCGCATCGACCTGCCACCGTTCACACTCGTCGGAGCCACCACACGGGCTGGGATGTTGTCGGCACCACTTCGTGACCGTTTCGGCGTCACACTGAAGCTTGAATATTATGAACCGCATGAATTAGCGGCCATTGTCAGTCGGACGGCACAGTTGTTCCGTCTCTCGATTTCACCTGAGGCGAGCGGAGCGATTGCGAAACGATCGCGCGGGACGCCACGAATCGCGAACCGGTTATTGCGACGTGTTCGTGACTTCGCACAAGTGGCTGGAACGAAAGAAATCGACCCCGCGCTCGCATCCGACGCGCTCGACCGTCTTCACGTCGATGCGCTCGGTCTCGATGAAGTCGATCACCGGTTACTTCGGTCCATGGTCGAACGGTTCGGAGGTGGACCGGTCGGACTCGAGACGCTCGCCGCTACGATCGGTGAGGATGCTCAGACGATTGAAGACGTCTATGAGCCATATTTATTACAACAAGGATTCTTGCAGCGCACGCCGCGAGGACGCATGATTACACAGTTTGCCAAGTCGTATTTTGGTTATGTTGAGGAAGAGGAGTAAGGTATGCAAGATATTCAATTAAACGTAAACGATTATGATTTTGAATTACCGGAAGAGTTGATCGCACAAGTCCCGTTACTCGATCGAACAAGCTCACGACTGCTCGTGTTAGACCGCGAGACGGGGGACATCGAGCATCGTCATTTCCGTGACGTGATCGATTACTTGCACGCGGGAGATGCGCTCGTCGTCAACGATTCACGCGTCTTACCGGCACGTCTTTTCGGTGCGAAACAAGAGACGGGTGGGAAAGTCGAACTGCTCTTGTTGAAGCAGACGGAAGACGATGTGTGGGAAGCACTCGTCAAACCTGCAAAAAAAGTACGCATCGGTGCCATCGTCGAGTTCGGCGACGGACTTCTCCGCGCAGAATGCGTCGAGGAGCTCCCGGAAGGAGGACGTCGTTTCAAGTTTGACTACGACGGGATCTTCTATGAAATTTTAGACGAGCTCGGTACAATGCCACTCCCGCCGTATATTCGCGAACAACTCGACGACCAGGACCGATACCAAACGGTCTATGCACGAGAACGAGGCAGTGCAGCGGCACCGACAGCAGGTCTTCATTTCACAGAAGAATTACTTGAGGCAGCCAAAGGGAAAGGCGTTCGGTTGATTCCACTCACACTACACGTGGGTCTCGGTACGTTCCGTCCAGTGACGGCTGATTCGATTGAAGAACATACGATGCATAGCGAATATTTTGAGTTGTCAGCAGAGTCCGCAACAGCGCTCCAAGATGTTCGAGCTCAAGGTGGTCGCATCTTTGCGGTTGGGACGACGTCGACGCGGACGCTCGAGACCATCATGCGAGACCATGGGGACTTCGTCGAGTCATCGGGCTGGACGGATATCTTTATTTACCCTGGTGTGGAGTTGAAGGCAATCGATGGATTGATCACGAACTTCCATCTTCCAAAATCGACACTCGTCATGCTCGTCTCGGCGTTCGCGACGCGCGACATCATCTTAAACGCTTATCGGACTGCGGTCGCAGAACGATACCGCTTCTTCAGCTTTGGAGATGCGATGCTTATCACGAGGAAGGAAGTAACAAAATGACAAAACATGCAGTCACTTACGAACACATTCACACATGTAAGCAGACCGGAGCGCGGCACGGGATCGTCCATACGCCGCATGGCTCATTCGAGACACCGGTCTTCATGCCGGTCGGAACGCAAGCGAGCGTTAAAACGATGGCACCAGAACAAGTCAAGGCGATGGGCGCGAACATCATCTTGTCGAACACGTACCATCTATGGGTACGTCCGGGCCATGACGTCATCAAACAAGCCGGCGGTCTTCATAAATTCATGAACTGGGATGGCGCGATTCTAACGGACTCAGGCGGCTTTCAAGTGTTCTCTCTCGCTGATCTTCGAAACATTCAAGAAGAAGGTGTCCATTTCCGCAATCACTTGAACGGAGACAAGTTGTTCTTGTCACCTGAGAAAGCGATGGAGATTCAAAACGCGCTCGGGTCGGATATTATGATGGCATTTGATGAGTGCCCGCCATATCCGGCGACACATGAATACATGAAGAAGTCGGTCGAACGTACGAGCCGTTGGGCAGAACGTTGCCTCGAGGCACACGAACGTCCAGAAGACCAAGCGCTCTTCGGTATTATTCAAGGTGGAGAATATGAAGATCTTCGTCGTCAAAGCGCGCAAGACCTTGTCTCACTCGATTTTCCAGGATATGCGGTAGGAGGTCTCTCGGTCGGTGAACCGAAAGACGTTATGTATCGTGCCCTTGAATTCACGACACCTCTCATGCCTGAAAACAAACCACGCTATTTGATGGGTGTCGGCTCGCCAGATGCATTGATTGAAGGATCGATTCGTGGAATCGACATGTTCGATTGCGTCCTTCCGACACGAATCGCACGTAACGGGACGCTCATGACATCAAAAGGTCGTGTCACGATTAAACAAGCAAAATATAAGACGGACTTCGGTCCAATCGATGAGAAGTGTGACTGTAACACGTGTAAAAATTATTCGCGTGCGTATGTCCATCACTTGATTCGTGCGGAAGAGATGTTCGGACTTCACTTGTGTACGACACATAACCTTCACTTCCTCGTGAAGTTGATGGAGCAGGTTCGTCAAGCGATTCGTGAAGACCGTTTGCTCGATTTCAAAGAAGAGTTCTTCGAAGAATACGGTTACAACAAGCCGAACGCGAAGAATTTCTAAGAAATCGTGTCGGACATTATGTGACATTGTTTCAGTTTCACGGTATAATGAACCTGATATTGAAGGAAAGGGTGAATGTTACACATGGAAACACTCGTTGCGTTATTACCAATGATCTTGATTTTCGTCGTATTTTACTTCCTTTTGATTCGTCCACAGACGAAACGCCAAAAAGAAGTACAATCGATGCAAAACGCCCTCGAGCGTGGCGACAGCGTTGTCACAATCGGCGGTTTACACGGCGTCGTTCATCAAATCGAAGACACACATGTCGTTTTGAAATGCGACCAGTCGCTTCTTCGCTTCAACCGAAGTGCAGTGGCAGAAGTCGTGAAAAAAGCGAATGCCTCATTTGAGGAATAAGCAAGTAAGCGTCTGACCGTTACGGTCGGACGCTTTTTTGTGTCGAGAGAAGTTGGGGGAGAATTCTTCGGGCTGCCTCTTGTCACTCGAGGTGACCATTTGAGACCAGAGCTCCATATCATCAGGGCATGGTCAATAAACGATTCGAGTGAAGGACACGAGTCGAACGAAGATGTGACATAGAGACGGCGAGTGTCATTCCGTGGACACCACCACCAATAATTAATACCGATGTATTTTCAACATTAATTTGAATACCTCAAAAAAACGTAATTATTACGATTTAAAGTATACAAAAGATGACTTATTTTTGTCAAAATGAATTAGTTTCAAATTCATCCACCTTATTTCGAAAAATCGATTTGAATAGTGAAAACGTTTGCATTAATGTCAAGGTGAGAAGAAATCCGAGATGAAGGAGAACGAACGATATGGATGTGAAACGATTTGTAAGACCGTTCAAAAATTGGAAAGGGTGGACACGGGAACGAAGCGGTGTGAAACAAAATAGACGTTCTTCACTTAAAAGACGTATGGCGATCGCACTAGTTCCGACGATTATCGCCCTCGTCATTGTTGGAGCACTCGGGTCATATCAGTTGAGACAATCGACAGCTGCTTACGATCGGGTTCTCAGTGAAGGGATGCAGGAGATGCTCCTCGCAGAAAATTTGTCATTGGCAGTAACGGATGCTGAACGATATTTGAATTATTATATGCTTGTCGCCAATCCAAAGACACTCATTAGTTTACAGGGGGTTCAAGAGAATCGTGATGAGTTGATGAAAAAACTCAACGCATCGTCTTCAGATGAGAAAATCTTATCTTGGCTAAAAGACTTGGAAAAGTTTAACGAACTGTTGGACCGCGAAATGAATCGTGCGATCGAACTTCGCCAGCAACAAGACGAGATTGGATATAAGACTGTACTCAATACGAGTGTGACGCCTACAACGGACCGTGTCCGCATGACGGTGACAGATCTTGTCGAGTATAAAGGAGGCCTCCTTGAGTCTGAGACGGAGGTGGTTCAAAAGGATGCAGAAAGTTCGATTTTTTGGATGATTGTCATCAGTGTTGTCGGTGTCGTAATTGGAATTCTTTCTCTCTTAGCACTACAACGCCTATTCCTAAAACCGATCAACCGACTCGGTCGTCAAGCCCGAATCATGGCGGAAGGTGATTTGACGGGAGAAGATATCGAAGTCGCATCAAACGATGAACTTGGAGACCTTGTGACGGCGTTTAACGAGATGAAACATAACCTTGTCGGTTTGATTCGTCGCGTGGGAGAAGCTTCAGATAAAGTCACAGCCTATTCAGAGGAACTTTACGCAAGCACAGATCATGTGGCAACGACGACACAAGGTGTCTCACGATTATTCGAAGACATGAATATAGCTGCCCAAGGGTCATCCAAGCGCGCGGAGGAAGGAACGATCGGTGTCAATCAAGCGGTTGACGGCTTGAATCAAATTGCTGCCGCTTCACAAGGGGTGAATGAACAGACGATTCATACACTCGAGGCGGCGAACGGTGGACTAGATACGGTTCAATTGGCCGAGAAGCGAATGCAAGAAATCCGTCGGGCAAATGAAATGACCAACCAAATGGTGAGTCGTCTGTCGAACCAGTCGCTAGAGATTGAAAAAATCACCCGTTCCATTACAGCCATTACGGAACAGACGAACTTGCTTGCCTTGAATGCGGCCATAGAAGCGGCACGTGCCGGTGAGCATGGTAAAGGATTCGCGGTCGTCGCTGCGGAGGTTCGAAAGCTTGCCGAAGAATCAAAGCAGTCCGCGATTCAAATTCAAACCGTCGTCCGCGACATTCAGCGGGACACAGAACAAGTCGAATCGGCGTTTGAGGAGTCGAGTGTGCACGTAGAGAACGGGGTATCGCAAATGGGTGAAGTGGCCGAAGCGTTTCGGAAGATTGTAGCGGTCATCGAAGAAACGTCGCGTCAAATGAGTGAGATTGCTGCAGCGACGGAAGAGGTAAGTGCCAATACGACAGAGGTCGCGGTATCGGTTGAAGATATGTCTACGAACGCTGTCTCGACACAGCGCAGTGTCGAAGAAGCGGGTGCGAACGTCGAAGAACAACTTGCGGCTATTCAGGAAATCAATGGGATTGCCGAGACGATGAGCCATATGTCGTCCGAATTAAAAGATGTTGTCCATGTATTTAAAACAAATTAAAACAATGCCCTGACGGCTTCGTCAGGGCATTGTTTGTTACATCAATAGAATCAGACTTGTCGCCATAACAATCATCCCGGCGACCATTCCATACATTGAGTGATGGGCACGCCCGTATTCGCGGGCGGCAGGTAGCAATTCATCAAGTGAGATGAATACCATGATTCCACCGACTGCCGCGAACAATAGTCCGAATACCGTGTCGCTCAGAAACGGCATGAGAATCAAAAATCCGATGGCAGCTCCGGCCGGTTCGGCAAGTCCAGATAACATCGAAAGCTTGAACGCCTTCTTCCGTGAACCCGTCGCATAATAGATTGGAACCGAGACGGCAATCCCTTCCGGAATGTTATGCAAGGCGATGGCAATCGCGATGGCAAGACCGACGGCAGGATCATCAAGTGTCGAGATGAACGTCGCCAACCCTTCAGGAAAGTTATGAATTCCGATAGCGAGTGCCATGAAAATCCCCATTTTTCTTAGGCGGTTTTGTGTTTCCGGATGAGTGATGTTGGTCGATTCATTTGTTGCGGTCGTCGCCAATTCTTGAGTAGACGGATCATTTTGCATCGATTCAACGAATTTGACCTCGTGCGGGTTCTCCATTTTTGGGATGAATTTATCAATCAAGCCAATCAAGAACATACCACCGAAGAACGCAAGGACTGTATAAATCGTACCTGTGGATTCTCCGTGTGCGCCAACGAGCTCTTCAAGCGCTTTTGGGAAAATCTCGATGAATGATACATAAATCATGACACCTCCGGAAAAACCGAGTGATATCGATAAGAAAGCTGTGTTTGTTCGTTTCGCAAAGAATGCGATCATACTCCCGATCCCTGTCGCAAGTCCTGCAAACAAGGTGAGGAGGAACGCATAAATAATCGTACTATCCATGAGGGAAGACTCCTTTAATTTCGTAATGGTTAGATTTATCATACATGAAGTTTTGCCTATGCACAACATTTAGTCTTATACGCAAATTAGGACAGATAATCTGTGAACAGCCGTTACAATTTTAGGAAAATGATTGATAAATGTTTAGAAAATTTGTAATGTTAACAAGAGAAGTTTTTATCAAGAACAGTGGTCTAGAAAGGAAATAGTCGTATGTACAAAAAAGGCAACATTGTGATTTTCGCGATCCTCATGATTGCGACAATCCTGCTCGCTGTGTTCACGACACCATGGGTCGTCAAGAACACGAATCTCGGACTCGACCTAAAAGGTGGATTCGAAGTTTTGTATGAAGTGCAACCGCTCGAAGACGGTGATGTCATCGACGAATCGGCGATGAATGCAACCGTTCGCGCCATCAACAACCGAATCAACGTCCTCGGGGTATCCGAACCGGACGTTCGAATCGAAGAAAACAATCGAATCCGTGTCCAACTCGCGGGCGTGTCGAACCAAAATGAAGCGCGCGAAGTCATCTCGTCAACGGCACAATTGACGTTCCGTGACGTAAATGACAACGTCTTGCTCGACGGGAAAGACTTGGCGCCCCGTGGTGCTGCACTCAGCTACAACCAACAAGGGCAACCGATCGTTGAGTTGACGCTTCAATCCGCTGACAAATTCGGTGAAGTGACGTCAGAAATCTCACAACGTCCTGCTCCGGAGAATCGTCTCGTCATTTGGCTCGATTACGAAGAAGGTGACACATACGAGGAAGAAATTCAAAAAGAGAACTCGAAAATTGTGTCAGATGCTTCCGTCAACGGGCCAATCTTGTCGGATAAAGCCATCATTTCAGGTGGTGGGATTGACGCAGATAGCGGTCAACGCCTTGCTGACATCTTGAACGCAGGTGCGCTTCCGGTCAAGCTTGATGAGATTTATTCGACATCGGTATCGGCCCAGTTCGGTCAAGATGCACTTGAAGAAACGGTATTTGCCGCAACAATCGGGATTATCGCTGTATTCTTCTTCATGTTGTTCTTCTATCGTCTACCAGGACTCGTGTCGATTATTACACTCGTTCTATACATTAATTTAATCATGTTGTTCTTCAATGGAATCAATGCGGTCTTGACGCTCCCAGGGATCGCGGCACTCGTCCTTGGTGTCGGGATGGCGGTCGATGCGAACATCATCACGGCAGAACGGATCAAAGATGAACTCCGCTCTGGTAAGTCGGTCTTATCGGCGTTCCGTGCGGGTAACCGTCGTTCGCTCAGTACAATCATCGATGCCAACTTGACAACGCTCATCTCGGCTGCTGTTTTGTTCTATTTCGGACAGAGTTCAGTCAAAGGATTTGCGATTATGCTCATGATTTCAATTGCGATGACGTTCATCTCAAACGTGTTCATCTCACGTTATTTGATGCACCTCCTTGTCTCAAGTCGCCTGTTCGACAAACGTAAAGGATGGTTTGGTGTGAAGGAGAGTGAAATCCGTGAACTTTAAGCTTACTGAATGGAATTACGTCAAACATATGCGCACGATGTTCTTGATTTCGTCGGCAATCGTCATTCTTGGAATCGGTCTCTTGTTCTTCCGGGGATTGAACCTTGGAATCGACTTCGCCTCAGGAACACGTGTCGAGGTACAAACGGAAGAGCGGGTCTCGCAAGAAGAGTTCACACAGGCGTTCAATGACGCGGGTGTCGACCAAGAGATTTCAAGCGTCCAATATGCGGATGACGGGCGTTTGGCATATGTCACGTTCGTCGGACAATTAGGACAAGAAGAAGTTGCGAGCGTCAAGACCGCCTTCACGGAACAGTTCGGCAACGATCCGAACATTAGTACCGTATCCGCACAAGTCGGTCGTGACTTGGCAAAGAATGCCCTTTACGCGGTAGCGGTTGCCTCGATTGGAATCATTCTCTACATCACGGTACGCTTCCAATTCTCCTATGCGGTGGCGACTGTGGTCGCGATGCTACACGATGCGTTCTTTATGATCGTCGCATTCTCGCTCTTTGGTGTTGAGGTCAACCTATACTTCATCGCAGCGATTCTGACGATTATTGGTTATTCGGTCAACGATACGATCGTTACGTTCGACCGGGTCCGGGAGAATATCACGTCGTATGAAAAAGAACGGAAAATTCGATCGATGGACGTGTATGAGTCGATCATCAATCGCTCGATTCAAGAGACGATTGTCCGTTCGGTCAACACTGTCATCACGGTCCTCGTGACAGCTCTTGCCTTGTATGTGTTCGGTGCTGAGTCGATCCGTGGGTTCTCACTCGCATTGTTGGTCGGACTCTTCATGGGGATGTATTCATCCATCTTCATCGCATCTTACTTATGGCTCCTCATCAAACGTACAACCATCAACAAGAAAAAAGATACGCCGGTCACAGAGGCGTAACGACTGGGTCTTCCTTCAAACGGGAGACCTTTTTAAATGTCAAGACGGCACATCTTTCACGCGGTCTGCTATAATCTACAATTGATTGGAGTGAAGGACATGTATCATTCGAAGAAACAGTGGCTCTACCCGGAAACGAACCCGGACGACGTCACACGTTTACAAAGCGAATTAAATATATCAGCACAACTCGCGACGTTACTCGTTCAGCGTGGTCATCAGGATGTAGAGGCGGCCAAAGCATTTTTGTATGCCGAGGAAGAGCTCGTCTTTCATGATCCGTACTTGTTCGAACAGATGGAGAAAGTCGTGTCACGAATCAAGCGGTCGGTGGACGAAGGTGAGATGGTACTCATCTATGGAGACTATGACGTCGATGGTGTCAGCGCCTCTTCTGTCATGTGGCACGCCCTGACTGAAATTGGTGTCATGGCCGAGTGCTATATCCCGAACCGTTTCACAGAAGGTTATGGACCGAACAAAGAAGCGTTCCAGTGGGCGGCCGATGAAGGGTTCACATTGGTCATCACGGTGGATTGTGGGATTTCTGGGATTGAAGAAGCGGCGTTGTTGAAAGACCTTGGTGTCGATTTGATCATCACGGATCACCACGAGCCGAAAGAGACACTCCCGGACGCCTATGCGGTTATCCATCCACATATCGACCCGAGTTATCCGTACGATAAACTCGCCGGTGCGGGGGTTGCCCTTAAAGTGGCGCATGCGGTTTTAGGAAGAATGCCGGAGGAACTCCTTGATTTGGCCGTTCTTGGCACGATTGCCGACCTCGTTCCACTAGACGGAGAGAATCGACTGCTAGCGAAAAAAGGAATCGCGGCACTC
Source organism: Exiguobacterium sp. s101 (assembly GCF_018617835.1). Lineage (NCBI taxonomy): Bacteria > Bacillati > Bacillota > Bacilli > Caryophanales > Exiguobacterium > Exiguobacterium sp. s101. The sequence goes on along the minus strand of NZ_JACSKX010000001.1, from coordinate 411,424 downwards.
GAAGCTTCGAAGCGACCAGGTATTTTAGCATTACGAGAAGTGTGTGGTCTCGGTGACAGTGTATTGAATGAGGAGTCGGTCGGTTTTGCGTTCGGACCTCGTATCAATGCAGCGGGTCGCCTCGACTCGGCGATGCCGGCGCTTCAAATGCTCCTCGCCGAGCATGTCGAGGAAGCACTTGAGCTCGCGAAACAACTCGATAAGCAAAATAAAGAGCGTCAAGATATCGTCAAGACGATCACCGCTGAAGCGAAAGAGCTCGTCGAAGCATCGATGACAGAGGACCGTGTGCTTGTCGTCGCGAGTGAGAAATGGAACCCTGGAGTTGTCGGAATCGTCGCTTCTCGTCTCGTCGAAGCGTACTATCGTCCGGTCATCCTCCTCTGTCACGACCCGGAAACGGGCAAGGCGAAGGGTTCGGGGCGATCGATTGACGGGTTTGACCTGTTTAAAGAACTCTCTAAAAATGAAGACATCTTGCCACACTTCGGGGGACACCCAGCCGCGGCAGGGATGACGTTACAGTCTGAAAACGTCGCTGAGCTACGGGAACGACTGAACCATCAAGCGGAATCGATTCCCGGTGACGTGTTCGTGCCAAGGGTCAATGTCGATTTGAAACTGACGGTCAACGACGTCTCGCTCGATTTGATTACAGAAATCGGCAAACTCGCGCCATTTGGGATGGGTAACCCATCACCACGTGTTGTCGTGGCAGATGCGAAACTACGTGACATTCGTCAAATCGGACGTGATGCAACACATTTGAAAGTACAGCTCGCCGGAGACAAGCGTGAGCTCGATGGTATCGGGTTCGGGTTCGGACACGTCGTCTCGGAAATCTCGCAGATGGCTCATGTCTCGGTGATGGGGAGTCTTCAGGTGAACGAATGGAACGGGATGCGAAAGCCTCAGCTCATGATTCAAGATTTACGTGTCGATGACTTCCAAGTATTTGACTACCGCGGGAAGAAAAAGTCGGTGCAAGAGTTGAAGGACCTGCCGAAAGAACATACGTCGTTCCTGTCATTCCAAGGAACATCAGAGGATTTTCCGCTTCATGAAGACGATGAACCACTCAATCGTTTCGTTGTCCTGCTCGATCTTCCTGACGATGAAGGGGTTCTCGCAGAAAAACTTCATGAAGGTGTCGAACGAATCTATTGTGCGTTCGGACAAGGGGACTCGTTCTTTGAACGTCTTCCGTCGCGTGAGGATTTCCGAACGTATTATGTGCATATGGCGACTTGCGAACGGAAAAATCTACGTGAAAACCTGATTCGTTTGTCAAAAGAGCGAAAATGGTCAAAAAATACGATTCAATTTATGCATCAAGTATTCTCTGAACTCGAATTTCTTGTTACAATGGAAGACGGACTGCCTGGAGTCAATCCAGAAGCACCGAAACGCGATTTGACCGAGGCGCCGTGCTATCAACGCCGGATTGGACGCCAACAACTCGAAGAGCGTTTCGTATACGCGTCATTGGCGGAGCTCAAAGAGCGGTTACAATCGTTACGATCGAACAAGATGCAGGAGGCATACACATAAAATGGATTTCAAACAGCATATTAAAGAAGTAGCAGATTATCCGAAGGAAGGAATCAGCTTCAAAGATATCACGTCACTCATGCAAGATGGCGAAGTCTACAAGAAATCAGTAGATGAGCTCGTCGCTTATGCACGTGAGCGTGGAGCAGAGTTGATTGCTGGACCGGAAGCGCGCGGATTTGTCGTCGGTTGCCCGGCAGCCTATGCGCTCGAACTCGGGTTTGTACCAGTACGTAAAGAAGGAAAGTTACCGCGTGAGACAGTTCGTGTATCATACGGTCTCGAGTACGGAACGGACATCTTAACGATGCACAAAGATTCAATCAAACCTGGACAACAAGTTGTCATTCTTGATGATTTGCTCGCAACAGGTGGAACGATTGAAGCGACAATCAAAATGATTGAGCAGCTCGGTGGAGTTGTGGCAGGAATCGGGTTCTTGATCGAACTCGACGGACTCGGTGGACGAGAGCGTCTTGAAGGATACGACATCTTCTCACTCATCCGATACGAAGACTGATTTTTTTTGAACGGGAAGCATATGCTTCCCGTTTTTGAATAGTTTTTGAGGAAAATAACCGACAACCTTTGACAGGTCGTCAGATTTTTTCGATAATGGTTATAAAAATTAGAGAATCTTGAACATAAACTACTACCATGCTGCGACGAATCTGAGTCGATTGGAGCGGTAAGAAAAAGGGTGTCGAATGTTATGACCAAAAAACAAATCGTAAGTATTGAGGATCTTCTCGACGCGCTCGGGGAGTATATGGGTGACGACGATATTGCCGAAGTGAAACGCGCTTACGAATACGCAAAACTTCATCATACCGGTCAGTTCCGACGTTCGGGCGAGCCCTATATCCTCCATCCGGTCCAAGTGGCCGGCATTCTCGTTGATATCGGCTTAGATGCTACGACGATTATCGGAGCGCTCTTGCATGATGTTGTCGAAGACACGGATATTTCGTTACAGCAATTGACAGACGATTTCGGTCCGGATGTGGCCATGCTTGTAGATGGGGTCACGAAACTTGGTAAAATCAAATATAAATCGAAAAAAGAAGAACTCGCAGAGAACCACCGGAAGATGATTATCGCGATGGCCGAAGATGTGCGCGTCATCTTGATCAAACTTGCGGACCGTCTCCATAACATGCGTACACTTCAGCATATGCCGAAAGAGAAACAAGTCCAAAAGGCAGAAGAAACGCTTGAAATCTTTGCACCGCTCGCACACCGGATGGGGATCTCGACGATCAAGTGGGAGCTCGAAGATATTTCGTTACGATATATCAACCCGCAGCAATACTACAAGATCGTCTCGATGATGAAACAAAAACGGACGGAACGAGAAGCGCTCGTCACTTCTGTCATCACAGAAGTGAACGGAGTTCTTGAAGAAGTGCACATCGATGCCGATGTAAACGGTCGGCCGAAACATATCTATTCCATCTACAATAAAATGTTCAAGCACAAAAAAGAATTTAATGAAATTTATGATTTGATGGCGGTCCGGATTATCGTTGATTCGATTCGTGATTGTTATGCGGTGCTCGGAATCATCCACACGCAATACAAACCGATGCCGGGACGATTTAAAGATTATATTGCCATGCCGAAACCGAACATGTACCAGTCGCTCCATACGACGGTGATCGGTCCTAAGGGTGAACCGCTCGAAGTCCAGATTCGAACGAAGGATATGCATTTCATCGCCGAGTTCGGGATTGCGGCACACTGGGCGTATAAAGAAGGGAAGAATGTCTCGACGAACGGATTCGACGAGAAAATCGCGCACCTTCGTGAGATTCTCGAACTTCAAAAAGACACGACGGATGCAGAGGAATTCATGGAGTCCCTCAAGGTCGACTTCTTTAGTGACATGCTTTACGTGTTCACGCCAAAAGGGGACGTGTTCGAGTTACCAAAAGGCTCTGTTCCGATTGACTATGCTTACCGAATCCATACGGAGATCGGGCACCGGATGACGGGTGCAAAAGTGAACGGACGGATGGTTCCGCTCGACTATAAGCTCGAGACGGGCGACATCATTGAAATCATCACGTCGAAGCACAGTTACGGTCCGAGTAAGGACTGGTTGAAGCTCGCCGTTTCGAGTCAGGCGAAGAATAAGATTCGCCAATGGTTCAAACGCCAACAGCGTGAAGAGAATGTCGAGAAAGGAAAAGATCTCGTCGAGGCGGAAATCAAAAAGCTTGGATTCGAACCGAAAGAAGTAATCGACGAACCGGCACTCAGTATCGTCGTCGAGAAATTCAACTTTGGGAATGAAGAAGAAATGTATGCCGCTGTCGGTTATCAAGGCATCACTGCCGCTCAAGTCGCACATAAGTTGACCGAAAAGCAGCGAAAAGAGCCGAAGCTCGAGCTATCAGAAGCCATCAGCGAGTTAAAAGTCAGTCAGTCACCGAAGAAAAAGACGACGGAAGCAGGCGTGACGGTCAAAGGGATCGACAACATGCTCGTTCGTATGAGCCGTTGCTGTAATCCGGTCCCAGGCGACGAAATCGTCGGGTATATCACCCGTGGACGTGGGGTCTCGATTCATCGGAAAGATTGCTTGAACATCGTCAACGAGCAACACCCAGAGCGTCTCCTTGATGTCGAATGGGAAGTTGGTCAGGCGAAAGAGAAAAACTATAACGTCGATATCGAAATCACTGGATATGACCGCTCAGGACTCCTGAACGATGTCCTTCAGGCCGTGTCGGCGACGAATACGAATATCATTGCCGTCAGCGGTCGGGGCGACCAAAACAAACAAGCCCGCATCTCGATGACGATCTCGATTCCAAACGTGAATCACCTGCAGAAAGTCGTCGAGCGCATCAAACAAATCTCAGACGTGTATTCGGTCAGCCGAGTCATGATGACGTGACGAAAGGAAGAGAAACGTGCGTGTATTATTGCAACGAGTGAAAGAAGCATCGGTCACAGTCGAGGAAGAAGTCGTCGGGGCAATCAACGCCGGATACTTGCTTCTCGTCGGTGTGACACATGAAGATACAGAAGAGGAAGTGAACTGGCTCGCCGACAAGGTGACGGGACTTCGCGTCTTCGAAGACGATCAAGAAAAGATGAACTTATCGATTCAAGATGTGTCCGGTCAAATTTTGTCTGTTTCCCAGTTCACGCTCTATGGTGATACGATGAAAGGACGGCGACCTGCTTTCACAAAGGCAGCGAAACCGGACATGGCCGAGACGCTCTATGAAAAGTTCAACGAGCGACTTCGGTCAAATGGACTCGTCGTCGAGACGGGACGTTTCGGTGAGATGATGGACGTCGCACTTGTCAATGACGGACCGGTCACACTCATGCTCGAAAAAAACGCTTGACAGATACCGGCTTGATTCGGCATCATGAAGCATATAGTCAAACACCTACGATAAAGAAGAGTACGGTCAACCCACCAGCAAAGAGAGCGATGCCATGGCTGAAAGCATCGACTGGATGATGACCCGAACGACACTTTGGAGGTGCTCCTTTGAAAGCGAGTAGGGGGAGCCGTCTCATCGGGCGTTAACCGATTTCGAGTGGCAGAGTTTCAAGTGATGGCTCTGCAACGAGGGTGGTACCACGGGAAACTTACACAGGCTCTCGTCCCTTTGCGGACGAGGGCCTTTTTTGTATTTTTAAGGAGGGAAATGTGATGATGAAAGCACCACGCGGTACACAAGACCTGCTTCCGGGCACGGTCGAGACGTGGCAATATGTCGAGGGGAAATTTCGCGACATGAGCGCCCGTTACAACTATAAAGAGATCCGCACACCAATCTTTGAAACAACGAACCTGTTCACACGTAGTGTCGGGGAGACGACGGACATCGTCCAAAAAGAGATGTTCACGCTCGTGAAGAAAGGGAAAGACGAGTACACGCTTCGCCCAGAAGGGACGGCCTCTGTCGTTCGTGCGTTCGTGACGAACAAATTGTTCGGAAATCCGGACCAACCGACGAAGCTCTACTACATGGGACCGATGTTCCGCTATGAGCGTCCGCAAAAAGGTCGCTTCCGTCAGCTTCACCAATACGGTGTCGAAGCGATCGGCAGTAGCGACCCGGCCGTTGACGCGGAGGTCATCAGCCTCGCTTACTCAATCTACAAGTCGTTTGGGCTTCAGAAAATCAAAGTCGTCGTCAACTCGCTTGGGGACGCGGAAAGCCGCAACGCCCACCGCGATGCGCTCATCCGTCACTTCGAGCCGGTGGCAGGTGAACTTTGCCAAGACTGCCAGTCACGTCTGTATAAGAACCCGCTTCGCATCTTGGATTGTAAAGTCGATCGCGATCACCCGTCGATGAAGACGGCACCGTCGATCCTTGAATATTTGAATGAAGAGTCGAAAGCCTACTTCGACCAAGTGCTCGCACAACTCGACGCACTCGGGGTCACCTATGAAATTGACCCGACGCTCGTTCGTGGGCTCGATTACTACACACATACGGCGTTTGAAATCATGTCCGAGGCAGAAGGTTTCGGAGCCATCACGACACTTTGTGGCGGCGGACGCTACAACGGTCTCGTGCAAGATATCGGTGGACCTGACATGCCGGGAATCGGTTTTGGGATCGGATTGGAACGTCTTATCCTCGCCTTGGAGAGTGAAGGGGTCTTACCTGAACTCGAGACAGGACTTGACGTCTTCATCGTCGCGCAAGGTGAGAAAGAAGTCGAATTGACGGCGACGCGCCTCTTGCAACTACTCCGCATGGAAGGGTTCAAGGCAGACCGAGATTACCAAGGGCGCAAGTTCAAAGGACAGTTCAAGCAGGCGGACCGCCTGAAAGCCAAGTTTACAGTCATCTTAGGGGATGATGAAGTCGAACGCGGGGCAGCCGCCTTGAAAGATATGACGACTGGTGAACAAGTCGACGTGCCACTCTCGGCCGTCGCAGACAAAATTCGTGAACTATCGGAAGGAGCAGCACAATGATCGGACGCACACATATGAACGGCCGTGTGACAGAGTCACTCATCGGCCAAGAAGTACAATTAAAAGGATGGGTACAAAAACGTCGTGACCTTGGAGGACTCATCTTCATCGACCTTCGTGACCGCACAGGGATCGTCCAAGTCGTCGTTCGCCCAGAAAACGAAGCAGTCCACCAACTCGCGGAGACGATTCGTAGCGAGTTCGTCCTCGACGTGAAAGGGACAGTGCTCGAGCGTGAGAACAAGAACCCGAACATGCCGACAGGAAACATCGAAGTCATCGCGTCTGAGATCAACATCTTGAACGCGGCGAAGATGACACCAATCCCAATCGGGGACGAAGCGGAAAACGTTTCAGAAGATCTTCGTCTTAAATATCGTTACCTCGACCTTCGTCGTCCGGCGCTTCAAGAGACGTTCCGCCTTCGTTCGAAGACGTCGAACACAATCCGTAACTTTTTGACAGAAGAAGAGTTCCTTGAAGTCGAAACACCGATTTTGACGAAGTCGACACCTGAAGGCGCACGTGACTACCTCGTACCGAGCCGTGTCCACGGTGGAGAGTTCTACGCACTCCCACAATCACCGCAGCTCTTCAAACAGTTGCTCATGGTCGCAGGATTTGACCGTTACTTCCAAATCGCGCGCTGTTTCCGTGACGAGGACCTTCGTGCAGACCGTCAGCCTGAATTCACACAAGTCGACATCGAGACAAGTTTCATGGACATCGAAGACTTGATGGCGATGATGGAATCGATGATGGGACAAGTCATGAAATCGACGCTCGGTCGTACGGACACACCGGCGAAGTTCGAGCGCATGACTCATGCGGAAGCGATGCGTCGCTTCGGTTCAGATAAGCCGGACACACGTTTCGGTCTTGAACTCATCGACGTGGCGGACGCAGTGACAGGTGCCGGCTTCAAAGTGTTCGACGCGGCACTCGAATCAAACGGACAAGTCAAAGCGATCAACGTCAAAGGTGAGGCGGACAACTTCTCACGTAAAGACATCGACAAGCTCCAAGAGTTCACAGCGGTATACGGTGCGAAAGGTCTCGCATGGCTCAAAGTGACAGCGGAAGGCTTGAACGGGCCAATCGCGAAATTCTTCGATGAGACGTATGCACAAAAGTTAATCGAAGCAACGAATGCAGAAGCGGGTGACCTTCTTCTCTTTGTTGCATCGAAACCGACTGTCGTCGCAGACAGCCTTGGCGCACTCCGCGTCAAACTCGGACACGAACTCGGTCTCATCGACGAGTCGAAATTCAACTTCCTATGGGTGACGGACTTCCCACTCGTGACGTTTGAAGAAGAAGACGGTCGCTTCTACGCGAACCACCACCCGTTCACGATGCCAAACCGTGAAGACCTTCACCTTCTCGAGACAGACCCGGCAAGCGTTCGCGCAATCGCCTATGACCTCGTCTTGAACGGATACGAGCTCGGTGGCGGCTCACAGCGTATTTATGAGCGTGACATCCAGGAGCGCATGTTCAAATTGCTCGGCTTCACGCAAGAAGAAGCAGTCGAACAGTTCGGCTTCTTACTTGAAGCGTTCGAATACGGTACACCACCACACGCAGGAATCGCACTCGGTCTCGACCGTCTCGTCATGATTCTTGCAGGTCGTTCGAACCTTCGCGACACGATCGCCTTCCCGAAAACGGCATCGGCAAGCGACTTGCTCACGCAAGCACCGAGTCCTGTCGTGGACGCGCAACTTGAAGAGTTGTCGATTCGTACGGCAGTGAAAGAGAAGAAATAAGCACAAAAAACGAGGGTTGCCATGGCAATCCTCGTTTTTTGTATGTGTGAAACGGATTTTGGATTTAATCGGAACACATACTCTTGTTAACGTTTATTCTCTTCTCGCTGCATATATTTCGCTGTTCGCTGCAACGCAAAACCGAACGCAAACAGTGAGGCGATGACAGCAGACATCGTGTAAACCGAGTCGGTAAACGCCAGATAGATCCCGAACAGTCCGAGCCCGAAGCTCAAGAAGAAGAGCACCAACAGTCTCGGATGTTGTTTCAGTGTCTGTTTCATCGGCTCGGGACGTTCAACTGACAACCCGTGCCGTCCGTGACGAGTAGATTCGAATTGAACACTTGCCCGTCACTCTTCAAGACGAGCGTACGACGGTCTTCAAGGAAATCGATTTTCATCTGTTCGTCTAAAAATACTTTCGTCCAGTTTTTTATTAAGATTGGACCGAGGTTCGAGTCGATCTCGACGTCTTCCGGTGTCTTCTCCTTGACGTATCGAATCTCGAAGATCCCGCTGTTTCCACAGCCGCAACCTTCCGTCTCGTAAAAGAGGTGTATCTGTCCCTCGCGTTTGCCTTTCAACGACTTGATTCGTTCGAGCGCGCGTTCTGTAATGTGTACATGCATGTGTATCACTCCTTACCTTTATTATACGCCGATTGAAAAAATAATGAAAAAAGGATGCATCCTGTTTTCCACCTTTCGGAAAAAAGCGTACACTTAATGTTTAGAAGGGGGTAAGAGAATGTTTGCACGTTTTTTTAGTTATTATCGGCCACATAAGAAGTTATTCATCCTCGACTTTTCATTCGCGATTCTCGTCGGACTGCTTGAACTCGGGTTTCCGCTCGCCGTTCAATGGTTCATCGATGATTTGTTGCCAGGTGGGGAATGGAACTGGATTATCATTGTTAGCATCGGTCTATTGATTCTTTACATATTGGCCATGATGATGCAGTATGTTGTCAACTATTGGGGACATAAGCTAGGAATCAATATCGAGACAGACATGCGAGAAGAGTTGTTCACGCATATCCATAAACAGTCGTTCCGATTCTTTGATAATCATAAGACCGGACATTTAATGAGCCGGGTCACGAACGACTTGTTCGATATCGGGGAAGTGGCGCACCACGGGCCGGAAGACTTTTTTATCGCCATCATGACGTTACTCGGTGCGTTCGGGATCATGTTCTCGATTGACCCGGAACTCGCACTCGTCACCGTTGTCGCGGTACCGTTCCTCATCGTCATGATCACGTATGCGAATAAAAACATGAACAAGGCATGGCAAAAGATGTACACGAATATCGGGGAAGTGAACGCACGCGTTGAGGACAGTGTGTCAGGGGCACGTGTCGTACAGTCGTTCACGAATGAGACGTTTGAGATCGGACGTTTCCAAAAGGACAACAACTTCTATCGCGGCTCGAAGATTGAAGCGTATCGAGTCATGAGTAAGTCACTCGCCGGAATCTACATCACGACGCGTCTCATGACGTTACTCGTCCTCGTTTACGGAGCGTATTTGACGTATGAAGGACAGCTGTCTTACGGTCAGCTCGTCGGATTCATCTTGTACATGAACTTACTCATCAAGCCAATTGAAAAAATCACGGCACTTTTAGAGATGTATCCGAAAGGCATGGCAGGATTTAAACGCTTCACGCAACTTTTAGACGAAGAACCGGATATTAAGAATCGCGACGAAGCGGTTGATGTTGAGACGTTGAAAGGCGATATCGTCTTCGACAACGTCTCGTTCGGATACTCGGATTATCGCCAAGTGTTGACGGACATTGACTTGTCGATCAAGGAAGGGACGACCGTGGCCTTGGTCGGGACGAGCGGGGCAGGTAAGACGACAATCTGTTCACTCATCCCTCGTTTTTATGACGTCACAAAGGGTGCCATCTCGATTGACGGCATGGACATCCGTGATATGACGAAAGAGAGTTTACGTCGCCAAATTGGAATCGTTCAACAGGACGTCTTCTTGTTTGCGGGTACATTGCGTGAGAATATCGCTTATGGGAAGCTGGCTGCGACCGATGCCGATATCATGTATGCGGTAGAGAAGGCGCATCTCGGGACGCTCGTCGAGGAGCTCGAACACGGTCTCGACACACAAATCGGGGAACGAGGACTCAAACTCTCTGGTGGTCAGAAACAACGAATCGCTATCGCACGTATGTTCTTGAAAAATCCACCGATCTTGATTTTGGATGAGGCGACTTCGGCGCTCGACACGGAAACCGAGGCCATCATTCAAGATTCACTCAATGAACTAGCGGCGAATCGGACGACGCTCATCATCGCACATCGCTTGGCGACGGTGAAGAATGCCGATCGGATCCTCGTCGTGACGGCCGAAGGAATCGTCGAGGACGGGACACATGAAGAGCTCAGCCAAAAAGGCGGCGTCTTCACAAATCTGTTACAACGCCAACAGCTTTAAACGGAGGGTCACCTGTGAATGGTGACCTTTTGGGCGTGATATGAATGGTTCGTGGGTAAATACATATGGATGAACGAAAGAGAAGGAGGCAGATACACCATGAAAGCTGTGCAAGTCGTAGGATATGGGGATGTCGATCAACTTCAAGTGGTCGATATCCAAAAACCGACACCGAAAGCGGGAGAAGTACTGATCAAGGTGCGCGCCTGCGCCATTAACAATACCGAGATTTGGATGCGAGAAGGGGCGTATGGAACTGGCGAAAAGTCAGGTTGGCGCCCGGAAGGCGTCCATTTTCCCCGCATTCCCGGTTCAGACATTACGGGAGAAGTCGTCGAGGTTGGGGACGAGGTCGATCAAACGATGATCGGCCGACATGTCGTCTTGTTTCCGTTCACCTCGAGCGGACCTGAACGGAAAGAACACTTGTCAGACGATATGTCCTTTATTGGTTCAGAATATGACGGAGGTTATGCAGAATACGTTGCCTGGCCGGCCGACCTTTGTTTTGATATGCCACTCGACGATTTTGTCGAAAGTGCGGTTTTTTCCGTGAGCGGACTCACAGCGTGGCATATGAATGAACAGTTACACATCCGTTCCGGTGAGACGATTGTCGTCACAGGTGCGAGCGGTGGTGTCGGTTCGCTCAACGTTCAGATTGCTGCGAATGTTTTCGGTGCGAAAGTGTTCGCCATTGTCGGTGATTTGAAAAACGAGCAAGAATTGAAAGCGTTCGGGGCGACTGAAGTTTTTTTCCTATCGTTCTGAGACGCTCGCCGATGATATCATTGCCGCGAACGACGGTCCGATCGATGCCGTGCTTGATGTCGTCGGGGATGCGTTGTTTGATATGTCTCTTCAAGTATTGAAGAAGGGTGGGAAATTCTGCATTTCCGGTTCTGCCGGCGGACAGACGACCCATCTCGACTTCCGGACACTGTACTTGAAGCATATTGCGATGTACGGGTCTGTCCTCGGGACACGTCATGAATTTGCCGAAATGTTGCGTTCGATTGCTGAAGGGAAGCTAAAACCGGTCATTGATCGGACGTTCCCGCTTGAAGAGGCACGTGAAGCGCAAACGTACTTCAAACAATCAGGTAAGTTCGGAAAGATTGTCTTGATTCCGAACACATAAAAAGAGAGGGAATCCCTCTCTAAGTCATGCAAATTTTACTTTGAGACGATCGACGTAGGCGATGAACAGGCGGAACCGTTCTAACCAGAACTGGAAGAACGGACCGATGAGGAAAATCGATAGGACGGTGCCGAAGAAGAGCGGTCCGCCGAGCGCCCAGCCTATAAGACAAGCAGTCAACTCCATCCAAGTCCGCATAGCACGGACAGACTTTTTAAAACGGTCTGCTAAGGCAAGCGTCAATCCATCACGGGGACCGGCACCATACCCGACAGCGACGTACAGACCAGCTCCCATACCCATCACAAATATGCCGAATGTGAGCCAAACGATATTCATGATCATCCCTTCGAAAACAGGAAGCCATTGCTCATTTAAAATCAAGTTCATGAATACCCCGACGAAAACCGCGTTGACGAGCGTCCCGAACTGAGGACGAATGCGGTCAAGTATGTATTTAAATAGGATTAGTAAAAGACCGACGCATAAAATCACCGTTCCGATTGAAATCGGAAGATGGTGAGCGATTCCGATATGAAGGACGTCCCACGTGGAGACACCGAGATTTGCCGTGATCATGATCGATGAGCCGAGTGCGAGTAAGAACAATCCGGTCATGAAGAGGCCCCATTTGAAGAGAATACGTAAAAAGTGGATAGACCTTGCGTGCACGAACATCGCCTCGTTTCAATAAAATGATTGATTTATCTTAGCACACTCGATTTGAAAACATGAAAAAAACGTCTCAGCGTTAAAGCTGAGACGAGATCGTTATTTCTTCGATGATTTTTTAGCTTTATTCTTTTTATAATATTTGTAGACGAACGGTGCGACCGCCGTCGCGACTTTGATTAATGATCCCATCTTACCTTTCTTAGCCATAGTAGCACCCCTTTCTCTTCTAGATGAATATATTCCACACAAATTGGTTTTGAAAACATTTTTCAAACACATCCTAATCTTTTTGTACTAAACTGTCATCCATCATACTAAGTAATGGAGGAGGTCTCTTCATGAAAACAATTATATGGTACCAAAATGATTTACGCGTCGATGATCACTTGCCACTCGAGGAGGCGCTGCGACATGATGATCCGATAGAAGGGCATTATTTTATCAGTCCAAAGCAGCTTGTTGAGAATCGATATGGTGTCATTCCGCTCGGGAACGAACGGTTTCATTTTTTGAAAGAAACGTTAGAAGACGTGGCAGGTTCATTGAATGCTCTTGGGATTCCGTTGTATGTCCATGTCGGGCATCCGCTCGACACACTAGACCCGACCGACCGTCTCTTGTTTCAAAGGGCAATCGGATACAATGAACGAAAGCGTGAAGAAAAAGTAATCGGGGAGTGGGAGGGGGAGTACGAAACGTTCGAAGGATTTACGTTATTTGAAGAAGTTGATATCCCATTTGAAAAGATGCCGTTCCTGTTTACAGAGTTCCGTAAAGCAGTCGAATATGATGTACGATCACGCGAACTCACCTCCCGAAAGGCGACAGCGTCTAAACGCGAAGTGACGTTCCCATTCCCAGTTCAAGAAGTCGAGCAAGACCCGAGGACGGCATTCCCCTTCAAAGGTGGCGAATTAGCTGCAAAACGTCGGTTGAATGATTATTTGTCCGTGCCGATTCGAACGTATAAAGAGACACGGAATGGGTTCGGGGTCGACGATTCGACAAAGTTGTCCCCGTATTTGGCGAATGGCTCGTTGTCTCCGCGTCGAGTCTTCTTTGAATTAGAAGCGCACGAGCGGACACATAGTGTGAACGAATCGACGTACTGGCTCTACTTTGAGTTGTTGTGGCGTGAGTTTTTTCAATGGGTCGCACTTGAACAAGGAAAACGATTGTTTCGGGAGCAGGGGATTCGTTCGAAGCCGAAGGAGTGGCGGGTCGATTCTGACATCATCGAGAAATGGCGACGAGGCGATACCGGAGTGGAGTTTGTCGATGCGTTCATGCGCGAGCTAAATGCAACAGGGTGGATGTCGAACCGGGGTCGGCAAATCGTTGCCAACTATTTCGCTAAGGAGTTAATGCAGGATTGGCGATACGGAGCAGCCTACTTTGAATCGAAGCTGATCGATTATGATGTCGCTAGTAATTGGGCGAATTGGGCTTATCAAGCGGGTGTTGGAAACGACTCACGAAATCGGCATTTTAACATCGAGCGTCAACAGTTCACGTACGATCCTGACCGTGCGTTTCGTAACAAATGGTTGTGACGAAACTGTCACGAGAAGTCGGTGTTTCTCATTGACTTCTTTTTATAGAAGCGCTATAGTTAAATCAACAGATGGGATACCTGAGGTGTACGAGAGCCGCCTTCGTTATTTTGAGCCAACACTTTGAATACGGGAGACCGAACTGCTAACCGGATCAACTGCCTCATCACGTGCAGGAGGACTTGTGAAGGAAACGCTAGGTCACCCACCTGCATACGCAGGTTCAAAAGCAAGGCATCGTCACGGCACTCCGGGCCCCATCGATTTTTTTGAGAACACGTCGAGAGACGTCTTTTTTTTGAATATAATTCCGAGTAAAATAGTATGAGAAAATAGAATTGGTTGGAGGAAGAAACATGTTACACCAGTTTTCACGAAATGAATTGGCCATCGGTTCAGAAGGCCTCGATGCTTTAAAAAATAAAACGGTCGCGATTTTAGGTGTCGGTGGCGTCGGCTCATTCGCAGCCGAGGCACTTGTGCGCAGTGGCGTCGGACGCATCGTCCTCGTCGATAAAGATGACATCGACATCACGAACGTCAATCGTCAAATCCACGCGTTGTTGTCGACAGTCGGCCAACCGAAAGTAGAAGCGATGGGCAAGCGTCTCCTCGACATCAATCCAGACGTCGACCTCGTTCAACTGAAGATGTTTTATACAGAAGAGACGTACGAAGAATTCTTCGCTCAAAACATCGACTATGTCATTGATGCTTCAGACACGATCATTTATAAGATCCATTTAATCGTGGAGTGTAAGCGCCGTGGTATTCCAGTCATCTCGAGTATGGGGATGGCAAACAAGATGGACCCGACTCGCATCAAAGTCGTCGACATCAAAGATACGTCATATGACCCGATTGCGAAGATGGTCCGGACACGTCTCCGTAAAGAAAAGATTTATAAAGGGATCCCAGTCGTCTTCTCGGACGAATCTCCAATCGTGACACGCGAAGATGTGAACGAAGTCGTCGGCAAGAAAGACGCCCCGATTCGGAAAGCAAAGATGCCACCGAGCTCGAACGCGTTCGTCCCATCGGTCGCAGGACTTGTAGCTGCCGGTTACGTCATTAACGACTTGCTCGAACAAGCAGGAGTCGAGATCAATCGAATCCAAAAGTAAAACGACGCGACTCGTTGTGAGTCAGCGTCGTTTTTCCCAATACTCAAGCCGTTTTTGGATTTGTTGCTCGAATCCACGAGGCGTCGGCTTATAGTAGTTCGGTCGTTTTCGGGCCAAATTCTCAGGCCAATAGTTTTGAGGGACGAACCCGTCTTTTTCATCATGAGGATATTTATAACCGACCCCGTTCCCAAGTTCACGTGCCCCGGGACTATGGGCGTCACGGAGATGCACCGGTACAGGTCCACCTTCGACTGTTCGGACATGATGGAGCGCCTTGTCGATGGCAGTGATGACCGCATTCGATTTTGGGGCGGTCGCGAGATAAAGAACAGCTTCTGCAATCGGTATACGGGCTTCAGGAAAGCCGATGTATTCGCTCGCTCGTGCTGCCGCATCGACGACGAGTAGCGCGTTCGGATCGCTCATTCCGATATCTTCTGCGGCATGCACGTAAAGACGACGCATGATGAAGCGCGGGGACTCGCCAGCTTCGATCATGACGGCGAGCCAGTAGAGCGCGGCATCCGGGTCCGAACCACGAATCGATTTGATGAAGGCCGAGATGACATCGTAGTGTCGGTCGCCCGTTTTATCATATTTGATCGATTTTTGTTGAATCGACTCTTCTGCGACCTCTAGTGTGATGTGAATCTGCCCGTCCACTTCTGGCGTTGTTAAGACGGCGAGTTCAAGTGCATTTAATAGGACACGGTAGTCACCGTCCGCCATTTTGATATAATGGTCAGCAGCAGCTTCATCCATTTTCACAGAGTAGTTCCCGAGACCACGGGAGTCATGGAGCGCCCGTTCAAGGACGGCACGTAACTCCTCGGCACCCGGCTGCTCAAGTCGGAACACCGTCGCCCGAGACAACAGGGCGGCATTCACTTCAAAGCTCGGGTTTTCGGTCGTCGCTCCGATGAGGACGAGCTTTCCGGACTCAAGGGCAGGGAGAAGCGCGTCTTGCTGAAGTTTATTGAATCGATGGATCTCATCTAAAAAAAGAATCGTTCGCTCATCGTCGAAGTCAAACCGGGACTCCGCTTCACGAATGACGCTTCGCAATTCATCGAGCTTGGCGGTGACGGCGTTCAATTGGACGAACGTCGCCTTCGTGTAATTCGAAATGACACGAGCGAGTGTCGTCTTACCGGTACCCGGTGGACCGTATAAAATAATCGTACCGAGTCGATCCGCTTCGATGGCACGGCGAAGGAGCTTGCCCTCGCCGACGATATGTCGCTGTCCAATCACGTCATCTAACGTTTCGGGGCGCATCCGGTTGGCGAGCGGTCCACCATTCGATTGATGAAACAAATCAGGCATACGTAACCATTCCTTTCGACAAACGTTTGTTCGATTAGTATAACAGAAGGAGACTTGAAGATGAAAATATCTACAAAGGGCCGTTATGGCTTAACGATTATGATTGCGTTGGCACGAGAGACAGACAACAAACCGCTCAGTTTAAAAAAGATTGCGGCACGTCATGAGTTGCCGGAGCATTATTTAGAGCAACTGATCGGTCCGCTCCGAAACGGAGGCCTCGTCAAGAGCGTACGTGGTGCATACGGTGGCTATCAACTCGTCAAACCGGCAGAAGAAGTGACGGCAGGAGAAATTATACGCTTACTTGAAGGACCTTTAGCCGTTGTCGAGGACTCTGAAGCAGATGATGCGGTGAAACGAAAGCTTTGGGATAAAATCAAAGAGGCAATCGATACCGTCCTAGATGAGACGACACTCGCTGACCTCGCAGAAGAAGAGTCAGACGGCTACATGTTTTATATTTAAGAACGAGGTGACCTTATTATGAACTATTTTGATCACGCTGCGACGACGCCGATGCGACCGGAAGTCCTTGAAGCGATGACACCTTACTTTTTAGAGACGTATGGGAACGCGTCGAGCATTCACGGGATTGGTCGTAATGCCCGAGCGGCGCTCGATTCGTCACGTCGTGTCCTTGCGAAATGGATCGGTGCTTCACCGAACGAAATCGTGTTCACGTCAGGTGGGACGGAGTCGGATAATTATGCCTTGTTCGGTGCAGTCTATGCCCACAAAGGAAAAGGCAAACATATCATCACGACGAAAGTCGAACATCATGCCGTGCTTCATGCGATGGAACAGCTCGAACGAGAGGGGTTTGATGTCACGTATCTCGATGTCGACGCGTCAGGAGCTGTCGATGTAGATGTGTTCCAGGCCGCGTTACGAGATGACACAATTCTCGTGTCGATCATGTATGGCAACAACGAGGTCGGGACGCGCCAACCGATTCAAACGATTGGCGAGTTGTTACAAGACCATCAAGCCATTTTCCATACTGATGCGGTACAGGCGCTCGGTACAGAAGAAATCGATGTGAAAAAGATCCATGTCGATTTATTGTCGGCGTCCGCGCATAAAGTGAATGGGCCAAAAGGTATCGGTTTTCTTTTCATGAAAACAGGTGTAAAATTAGCGTCACGTTCTTTTGGTGGACAACAAGAACGTAAACGTCGAGCCGGCACGGAAAATGTTCCGGGTGCCGTCGGATTCCAAAAAGCAGCTGAACTCGTCATGGCAGAGCGTGAGGACCGGGTGACACTCTATGCGTCGCTCGATCTGGCGCTGCGTCAACGTCTTGACGAACTAGGCGTAACTTATGAAGTGAACGGGTCAAACCGTTTACCTCACATCGTGAACCTATACATCCCTGGAATTGACCTTGAACCTTTCCTCATCATGATGGATATGCGAGGCATGGCGATTTCGAGTGGGAGTGCCTGCACGGCAGGGTCGATCGAACCGTCCCATGTATTGTCGGCGATGTACGGGGATTCAGAACGGACGCGTCAGTCTGTTCGAATCAGTTTTGGACACGGCAACTCGGTCGAGGACGCGAAACGGCTCGCGGAGCGACTACAAGAAGTCGTCTCGACATTTATGAACGGAGTGAGATAGATGAATTTACGCACGAAAGCCCCTGAAGAGACGACGGTCGTCGTCGGCATGTCAGGTGGCGTCGATTCATCGGTGACGGCCCACGTATTGAAAGAACAAGGGTACAATGTCATCGGAATCTTTATGAAAAACTGGGACGACACGGATGAGAACGGTGTGTGTACGGCGACAGAGGATTATGAAGACGTCATCGCCGTGGCCAACCAAATCGGGATCCCGTACTATGCGGTCAACTTTGAAAAAGAATATTGGGACCGCGTCTTTGAATATTTCTTAGCAGAATATCGTCTCGGTCGAACGCCGAACCCGGACGTCATGTGTAACAAAGAAATCAAGTTCAAAGCATTTCTTGACCATGCTCTTCGACTCGGTGCCGATTTTGTCGCGACGGGGCATTACGCCCAAGTGAATTACGTTGACGGCGAGCACCGTCTGCTACGAGGAAAAGACGACAACAAAGATCAAACGTATTTCTTGAACCAATTGTCTCAAGACCAACTCGCGCGGACGATGTTCCCGATTGGTCATATGGACAAGAAAGATGTGCGTGCGATCGCAGAAGAAGCAGGACTCGCGACAGCGAAGAAGAAAGACTCGACTGGGATCTGCTTTATCGGAGAACGGAATTTCAAAGAGTTCTTATCGGAATATCTTCCGTCACAACCAGGTGAGATGCGGACGCTCGACGGTGTCGTCAAAGGACGTCACGACGGGTTGATGTATTATACGCTCGGACAACGTCACGGTCTCGGGATTGGTGGCGACGGGGACCCTTGGTTCGTCGTCGGAAAAGATTTGGAGAACAACGTCTTGTTCGTCGGACAAGGCTTCCATCATGACGCGCTCTATTCGGACGCGCTCCTTGCTTCAAAACTCTCTTGGACGGGTGTTGCTCCAACAAATGAGTTCCGGGCGACGGCGAAGTTCCGCTATCGTCAACAAGACGTGCCGGTCACGGTCGCTCCGCTCGAAAATGGCGAAGTCCTCGTCAAGTTCGATGAGCCGCAACGTGCCATCACACCAGGACAGGCCGTGGTCTTCTATGACGGCGACGTCTGTCTCGGTGGAGCGACAATCGACGAAGCATACCGCAATGGCAAACGACTCGACTATATCGGATGAGGTGATTGAATATGAACGCAAACGAACAAGGCATCCAAGCGATGCAACAAGGTGAATTTGAACAGGCAGCCAAACATTTCAATGAGGCGATTGAAGAGAACCCGACGGACCCAACAGGTTTCGTCAACATGGGAACGTTGCTTCAGGCGATCAACGATTACGACCGTGCCGCCATCTTCTATGACAAAGCGATTAAACTCGATGATTCATTCGGTGCCGCGCACTATGCGAAAGGCGCTCTCGCTTATGAACTTGAACAATTGGAGTCTGCGGAGACCTCGCTTCGCCAAGCACTCCTTTCGGGGATGGACGATGCCGATCTTCATTTCATGCTCGGCTTGACGTACAAGGCGATGGGTGATTTTGTTCGCGCGATGCCACGTCTACGTGAGGCGAAGAAGCAATCGCCGGAAGACGTGGAAATCACGTTCCAATACGGACTTGCACTTGCGCAAAGTGAACAGTTGGAAGAAGCGGTCGACGCATTGGAAGAGACGCTCGACCTCGATACGAGCCATACGGATGCACGCTACAACTTGGCAATCGCATATGCCTTCTTGGGAGACCAAGAAAAAACCTATGCCGAACTTCAACGCGTCTTGGAGATGCAACCGGATCATGAACTTGCACGTGACGCCATCGCGAAGATGGATGCACTGCTTGGGAACTGATTTCTTGAATAGGAAAGTGCCATCGCAATGGAGCGATGGCACTTTTTTCGTTAACGCGATTAGAGTTGTTTCGTCGTGATTTTGACGGGTTCTCCGGCAAATTCTCCGTAAGCCTCGTCCATATTTTTCGTATACAGTTCGATAATGTTATGGCTCGGATCCTTAAAGTAAGCAGAGCGCTCTTTCCCATTTTTCGTCTCGTCTTCATCCCACGTTCGCAGTTTGACCGGGACATTGGTATCATTCAAAATCTCAAGTGCTTTTTCAAACGACTCTATCGGAACGAAGAACGCGCAATGGACGTGGACGCCACCTTCGTCATAAAGTGTGTCCCAATCGGTCACATCTTGTTTGCGGTTCGCGTTTTCTTCCTCTGTGAAGTTACGCTTCAACCAAAGTCCGAGTCGTGTATTCCCTCCGATATAGAGCCATGTTGCCCACGGCTCGTTCGCATGTTCTTGGGATTCACTCGGTTCCGCATCGTCACCGACCCATTGTTCGACGACGGGGAGACCTAATTTTTCATGCCAAAATGCTACCGCTTCTTCCATATCCGTCACTTCTAACACGAGTTCGCATAATCCGCTGACTGGAATTCGTTTACCCATTTATGACTCCTCCTTCATTGTGTCATTCGAACAGTTCCCCGTTTCTTTGAATCAAAAACGCGACTACCCGTCTTGAAGTGGGGGAATGACAACCTATAGAAGGAGGTCGAGTGGCTTGCGAAAATTCAGCATGGTCAGTGTCATTTTGTTTTTCATTACCGAGTATGTGTGGTTCACACAATTACTTGAATCGGTGAATGAACGACTGGCAGACGGGAAGTGGACGAATACGATTTTGTATCAAGTGGTCATTGAACCACGAGGGCTCTTGACGTTATTACTCATGCTGTTCGTAGCGCTCCTCATTGTCGGATGGGTTGTTCACTACGTGTACTCGGAACGGAAGTCTTGGCAGCATACATCTGAACACGTCGGTGTCGGGTGGGTCGTTCCATTGATTCTTGCAGTACTCGGATTCCTCATTCCGAACGTATATGCCCAGGTTGGGATTTTACTCCTTCAGGTAACGTTCATTCCGCTCATCCCATTCATCCATCAGACCGTCCCGTTTTGGAAAGTCGTGACGAACTGGTTGATTCAGTTGGCGGTCATCGGTCTCGTCCTATTCGGGGCGAGGGGAATGCTGGAAGATTCGATTCGAATCGAGAAGACCGAGCTCTTCACAAAACTCGAGGCATATCAGGCATCTGGGGACTTAGACCGGATTCAGCGTCTGATTGAAGAAGTGGACCTTGATCAGGTTGAGCGCATTTTGGACCGGGTCGATATCGAACAGTTGATACGCATTTTAGAAGTCGTCGACCTTGATCGGATTGAACAAATCTTAAATCTGTTCGGATAGGTCATTTGTTCAATCGATTCATCTCGGGCTATAATGGATGATGGAAAAATAGCTGGAGGTGTCGGATATGATGGCAGCACCTTATGAGTTGACTGGAAAAGTCATTCGAGTCCTGTTTCAATCAGAAGAAGAAGCGCACACAATCGCGCTCGTACGAATAAAAGAAAAGAATTTTGAGACGGACGAGACCGAGATGGTCATCGCGGGCGTCGGTGTCGGCATCGAGAAAGGCGAGACGTATAAGGCGCACGGTCGTCTCGTAGAACACCCTAAATTTGGGAAACAGATGAAGGCCGATTGGATTCGCCGTGTCGTACCGATGACGAAACGGGCAGCCGTCCGCTTTTTGACGAACGGATCTTTCCCTGGAATCGGTCAAAAGACGGCGCAGAAGATTGCGGATGCTCTCGGCGACGATTGTATCGACCAAATCGTGAAACATCCGAGCATCCTGTCAGAGGTCGACGGGTTGAAAGAAAAACAGGCACGTGTGATTACGGAACGTCTGAACGTCTTATACGGGGTCGACCAACTGTTACTATTTCTCGCCCCATTCGACGTGACGCCACGTCTCGCCTCAAAGATTCATAAAGAATATGAAGGCCGAGCGATGGAAACGATTGAAAAGAATCCATACGCGCTCATGTACGATGTGCAAGGTATCGGCTTCAAAACGGCCGATGCCATCGCCGCGCATTTTGGGATTCAAGGAATCCATCCTGAACGCATCGCGGCAGCAGTACTTTACGTATTAGAACTCGAACAAGGGAACGGTCATCTATATGTAACCGCAGACCAACTCGAGGCCGAGATGCCTCGCATCATCGGAGCGGACCCAGGTGACGTCCTCGTCACGGCTTTGGAGTCACTTGCGAAAGAGGAACGAGTCGTTATCGAAGACGGGGTCGTCTATCACCCCCGTGTCTTCCGTGCCGAACGGAAGGCGGCAGAGGAGTTGGCCCGAATCATGGCGACGTCGACGACAGAAGACGTGGACATGACGACAATCTTTGATGCGGTCGGACGTGTTGAGGAGATGTTCTCGATCGAATATGCGACACAGCAACGAGAAGCCATCGAGCTCGCCCTTAAATCACCGCTCATGGTACTCACCGGAGGGCCGGGTACAGGGAAGACGACTGTCGTTCGAGGCATCATTCATGCACTCAGTGACGTCTTCGATTGGAAGTTAGAGCCTGTACCGAACCAACCGTTCCCATTCGTCTTGGCCGCACCGACGGGTCGAGCGGCGAAACGCCTCAGTGAGTCGACAGGGCTACCGGCCTCGACAATTCACCGTCTGTTGAAGTTCGACGGAAGTTCGTTCCAAGTGGATGAGACGAATCCGCTTGTCGGGAAAGTGCTCATCGTCGATGAGGCATCGATGATTGACATCTTCTTGTTTAGGAGTTTACTGAAGGCTGTTCCGAACGGCATGAAAATCTTGTTCGTCGGAGACCGCGATCAGCTCCCGTCTGTCGGACCGGGGCAAGTACTTGCGGATTTGATGCAGACGGACGGGATTCCGGTCGTTCGACTTGACGTCGTCCATCGTCAAGCGTCGGAGTCGAGTATTTTACGGCTCGCGCATTCTTTGAACGCCAAGAAAATGCCGGACGATTTGTTGGCGGCGCTCCCGGACCGTCGTTTCTATACGGCGAATCAGGAGACGGCGCTTCAAGCGATCTGTCAGATGGCAGGGGCTGCCCTTCGGAAAGGGTATTCACCGTTTGACATCCAAGTACTCGCTCCCACGTATCGTGGTGTATGCGGGATTGACGGGTTGAACGAGGCGCTCCAAAATGTGTTCAATCCTAAGTCGAATGCCCGTGAAGTAAAACATGGGACACGCATTTACCGAAATGGCGATAAAGTGCTACAACTCGTCAATAATGCTGAAGAAAACGTATATAACGGAGACATCGGTGAAATCACGAACATCTTCTTCGCCAAAGAGAACGTCGACAAGGTCGATAAGATTTATATTCGATTCGACCAAACGGAAGTCGAATATAACCGTAGTGAATGGGATCAGTTTACTCACGCCTACGCCATCACGATTCATAAGTCACAAGGTTCGGAGTTCCCAATCGTGCTCATGCCGGTCTTCTTCAACGGAGGATTCCGGTCGTCGCGTAACTTGATTTATACAGCTGTGACCCGGGCGAAGAAAAGTTTACTGCTGTTCGGGGACGTACGGGCACTCGAGGCGGCCACACGAGAAGAGGAACCAGTGCGACGGACGAAATTGGTCGAGCGCTTAGGTGGGAAGTCTTGACGTCTTCATAAGCGCGTGTGATAATGACGAATAGACAACTGAAACGATACAAACGATGAAGGAAATGAGTACGTCGTCACCACCTCTACAGAGACATCTTCCTAGGCTGCGAGAAGATGGGGGCAGGCCGACCGAAGCTATTCTGGAGTTCCCACTCAACCTGGGCGCATCATCCACGTTAACGGATGTTTCGAGGCACGGTGTTACCGTGCGAACGAGGGTGGTACCACGAAGCGATGCTTTCGTCCCTTTCCACAGGGGCAGGCATCGCTTTTTTTCGTTTCGTTCAGAATTTAAGGAGGAATTGTTCATGAAACCGCTCAAATCATTGACTGGCGCACAGATTCGCCAAATGTACTTAGATTTCTTTAAATCAAAAGGTCACAGCGTTGAGCCGAGTGCTTCGCTCGTTCCGGTCGAAGACCCGACTCTTTTGTGGATCAACTCAGGCGTAGCGACACTCAAAAAATATTTTGATGGTCGTGTCATCCCTGCGAACCCGCGCATCGTCAACGCTCAAAAATCGATTCGGACGAACGATATCGAGAACGTTGGGAAGACCGCTCGTCACCATACATTCTTCGAAATGCTCGGAAACTTCTCAGTCGGTGAATACTTCCGTGAAGAAGCAATCACATGGGGTTGGGAGCTATTGACGAGTGACGAATGGTACGGTCTCGACACGGAGCGCCTGTCCGTCACGATTCACCCGGACGATGAAGAGTCGAAACAGATCTGGTTGAAGCTCGGTGTGCCGGCTGACCGCATCATCCCGCTTGAAGATAACTTCTGGGAAATCGGTGAAGGCCCGTCTGGTCCGAATACAGAGATTTTCTTCGACCGAGGACCAGCGTTTGGAGACGACCCGACCGACCCTGAACTGTATCCAGGTGGGGAGAACGAGCGTTACCTTGAAATCTGGAACATCGTATTCAGTCAATATAACCATGATGGGCACGGGAATTATACGGAACTCCCACGTAAAAACATTGATACGGGGATGGGACTCGAACGGATGGTGAGCGTCCTTCAAGACGTTCCGACGAACTTCGATACCGATCTCTTCATGCCGATCATTCGTGAAACAGAAAAGATCAGCGGAGACGTTTACCGCCAAGACGGCAGCAAAGATGTCGCGTTCAAAGTCATCGCGGACCATATTCGTACCGTATCGTTCGCGATTGGTGATGGGGCACTTCCGTCGAACGAAGGACGTGGATATGTACTTCGTCGCCTCCTCCGTCGTGCCGTGCGTTATGCGAAGATGCTTGGCATCGAGCGTCCGTTCATGTATGAACTCGTCGATGTTGTCGGAGACATCATGATCGACTTCTATCCACAAGTGACTGAGAAGAAAGATTTCATTAAAAAAGTTATTAAAAACGAGGAAGAGCGTTTCCATGAAACATTGAACGATGGACTCGCGATCTTGAACGAAGTTGCAAAAGCACAAAAGGCAGCAGGGTCGAACGTGATCAGCGGTGAAGATGCGTTCCGTCTTTATGACACATACGGCTTCCCACTTGAATTGACAATCGAATACGCAGAAGATCATCAGATGACGGTCGATGAAGACGGCTTCAAAGAAGCGATGAATGAGCAACGTGAACGTGCACGACAAGCGCGTACCGACGTTGAATCGATGCAGATTCAGTCAGGTGTGCTCGCGGACATCACGATGCCATCGACGTTCCTCGGCTACAACAATTTAGAGACGAATGCAAAAATTGTCAGCTTGATTCACGATGGCGAACTCGTCGACGTCGTCGCTGCCGGGGAAGAAGCACAAGTGATGCTCGATCAGACACCATTCTACGCAGAAAGCGGTGGTCAAATCGGTGACAAAGGACAAATCGTCGGAGAAGATTTCGTTCTTCGTGTCAAAGATGTGTCAAAAGCACCGAACGGTCAAAACTTACACACGGTCACGGTCGAATCAGGTGTGGCAAAAGCGGAAGCGGCAGTCACGGCAACGGTTGACCAAGCATCACGTCAAGCGATCGTGAAAAACCATACGGCGACGCATCTTCTTCACCGCGCGCTAAAAGACACGCTCGGCGAGCACGTCAACCAGGCTGGATCACTCGTGACACCAGATCGCCTTCGTTTTGACTTCTCTCACTTCGGTCAAGTGACACCCGACGAGCTTCAATCGATTGAGCGTCAAGTAAACGAGAAGATTTGGGCATCGATCGGTGTCGACATCGAAGAGATGAACATCGCTGATGCGAAAGCAAAAGGAGCGATGGCACTCTTTGGTGAGAAATATGGCGATGTCGTTCGCGTCGTATCAGCAGGTGACTACTCGGTTGAACTTTGTGGTGGTTGCCACGTATCCAATACGGCTGAAATCGGACTCTTTAAAATCTTGTCTGAGTCAGGGATTGGCGCTGGGACACGTCGAATCGAAGCGGTCACAGGTGCTGGCGCATACGAAGTGATGAACATGCAAATCGAAACGCTTGAAGCGGCAGCGAAACTATTGAAGACGAAACCTCTCGAGGTTCCGGTACGTGTTCAGGCACTTCAAGCTGAAATCAAAGAAGTAGAGCGCGCTTCAGAGTCACTCAAAGCGAAGCTTGCGAACATCGAAGCGTCTTCTTTAACAGAGGCAATCGAGACAATCGGTGACGTCCAATTGATTGCGAAACGCGTCGATGGACAAGATATGGATGCTCTTCGTAGCATGGTCGACGACTTGAAAGGAAATCTCGGTTCTGCCGTGATCATCCTTGGGTCTGCGAACGGAGACAAAGTCAACCTCGTCGCGGGCGTGACGAAAGACTTGAATGACCGAGGCTTCCATGCCGGAAAACTTATTAAAGAAGTCGCGACACGTTGCGGTGGCGGCGGTGGCGGTCGTCCAGACATGGCGCAAGCCGGAGGTCGCGATGTAACAAAACTAGATGAAGCATTGAAGTTTGCTTCACATTATGTCCAATCACTGGCATAATAGAGTGTGAAGTGCAAACGGAAAGAGGTGGATTCTTGTGAGCCAAATGGATCGCACGATGCAATTCAATTTTCCAGAAGATGATCAACGTGCTAACACACGCGAAACGCTGATTACGGTATATCAAGCACTCGAGGAAAAAGGATATCAACCGATCAATCAAATCGTGGGATACTTATTGTCAGGTGACCCTGCCTACATTCCACGTCATAATGATGCGCGAAACTTGATTCGCAAAATTGAGCGGGACGAACTACTCGAAGAGTTGGTCAAATCGTATTTGAACGATCGTAGAGAGGGTTAATATGAAGCGAGTCATGGGACTCGATGTCGGTTCGAAAACAATTGGTGTCGCGGTAAGTGACCTAATGGGATGGACGGCACAAGGTGTGGAGACGGTCTACTGGACTGAACCTGACTTTGAAGAGGCCGTTCGTCTCCTTCGTCCGATTATCGAACAGTACGATGTGAAAGAAATTGTTGTCGGTCACCCGAAAAACATGAACGGAACAATCGGTCCTCGTGGAGAGGCGTCAGAAGCATTTGCTGAAGTCCTCACTGAACAGACTGGTCTTCCGAGTGTGTTGGTGGACGAACGATTGACGACGATGCAGGCGGAACGGATGCTCATTTCAGCAGATGTCAGCCGCAAAAAGAGAAAAGCGGTCATCGACAAAATGGCGGCCGTGATGATTTTACAAAACTACCTGGATCGTTCCGGGAATTAAAGGAGGAATCTCTCATGGCAGAAATCCGTCGTGAAGAAGAAATGTACCGTATTCCAGATGAAAATGGAGATGAGCATTTATTTGCAGAAATTTTCCGTATGACAAGCGACCGCACGAAAAAGACATTCGTCGTACTTGAGCCGGTCGGCGCTCCGGAAACAGAAGATGAAGACACAATCGAAGTATATGCATTTGAAATTGAAGAACTTGAAGATGGCGAATTCATCTTGAAGCTTGTCGAAGACGATGAAGACTTTGACGAGGTTATGGAGGCATTCGATATCGTCAGCGACGAAGTCGGTCTAGACTAAATAGGGGACGGGCGGCTAGGGATCATCCCTCGTCGCCTCTCTTTTTAAAAAGAACAGGGGAGAAATGCATGAATCATCCATCTATGTCAGATGAGAAACGTGCCCGCAACCGAATCGTTCGTCGTATCACGGTTGTCATCCTTGCCATCTTCCTTCTCGTCATCGCCACAGGATCTGCTCTCGCATATGTATTTGTGAAGCGCTCTGTCGAACCGATTGACCCGACATCGACGGAAACGGTCGAGGTCGAAGTCCCACTCGGAGCTGGTTCGGGATACATTGGTGAATTACTTGAAGAGAATGGGCTTGTAAGGAGTAGCACGATTTTCCGTTTCTATACACGCTTTAAAAATGAATCTTCGTTTCAGGCGGGGACGTATACACTATCTCCGTCACAATCAATCGATGAGTTGATTGAAACGTTGCAAACAGGTAAAGTCATTGTGGTCCCTGATATCAAGCTTGTCATTCCGGAAGGGTTCACAATCGACCAGGTGATTGCGCGACTTGCGAAAGTCGCTGAGATTCCGAAAGAAGAAATTTCAGAACAATTGAGTGACCGTGAATACATTCAGTCTCTCGTGAATGAGCACGAAATGTTGACGGAGGAAGTGTTGCAGGACGGCATCTATCATCCGCTTGAAGGATACCTGTTCCCAGCCACATATGAATTTAATAAAGGGGTAACGCTCAACGAAATTATCGATGAGATGTTATTGCCGACTGAAAGTATGTATCAAGAATACAAAGGTCGTTTAGCTGATTCAGGACGTACGTTCCATGAGACGCTCTCTCTTGCATCCGTTGTCGAGAAAGAGGCCGTGTCGACGGAAGACAGAAAAGAAATCGCCGGTGTCTTCGAGAATCGTTTAAGCGACGGAATGAGATTACAATCTGACCCGACCGTTTGGTACGGTACAGGAGAAACATCAATTTTCACTTCGTTCGCTGACTTGGAGAACGATTCCTTATATAATACGTATCGTTATGAAGGCATTCCAGTTGGACCGATTGCGGCCGTGAGCCGTGACGCCTTTGAGGCAGTGCTCAACCCGAACGATACAGAGAACATTTACTTCTACGCACGCCCTCCACGTGAAGGGTTCCCGAATGGTGAAGTCTTGTTCGAAGTCAACTATGAGGACCACCAACAAAACGTCAATAAGTACCGTTCCGAATGGGAAGCGTTTGAAGAAGCAAACAGTAATTGATGGGACGACCGGAAGCATCTGCTTCCGGTCGTTTGAATGAAGAGAGTGAAGAGGTGGGACGAGTGGACCATGCATCCTATGAAGGATATGTAGAAAAATTGATTAATGACCGCTCCCCGCTTTTGACGGAGATGGAGGCATTCGCGCGCGTTCACCATGTTCCGATTATGGATCTGACAGGTTCTGAAGTGCTTCTCTCGTTACTGGCGATGCAACGACCGGCTCGAATCCTCGAAGTAGGGACGGCGATCGGCTATAGTGCCATTCGCATGGCGGAGTTGTTGCCGGATGCGGAAATCGTCACAATTGAGCGAAATGCTCGCCGGTTTGAAGAAGCGACGGGCTTCATCAAGCGATCAGATGTCCGTGATCGTATCACGCTCATTCATGGTGATGCTGTCGAATTAATCGGTTCGATTGAAGGGAAGTTCGATGCGGTATTTATTGATGCGGCGAAAGGACAATATCAAAAATTTTTTGATGGGTATGGCGCTTTAGTACCAATTGGTGGTACGATTTACAGCGATAATTTGTTTTTGAGAGGAGACGTCCTGCTTGAAGACGTATCAGTACTTGATCGTCGAAGACGCCGGCTTGTCCGTCTTGTAAAACAATTTACTGAGCAATTGATGGCACGGACCGATTATCATACTGCAATTTTGCCCCTTGGTGATGGCCTAGCAATCAGTCGTAAATTACGATGAGGAGGACTTAACTTTGATGCAACATAAACCCGTCATTATTGGCGTGGCCGGGGGGACCGGATCTGGAAAAACGACCGTGGCCCGCGCGCTCGTCGATGCGTTTCAAGGTCAATCGGTCGTCATGATTGAGCAAGACGCGTATTATAAGGATCAATCAGAGATGACAATGGAGGAACGGTACAAAACGAACTACGACCACCCCTTCGCCTTTGATAACGATTTGTTAATCGAACATATCCAACAGTTACAACAGCATCAGGCAGTCGAGAAGCCAGTATATGATTATGCGGCCCATACACGGTCGGACGAGACGATTTTGATCGAGCCGGTCGATGTCGTCATCGTAGAAGGCATATTGGCGCTCGAAGATGCTCGTTTACGTGATTTAATGGATATTAAAGTCTTCGTGGACACAGATGCGGACGTTCGAATTTTACGACGAATGCAACGTGATATTAATGAACGTGGACGCTCGATTGATTCAGTCGTGGCACAGTATACGAATGTCGTACGTCCGATGCATTTGCAATTCTGTGAACCGACGAAGCGGTACGCAGACATCATCGTTCCTGAAGGCGGAGAAAACTTTGTCGCGATTGATTTACTCGTGACAAAAATCCGTTGGGTGCTCACTGAGCGCAATCGCGCGTGAGGAAATAAATCGTTTTCAATTCAACCCTAGCTGTAATATACTAGGAGACAATGAAGGAGTGACAGAAATGGCTGAAAAACAACACTATATGACGTTAGACGGAAAAGCGAAAATCGAGAATGAATTAAACGAACTGAAGACGGTGCGCCGTAAAGAAGTCGTTGAAAATATTAAGATTGCTCGTGATTTCGGTGATTTGTCAGAGAACGCGGAATATGACGCGGCAAAAGAAGAACAAGCGATGGTCGAGGGACGAATCGCACAACTAGAAGAGATGCTCCGCAATGCGGTCATCATTCAAGATGACGCAGGGGATAACTCGGTTGTCTCTATCGGTAAGACAGTGACGTTCTTCATTCAAGAAGACAACGAAAACGAAACGTATACAATTGTTGGTGGAGCCGAAGCGGACCCGTTCACAGGGAAGATCTCGAATGAATCACCGATTGCCAAGGCATTGCTTGGACGTACAATCGGAGACGTGGTTACGGTTCAAACACCGGGTGGCGACATGGTCGTCGAAATAAAAGAAATCAAATAAATTGTTGAGCGACCTCCTATTCGGAAGTCGCTCTCTTTATGAGGAGGAACCGGAATGAAAGTAGGCATCATCGGCGCGATGGAAGAAGAAGTGAATTTGCTTCGGAATGAGTTGACGGAACGGAAAGATACGGAAATCGCAAACTATCATTTTTATGAAGGCTATCTTGGAAACATGCAAGTCGTCATCTTGAAGTCGGGCATTGGCAAAGTCAATGCGTCAATCGGGACGACACTCTTGATTGATAAGTTCAAGCCGGACGTTGTCATCAATACAGGCTCTGCCGGCGGCTTTAAAAAAGGAATGAAGGTCGGCGACGTCGTCGTCTCGACGGAAGTCCGTCACCACGATGTCGACGTGACTGCTTTCGGGTATGAATACGGGCAAGTTCCAGGGATGCCGCCGGCGTATGAGGCAGATGCCAAACTCGTCAGTGTTTGTAAAGATGTGATTGAAAGCTTGCCTGATGTGAATGTCCACCAAGGGTTGATCGTCACAGGAGATTCATTCATCAATGACTCGAAACGTGTAGCAGACATTCTTGGACATTTCGACGAGGTCGCTGCTGTCGAGATGGAAGCTGCACCAATTGCACAAACATGTTATCAGTTCGGCGTACCGTTCGTCGTGACACGTTCCATCTCGGATAGTGCGGATGAAGAGGCGAACTTGTCATTCGATGAATTTTTAGAAACGGCTTCGATTAATTCTGCGAAGATGGTCATGGCTGTTACGAAGCGACTAGAACAGGCATAACCGAGTTATACCGAAGAGGATGCATTGACATCCTCTTTTTATTCCCTTATATTAGTACCAGATACTAAGAATAGGGGTCGACGATATGAATATTGGAATCATCGGCATCGGATCGTTCTTACCGGACAATCGGGTGACAAATATCGATTTAGAAAAGCGAATGGATACGAGCGATGAATGGATTCGTACGCGTACAGGCATCGAGGCACGACATTTAGCAGAAACAGGGACGTCGGTTGCAGATATGGCAACACGTGCCGCAGAGCGTGCTCTACAGAGCGCAGGAGTCACGATTGATGAGATTGAGGCAATCGTTTGTGCGACGGCTACAGCACCATCTTTCCCGGCAACAGCATGCCTCGTGCAGGCGAATCTCGGTGCAAAGCGGGCCGTGGCGTTTGACGTGAGTGCAGCATGTAGCGGATTCATCTTTGCGATGGACACTGCGAAGAGCTTGATGGATTCAAAAGGGTTTAAAAAGACGCTCGTTATCGGGGCAGAAAAGATGGGAAGTCTGATTGATTGGGATGACCGATCGACGGCTGTCCTCTTCGGGGACGGGGCAGGTGCCGTCGTACTTGGAGAAGATGAGGTCGCTTCAATTGACTCATTCGTACTCGGGAGTGACGGTACTGGTGGTAAATACCTATATGAAAATGAAGAGGGTAAAATCGTCATGAATGGTCGTGAAGTCTTCAAGTTTGCGGTACGTAAAATGCCGGAAATCGTACTTGAAGCGCTTAATAAAGCGGATAAATCGTTGAATGATCTCGATGTTCTCGTACCGCATCAGGCGAACCGCAGAATCATCGATGCTGCGATGGAACGGTTGAATTTAGAAGAAGAGAAAGTCGTCATGACCATTCAAGACCATGCAAACACATCGGCAGCATCCATTCCGCTCGCTTTAGCCGAAGCGGTAAAATCAGGTAAAATCCAAGATGGACAAACGGTCGTCATCGCAGGGTTCGGTGCCGGTCTCACATGGGGTGCTAGCTGTTTGACATGGAATCAGGCAACAATTACGGAGGGGAATCATCTATGAAACGAGTAGTAGTAACAGGGTTAGGAGTCGTATCACCGTTAGGAAACGACGTGTCGACAATGTGGGATCGCCTTTTAAAAGGGGACAATGCGATTGATACGTTGACGAAGATTGACATCAGTCAGTATCCGGCGAAGGTTGGGGCAGAAGTGAAAGAATGGAGCATTGAACACTTAGTTGAACCGAAAGAAGCACGTAAGATGGACTCTTTCATTCAATATTCACTTTTAGCAGCAGATGCTGCGCATAAAGACAGTGGGCTCGATGTGAAAGCGATGGCGGATGATGTCGGTACTTGGATTGGGAGCGGAATCGGTGGCGTCGAAACGATTGATAAACAATCTGCCATCCTACACGAACGTGGACCACGTCGTGTCAGTCCATTCTTCATTCCAATGATGATTCCGAATATGGCTAGCGGACAAGTGTCTATTTATCTTGGCGCAAAAGGACCGAGTAACTGTTCCGTGACAGCTTGTGCATCAGGGACGAACTCTATCGGGGAAGCGTTCCGCGTTATTCAACGTGGAGATGCGATTGCGATGTTCGCTGGTGGGGCGGAAGCACCGATCACACCACTCTCGTTCGCAGGGTTCTGTTCCAACAAAGCATTGTCAACGAATCCGGATCCAAGTACGGCGTGCCGTCCGTTTGACGAGAATCGTGACGGGTTTGTCATGGGAGAAGGAGCAGGTGTGCTCGTCTTAGAAGAATATGAGCATGCATTAGCACGAGGTGCGAAAATGTATGCAGAAGTCGTCGGATACGGCATGAGTTCAGATGCTTATCACATCACAGCACCGTCACCAGAGGCAGAAGGTGGCTCGAAGGCGATGAGTGAAGCGATTCGTGATGCCGGGATTAAACCGGAAGAAGTTCAATACATCAACGCGCATGGAACGAGCACGCCGCTCAACGATATGCTCGAAACAAAAGCGATTCGTCGTGTGTTCGGAGAACATGCCGACAAGCTCGCAGTGAACTCCTCGAAATCGATGATTGGACACCTCCTTGGTGGTGCAGGTGGCGTCGAGGCCGTCATCACAGCGCTTTCGATTCATGAAGGTAAAATTCATCCGACGATTAACTGCGAATCACCTGCAGCGGATTGTGATTTAGACTATGTACGAGAAGGAAATCGGGAACTTGAAATCCAGTATGCACTTAGTAACTCACTCGGCTTCGGGGGCCACAATGCGACACTCGCATTTGCGAAAGTGACGAACTGACGGTAGAAATATCATTCAAAAAAGGTTAGGGTATAAGGGTTGGTCTAACAGAAAGGAGCACAACGAATGAAAAAGAAATCATTCATCGTGACCGCCTTGTTAGGTTCAGTCCTTATCCTTTTTTTATTTATTTGGAACGAACAACGAGAGCAGTCACGTGAACTATTACCGCTAGAAGAGCAAACCTTGACGATTTACGGAGAGTCACTTCCAACACAACCGGATGTCATGTTAGCGATTGATCCGGCATCACAAACAATATTGTCGCATCTATATGAAGGACTGTATCGCTTTGGTGAAGATGGGTCCATCGAGCCGGCCCTTGTCGAAAAATTGGAGCGTTCAGAAGACGGGACGGTATATACGTTTACGTTAAAAGAGAGTATGACAACAGAAGGAAACGCGATTACGGCGCAAACGTTCATCGACCATTTTCGTAAACTTGTCGATGATGACACGAATTCACCATTCAGTTTTTTACTCGCAGATGTCAAGTCGGCAAAAGAAATTGGTTTGGGGCAAAAAGAGCCCAGTACGTTAGGAGTTAAGGCAATCGATGATCAAACGCTCGAACTGACCCTCATCCGACCGATGGAAGGATTCGAGAAGGTACTAGCGATGCCCGCATTTTTACCACAACTATCGGCGAAGGCGTGGGATGAACTAGAAACAAACGGTCCGTTTGAAATCAATTCAATTGATGATACAACTGTCTCGTTACATAAAAACGAAACGTATCGTGAGGCGGAGAGCGTCATGCTCGAAACCGTTTCTATCCGTAGTGAGCCGAACTTGTCCGAAACATCCGGGATGCATCCGATTCCATATGATTTTGACATGTCTACTGTTAACGAAGAGGTCATGACGATTCGGGACGTATCACGGAGTGGTGTATTTTACTTAAAACCGAATGTTGAAAAAGCACCGTTTAATGATGTAGCGTTTCGACAAGCCCTCGCGTTGACATTAGAACGGACGGCGATTGAAGATTCTCTCGCACGAGCGGAGCAAACAACGGAACGATTGCTCGTCATGGACGAAAAGTCAGCTGTCAAAGAGCTAGAAGGAGACCCCAGTCAATTATTTGAGGATGTAAAACAACGTCTCAAGAAGGACGAAGTGGAGATTGAACTGCTTAGTTTTGTTGATGAGGAAGCACGCCAAATTTCAACAAAGTTGAAAGAGAATTTAGAACAGTTAAACGGATTAACAGTCAAAGTCATCGAGCTTCCCTTAGGAGATAAAGTTAGGAAAGAAGTCTCAGGTGATTACACATTCTCCTTGTCGGGTTGGCAACCAGACTATCCAATGTTATCAGCCTATTTGACTCAATTTGAGACAGAAAATGTGTTGAATTCGAGTCGATATGCAAGTGAGTCGTATGATGAGTTGCTGGATCAGGCGCGCGTGACAGAGAATTTAGATGAACGAAACAAGATCTTACGACAGGCAGAAGCACAGTTGTTAGAAGAAGCAGTTGTTATGCCAATCTATCAAGCAGGACGTTCATATATGATTGATAAAAGTTATGATCATGTCGGTTATCCGGTCATCGGTCCTTCATATGTCCTAACGTTTACAAAAAAATATGAAAATTGAGCTAAAAGCCCGCCGCTGTAGGCGGGCTTTTAGCCTATAGAGAAAATTTTTTAGAAAAATCAAAATAAACACTTTGCAAAATTATCAGAATATTGTATTATTGCATCAACGGGATTTTGGTAACAAATACTGTCAGAACAAATGACTGAATTTTCTACCATCATTCAATTCGTTAAAACGAAAAAATCAGGGGGTCATCGCAATGAATAAGAAAAAAGGTTTTGCTTTAGCATCTTCGGTTACACTTTTATCTAGTGCATTCCTAGCTGCATGTTCGACAGGGGATGAAGACACAGGGTCTTCAAACGGATCAGGTTCGGAAGGTTCTGCAGATGAAGCGCAAGTCCTCAACTTGCTCGACAGCTCGGATATTCCTTCACTTAACCCTACACTCGCAACGGATGCTGTATCGTTCAACGTGTTGAACAACGTTAACGAAGGTCTTTACCGTATGGATGAGAACGATGAGCCAACTCCGGGTATGGCTGAATCTCACGAAGTTTCAGAAGACGGGAAGACTTACACATTCAAGCTTCGTGAAGGCGCGACTTGGTCAAACGGGGAGCCTGTCACAGCGAACGACTTCGAATACGCTTGGAAAGAAGTACTCAACCCAGATAACGCTTCACAATATGCATACGTTATGTCTGTCATCGAAGGCGCAGATGCGTACAATACAGGCGAAGGCGAACGCGATGCAGTAGGCGTTAAAGCAATCGACGATCAAACACTTGAAGTTAAATTGACAGCACCAGCTGACTACTTCCTCGGATTGACAAGCTTTGGTGTCTTCATGCCAAAACTTGAATCATTCGACACAGAGCAAGGCGAAAACTTCGGTACATCTGCAGAGACGACTCTTTACAACGGACCGTTCAAACTCGATAGCTGGGAGCGCGAACAAGGTTGGAAGATGGTCAAGAACGAAGACTATTGGGATGCAGAAGCAGTTAAACTTGAAGAAATCAACGTTAAAGTCGTTAAAGAAGTTTCGACAGGTGTTAACTTGTACGAAAATGGTGACGTTGACCGCACAGGCTTGACTTCGGAGCTCGTAGCCCAATATCAAGATAACGAAGACTTCTCAACAGTCGTAGAACCGACGATTTTCTATCTCCAATTCAACACAGAAGTGGAAGAGCTTAACAACCAAAAAATTCGTAATGCGATTGACCGCGCTTACGACAAGTCTGCGATTGCAGAAACACTTCTTGCGAACGGTTCAATCCCTGCGAACTTCTTCGTTCCAAAAGACTTCGCATCAGGTCCTGACGGAAAAGACTTCCGTGAAGGTAATGGAGATATCGGCGGATACAACGTTGAAGAAGCTCAAAAACTTTGGGAAGAAGGGCTTTCTGAGCTCGGAACAGAAGAAATTGAACTTGAACTTCTCAACTATGACTCAGAATCTGCGAAGCAAATCGGTGAGTTCATTAAAGGTGAACTAGAGAAAAACCTTCCAGGTATGACGGTTACTATCAAGCAACAGCCGTTCAATAACAAACTTGACCTTGAGAACAACGGAGACTTCGAGTTCACGTTCGCTGGTTGGGGTCCTGACTACCAAGATCCAATGACATTCGTTGACCTCTTCGTCACTGACGGACCATACAACCGTGGTAAATGGTCGAACGAAGAATTCGATAAACTCATCGCTGATGCGAAATCAAGCACAGACCCTGCTGAGCGTTGGACTCAAATGCAAGATGCTGAGAAAATCGTTCTTGAAGAGAACGCAATCTCACCAGTTTACCAACGTGGTTCAGCTCGCCTTACGAAACCATACGTTAAGGATATCGTCGAGCATGCATTCGGTGCGGACTACTCTTACAAGTGGGCTTCAATCGAAGGCAAAGAATAATCAATCATCTTTACTAAGAGAGACAGGGACGCCTGTCTCTCTTTTTTGTGTATTAAAAAGACTCTCAAAAAATGAACTGCACCCCAATTGTTAGACACATCTAACAATTGGGGTGCAGTTTTTTAATAGGTTAAATTACTTTTACACTTTTGCCCGTTTGCGACTAAGACCCATCGCTTTTTCAATCTTCGCGAGATTTTTATTGGCGACGGCTTCTGCTTTCGCGCGGCCAGCATCGAGAATTTCATCGAGTTCTGTAGAATCGATCAGTTCGTGGAAACGCGCTTGAATCGGTTCAAGTAAAGCGACGACAGCTTCCGCCACATCTTGCTTGAACGTTCCATAATTGGAGTTCTCATATTGTTTGACGAGGTCGTCAATCGATGTCCCTGTCGAGAGTGAATAAATTTCTAATAAGTTTGAAATACCTGGTTTGTTCTCACGATCGAACGAGATGACACCGCTCGAGTCCGTGACGGCACTCTTGATCTTCTTACGAATGACATTTGGTTCATCGAGCATTGAAATATACCCTTTTGCGTTTGTATCCGATTTTGACATCTTCTTCGTCGGATTCGTAAGAGACATAATGCGTGCGCCTTCTTTTTGAATGAGTGGTTCTGGCAACGTGAACGTCTCGTAGTAGCGTTTATTGAAACGTTCTGCCAAATCACGCGTTAATTCGATGTGTTGCTTTTGGTCATCCCCGACAGGAACGAGTTCTGTATTGTATAACAAGATATCAGAGGCCATGAGGGTCGGATAAACAAACAACCCTGCGCCAACGTTTTCGTTGCCTTGCGACTTATCTTTGTATTGCGTCATGCGTCCGAGTTCACCCATGCCGGCGATACATGTTAACATCCATCCAAGTTGGGCGTGCGCTTTTACTTCAGACTGTACGAAAATGGTTGCTTTCTCTGGGTCGAGACCCGATGCAAGATAAAGTGCTGCTAGTTTCCTTGTGTTGTTCATGAGCTCGATGCGGTCAAGTTGAACTGTGATTGAATGTAAATCGACGATACAATAATATGCATTGTGATCGTCTTGTAGGTCGACGAATTGCTTCATCGCGCCAAGGTAGTTTCCGAGCGTCACGACGCCGGTCGGTTTAATACCTGAAAAAATAGTTGCCATGTGTATACACCTCCGTAAAATATAAAAAACCGCAGTCGTCCGCCCGAAAAAATCGGGACGAATAACCGCGGTGCCACCCAAATTTGCATGAAATATGCCACTTGAACGCAATAACGAGCGTGAACCGTCTCGCCATACTCAAGTTCAAGCGAGCCACTCCAAAGTCCATTCGTTCAAAGTCTTATCATCTACTCGCAGCACCGTAGACTCTCTGGAGAAAAGGAAATTTGAACTACTTGTCTTCTTCCATGTGTTCTTATTCTGCATTAAGTTTAGCACAGAATCCGACTAACTAAAAGATGAATTAAATCAACGCAATGAGGAATGAGAGTACGGTACTCCCGACTCCCACGTACACCCAGCTCCACGCTGATTGTTTGCGAAGAAGACGATTTTCAGGATCTTCTTCCTCGTCCTCTTCATAGTCTGAATCGATTTCTTTAAGTTTCGCCCGTCGATTTCGTTTGAAACCATACATGAAGCCATCGAACAGACCGGTCGCGCTCATATGTGAAAACATTCCGATCGCAAACGTGAGAATTCCTGAAACGAATAATCCGCCACTCAAATGAAAGAGAAAAGATTCACTTCGATAATAGGCGGAAAAGGACCAAATGGTGTAGACGATTGTAACAATTCCCCAAACAAAAAATATATTTCGAAACTTTTTCAACGCTGTAATCTCCTTTCAAACCGTAGAAGGTATGAGTCGCCATTCTATGTTTCTTCTATGATACTAGTAAGACGGGGGGGAAAGCGAGTGTGAAAGGTAGATTTTATGATAGCGTTTTATTCCATAGTTGACAGTTTGATTAAAAATTTCTTACAATAGTCCTAACGTTCTTTCGTCGAATACTTTATGAAATATTCAGAAAATTAAAGAAAAAGTAAGATGTTCATTCGACGAACGGCTAGCTTTTCAAATCGAAAGGGGAAATCGCAATGAAGAAGAAATCGATTCTGCTCATGATGACACTCATCTTAGCACTCGGTTCAGTACTCGCAGCTTGTTCGACAGGCGGAGACTCTGATGGCGACGGTTCTTCAAATGGAGAAAAAGTTCTTCGTTTGACGGATACGTCAGATATCACAACAGCCGACCCGGCGCTTGCTACAGATGCAGTCGCATTCAACTTGATCGCAAACACGATGGAAGGTCTTTACCGTCTTGATAAAGATGGAAATGCCGTTCCGGCACTCGCAGAAAGTGAGCCGGAAGTAAGCGAAGACGGAACTGTTTATACGTTCAAACTTCGTGATGCTGAATGGTCAAACGGAGAACCGGTCACAGCAAATGACTTCGTTTATGCATGGCAACGCGCTGTCGATCCTGCGACAGGTTCACAGTACGCTTACATCATGAACACAATAAAAAACGCTGAGGCGATCAACACAGGTGACACGCCGAAAGAAGAGCTTGGCGTAAAAGCAATTGACGAGAAGACACTCGAAGTCACGCTTGAGCGTCCAGACCCATCATTCGTATCGCTTACTTCATTCGGTACGTTCACACCGATCAATGAAGCATTTGCAACCGAAGCGGGAGAAAATTTCTCAACAAACCCTGAAAACCTTCTTTACAATGGACCGTTCACATGGACTAATTGGGATCGTGAGCAGGGATATGTTTTAACGAAAAATGACACGTACTGGGATAAAGAAAACGTCGCACTTGACTCTGTTGACGTAAAAGTTGTTAAAGAAACATCTACAGTCGTGAACTTGTACGAAGCTGGTGATGTGGATTACGCTGGCCTTGCATCTGAACAAGTCGCAGCATTCCAAGAAGATGAAGACTACAATACAGGTCTTCGTTCGTCAATCGGCTACTTCAAGTTCAATCATGAAGATGACATTTTCTCTGATGTAAATGCACGTAAGGCAATCGCACGTGCAGTTGACCCATCAGGAATCATCGATCAGCTCTTGAACAACGGTTCAATGGCAACAACTTCATTCATCCCGAAAGACTTCATCAAATATGAAGATGGAACGGATTATACTGAAGGCGTCAAATACTTCGAAACGAACGCTGACGAAGCAGCTTCACTTTGGGAAGATGCAACAGGCGGAGAAGCGACAACAATCGAACTTCTCTCATTCGATAGCGAAGTATCGAAACAAATCTCTGAGTACATGAAAGGTCAAATCGAGTCGAACTTACCGAACGTAACGGTTGAGATCGCGCAACAGCCTTTTAACAACAAACTCGAGCGTGAAGCAAACGGGGACTACCAAATGTCGTTCGCACTTTGGGGACCTGACTATCAAGATCCACTTACAAACCTTGGTATCTTCACATCAAATAACGGCCAAA
The DNA here is from genome assembly GCF_018617835.1 of Exiguobacterium sp. s101. Lineage (NCBI taxonomy): Bacteria > Bacillati > Bacillota > Bacilli > Caryophanales > Exiguobacterium > Exiguobacterium sp. s101. The sequence continues at coordinate 370,712 of NZ_JACSKX010000001.1, read as the reverse complement.
ATGATATCAAGTACAAGTCATCTGAATATGACAAGTTGATTAATGAAGCATCTGCTGAAACAAACATTGATGCACGTTACGAATTGTTCAAAGAAGCAGAAGCGCTCTTGATTGAACAAGATCAAGCAATCATGCCGATTTATCAAGCTGGTGTGGCATACTTGATTCGTCCAAACATCGAAAACTTTAACCGTCAATTATTTGGTGCTGATTACCAGTACAAATACGTTGATATTAAGTAATGGAATGAGGGGGCATGCGAACCGCATGTCCCCAATTTTCTAAAAAATTCTACTGAAGTAAGAAAAAATACTGTTCAAATGTTTTGTTGGTAAAGTATAATGTAGTAACAGTGAAAATTCAGAATAATCTTTGAAAAGAATATTCTTTGTTTTCAGCCACTGTACTAAGAGCCTTGAGATGAGGTGTAATCTATTCTTTCAGAAAATTCCTTTCATTTTGTGAATTTGAAAAATGGATCATATGTCATAGTAAAGCTGTTGGTGCAAGTAGTAGAAAGAATTAGACAAAAAACAGGGGGTTTTTATTCATGGGACGTTATATCCTACAACGGCTGACTTACGGCGTCATTACGTTCTTTTTGATTGCCACGTTTACGTTCTTCCTGATGGACCTGCTCCCAGGTTCTCCGTATCAAAACCAGGAAAAACTGACAGAATCACAAATTCAATTATTGAATGACCGCTACGGACTCAATGATCCGCTGCCGGTCCGCTACGCGACGTACATCGGAAACATGCTTCAAGGTGACCTTGGTGTATCATTCCGTACAGCAAACCGTCCAGTAACTGAATTGATTATGGAACGAATCGGTCCTTCAGCACAACTAGGGCTCCAAGCATTAGTTCTCGGAACTCTTGTAGGTATATTGTTAGGTGTTGTCGCGGCAATTCGTCACAACACGGTAATCGACTATGGTGCGATGTTCATATCGGTAATCGGTATTTCTGTCCCATCTTTCGTCTTCGCAGCCCTTCTTCAGTACTATGTTGGGGTCAAATTGCAGTTGCTCCCAGTCGCATTCTGGGATTCGCCAGCACATACGATTTTGCCGACGATTTCATTATCTCTTGGAGTCACGGCATCGATTGCTCGTTTTGTCCGTACCGAGATGCTTGAGGTTACGGGACAGGACTATGTCACGCTCGCCAAGGCTAAAGGACTTAGTGGTAACGCGATTGTGTGGAAACACATGGTGCGTAACGCAATGATTCCAGCTATTACAATTTTAGGTCCGTTAACAGCGGCTCTTTTGACAGGTACATTCGTTATTGAGAAAATCTTTGCTGTACCTGGACTCGGAGAATTGTTCGTCACGTCAATCACATTGAACGACTATACCGTAATCATGGGGACGACACTATTTTTCTCGGCTGTCTTCATTTTAATTATCTTACTTGTCGACTTGCTATACGGCGTTGTTGACCCACGTATTCGTCTTGGGGGGAATAACTGATGATTGAAAACAAAAAGAATTTCGAACAGTTCGACCAAGACATGTTCGCACCGGTAAAAATGAATGAACAGCTTGGTGAAAGAATTGCAGGAAAAAGCTTAAACTTTTGGCAAGATGCTTGGATGCGTCTAAAGAAAAACAAAGCGGCAATCGTATCGCTTTCGATTATTTTACTTCTCGTGTTGCTCTCGCTCTTTGGTCCTATGCTTTCAGGGCGTGACGCATACGAACAAAACATTTCACAAGCAAAGCTACCGCCTAAAGTCACTGGTCTCGAATGGGCAGGCTTTGACGGGATGGCGTCACTCGGTGGACGCGACATCGATTTTTATGAACAAAAGAGTGTAGAAGAGAACTTTTGGTTCGGTACGGACTATCTCGGACGTGATCTTTGGTCGCGTATTTGGGAAGGGACGCGTATTTCCCTCTTCATCGGTTTGATGGCAGCGATAATCGATACGGTCATCGGAGTCGCATACGGTGGAATCTCTGCCTACTTCGGTGGACGTACCGATAATATCATGCAACGGATCGTTGAAATTTTGACAGGTGTACCAAACTTAATCTTAATCATTCTATTCATCTTGATCTTTGACCCGGGTGTCTTCACCATCATTTTAGCCATGGCGATCACAGGATGGATTGGGATGAGTCGACTCGTTCGTGGTCAGATTTTAAAATTGAAAAACCAAGAGTTCGTCTTGGCCGCTCGTACATTAGGCGCATCAAGTACCCGTTTAATTTTCAAACACTTGATTCCTAACACGTTGGGTGCGATTATCATCACACTCATGTTCACGATTCCATCGGCCATCTTTTTCGAGGCATTCCTCAGCTTTATCGGAATCGGGCTTCAACCGCCACAAGCATCACTTGGTACGTTGATCAACGATGGATACAAAGAATTACGGACATTCCCGTTCCTCCTTGTTATCCCATCGGTCATCATCGTCTTGCTCATGGTTAGCTTCAACTTGCTTGCCGATGGCTTGCGTGATGCGTTCGATCCGAAAATGCGTAAATAATACAGAAAGAGGGGGACTCGTGCATGGAAACGATTTTATCAGTACGAGACTTAGAGGTCTCGTTCCACACATATGCCGGAACAGTTCAAGCTGTTCGCGGTGTATCGTTTGATTTGAAAAAAGGCGAGACGCTCGCCATCGTAGGAGAATCGGGTTCAGGTAAATCCGTTACTTCGAAGGCAATCATGCGTCTCATTCCGAACCCTCCAGGTGAAATCACGAACGGAGAAATCATGTTCGAAGGGAAAGACTTGGCGAAATTATCGGAAAAAGAAATGCTCAAAATTCGTGGTCGCGACATCGCAATGATTTTCCAAGACCCGATGACATCGCTTAACCCAACAATGACGATTTACAAACAAATCGCTGAAGGGCTAAAGCAGCACCAAGGATTGACAGGTGAGGATGCGAAAAAACGTACCCTTGAACTGTTGACACTTGTAGGGATTCCAAACCCTGAAGCGCGTTTGAAGCAATATCCACACCAACTTTCTGGTGGGATGCGTCAGCGGATTGTAATCGCGATTGCACTCGCATGTAACCCGAAAGTGTTAATTGCCGATGAACCGACAACGGCACTTGACGTTACGATTCAAGCACAGATTCTTGAACTGTTAAAAGACATTCAACAAAAGACAGGTACTGCAATTATCTTCATCACGCACGACCTAGGTGTTGTCGCGAATATGGCTGACCGCGTTGCTGTTATGTATGCAGGTCGTCTCGTCGAAAAAGGAACGGTTGATGAAATTTTCTATGAGCCACGTCATCCATATACATGGGGACTTCTTGGTTCAATGCCGCGTCCGACAGATGACCGAAATGAAGCGTTACCGGCAATCCCGGGTACGCCTCCGAACTTGCTCGATCCTCCGAAAGGAGATGCATTCGCACCGCGTAATCCATACGCGATGAAGATTGATTTTGAGAAAGAGCCGCCGATGTTCCAGATAAGTGATACACACTTTGCGTCAAGCTGGTTATTACACCCGCAAGCACCAGTGGTGAATCCTCCACGTGCGATTCGTGAACTCGCTCTCAAATATCGTCCGGACAGTGCGTTCGCTAAATCGTTTACGAAAGGTGGTGCTGAATAATGGAAAGCGAGAAATTACTCGAGGTAAAAAACCTGAAGCAGCACTTTAAAATTGGCCGTGGCCGTGTCGTTAAAGCGGTCGATGGCATCACGTTTGACATTTACAAAGGTGAAGTGCTCGGACTCGTAGGTGAGTCTGGTTGTGGAAAGTCGACGACAGGACGTACAATCATCGGTCTTTATGATGCGACGGATGGTGATGTTGTCTTCAAAGGCGAAAACGTCCACGATAAAAAGTCAAAAGCAGACAAGTTGAAATTCAACCGTGCGATGCAAATGATTTTCCAAGATCCATATGCATCTCTTAACCCGCGTATGACCGTTGCAGATATTATTGCGGAAGGGATCGATATTCACGGTCTTGCGAAGACGAAAGAAGATCGCATGAACCGTGTGTATGATCTTCTTGAAACAGTTGGATTGACGAAAGAGCACGCGAGCCGTTACCCACACGAATTCTCGGGTGGTCAACGCCAGCGTATCGGGATTGCCCGTGCCCTAGCCGTTGAACCAGACTTCATCATTGCAGATGAGCCGATTTCTGCTCTTGACGTATCGATTCAAGCGCAGGTCGTCAACTTGATGAAAGAATTGCAACGCGATCGCGATTTAACGTATTTGTTCATCGCCCATGACTTGTCGATGGTTAAATACATCTCTGACCGCATCGGTGTTATGTATCAAGGTCACCTCGTTGAGCTTGCGACAGCCGATCGTCTCTACGAGAACCCAATTCATGCGTATACGAAATCGCTTCTTTCAGCGATTCCGCTTCCAGACCCGGAGCATGAACGCACACGTAAGCGGATTGTGTATGAATCAACTTCAAAAGGTCCAGTCGGACGTTCGGATGAGGATTCAAGCATTCCACCACTTCGCGAAGTTGAGCCAGGACACTATGTCTCACTCACAGACGAAGAGTACGAAGCGTACAAAGCACAACTCGTTTAATGAAAAAGATCCTGACTCACTCGTTGAGTCAGGATCTTTTTGCACAAAAAAATCACCTATCGAACTAGGTGACTGGTTATCCATTTGAAATGCGAGGCAAGTTTGATAATCGTTCAACGATTGCGTCAATCTGGCGAACGCGAGCTAACGCATCTTCGACTTCCATTGTTTCATAATGATGCAGACCGCCTGGCTGCTCGACGAATGTATCGGCGTCATGGACGAGCTGTTGAAGAGGTGTGCGCTGAATGCGGCTCGGTGGTAAATATGAATCGGTGTGCAGGAGAATCATCACAGATATCTCTTTTGCTCGAGCGGGGTCTTCCCCTAATCGAATCAATAGTTTATGGGCACGTTCAGCACCTTTGATCGCATGAATATCATTTTGACGATACAAATCATAATTCCATTTACCTTCCGTATACCATTCATAATGACCTATATCATGAAGTAAAGCGGCCTTTGTCGCTAAATCGGTGTCGAGCCCTCGCTTTGTCGCCATCTCGAGAGCGCGTTCACATACGTCGATTGCATGCTTTAAGCCTGATCGAGTCAAATATTTTTGGGTGATGGGATGTTTCATAATTGTTTCTAATGTGATTCTCATCATCGCTCTCCTCCTTAAAAATAAAAAGGTTATTTCTATAAACTGTACAGGTTTTATTGGGTAGTTGCAAATTTCAACTATGTAAAGAAATCATGAACCTTTAAGAATGATTCACAATTCACAAACAAATGTGCTATAATTTAATTGTAGATTTAGTGCAACTTTAAGATTTTCAGAATCGGTAATGCTCTGCATGTTCCTTACGCTGTATGGGGGTGAGAGGCCTTGAAAGAACGTGATAAAGTTTTGCGAGAGAAAAAAAGACTTTTAAAAGAAGTGCTGAAGAAAAAGTTGAAAGACTTACAAGTAAAGCCAGGGAAAGAGACGGTGTCTCAACCGGTTTCTCGAATCCCTGCATCTTGAAATAGGTCATTCAAGGTCGCATTCAACGAATGCGCCCTCTTTTCTTATCCGACTGATAAAGAATATCATTGAAGTTTCAACAATTAAGAATTATTATAATTAAGTGGATGCGAATTTGGGTATACAAATAGAGTCACTTAAAAAGATGGACGCATACTCGATCAGGGAGGAAGAAAAATGGTCACACTATATACGTCTCCAAGCTGTACATCTTGCCGAAAGGCACGGGCTTGGCTCGAAGAACACGATATCCCTTTTACAGAAAGAAACATATTTTCAGAACCGCTCTCACTTAATGAGATTAAGCAAATTTTACGTATGACTGAAGATGGGACAGATGAAATCATTTCGACACGTTCAAAAGTCTTTTCTAAAATCGATGTATCTGTTGATGCCTTATCACTTCAACAACTTTATGATTTGATTCAAGAATATCCGGGTTTATTACGTCGTCCGATTCTTATTGATGAGAAACGTTTGCAAGTTGGATATAACGAAGATGAGATTCGTCGATTCTTGCCACGGAAAGTTCGGACGTTCCAGTTGCAGGAAGCACAGCGACTTGTGAATGAATGAATGAATGAAAGCATACTGTTTAAGCAGTGTGCTTTTTATTATTGATTATTTCCTATAAAATAAAGATATAACCCGTCATCCAGATTGAATGATGTCAAAAAGGGTACAATGATAAAAAGAGAATTTCCCCTCTCCTCCTTATGTGAATTGGGAGCGAGGTGAGAAGGGAGTGGACAATCGTGAAAATTGAGCGCATCAACGATAATACCGTCAAATTTTTCATCACATATGTGGATATTGAAAAGCGTGGTTTCGCACGTGATGAAATTTGGTACAACCGAGAACGTGGCGAGCAGCTGTTCTGGCAAATGATGGACGAGGCTAACGAACGTGAAGATATCTCGTTTGATGGTCCACTATGGATTCAAGTCCAGGCTTTTGAAAAAGGTCTAGAAGTGACGGTGACAATCGCGAAAAATGTAATGGATTCTGAAGATGATTCTGAACTCGGTTCGCTTCTCCGCTCGGCAATTGATGAAGCACGGGATCAGCAGTCAGTACTCGATCAATTGAGTGAGTTAGATGAACTTGAAGCTGAAACAGATGCTTGGGCCCCACTTGCGATGGAAACAAATGATTTCGAGGCAATCATTTCACTGAGTAAGCGTGCAGGTGACACTTTCAGTGATCTTGATTTGAAACTATATCATTATCAAGACCGTTACTACTTGTGGATTGAGTTCCCGAATGAAATGGAACCTGAAGACGAAGAGAATGCACTCAGTCTCTTAGCGGAATATCTATCATTCAGTACACAGACGCAACCTATGCTTGAAGAGTATGGAAAAACCATTCTCGAAGGGGACGTCTTTGCGAAAATACGTCACTACTTTTAATGGTGCATCGCCTGTTCAGTTGGACAGGCGATTTTTTCAAATCAATGGCAAAGAGGTGTTGGTATGGTGAGACGAATACGTTTATTACTCAATGAAAGTGCTTGGTTTGTCCCCTTCTTATACGGAGCGGGCGGAATTTTACTAACGATTTTGACTCAACTGTTTAGTGAATTCTTTCGAGATTTACTCCCGAATTTCATATATTTAGATTTGGACTCAGCTGCATCTGTTTTATCTTCGACGTTTACGAGCCTTATGACGATGATGACATTCAGCTTTTCCACCATTTTAGTGGTTTTGACGACCTATTCGTCTCAATTTTCTCCACGGACAGTAAATAACTTCTTAACGAATACTGCGGCTAAGCATACGCTCGGCCTTTTCATCATGACCACAATTTACGGGATTTCGAACTTATTCCTCGTTCGCACTGCGGATGAAGGTGTTGTGCTGTCATCTGGAATTAGTGTGCTCTTGGTGATTGGATCAATTTGGGCTTTCGTAAAATTCATTCAAACAGTCAGTGTCTCGATTCAGGCGGAGCGTCTCTTATCAACATTACATAAAGAGGCTTTGTCGGTCATCAGTGAGCAAAAAGATGCAATCGAGTCGGAAGAGGTGAATCTCATTCTGTCAAGATCAGTTCATTCATTCGAAGGGACTGCAGTCCGGGCACCACGAACGGGATACGTCCGTTTGTTTTTAAGAGAAAAGCAAGGAAATCATGAAACGGACTTTGAATCAGTTGTAGCCGTGGGAGATTTTGTTGCAAAAGGGGACCTCGTTGGATTTTGGAAGAGTGAAGAAACTCCAGATGTCGAATTGTTTGAAATCGGAGAAGTTCGTTCTTCGATGCAAGACCCGTCTTTTGCAATTGAAAAATTGAGTGAGATTGCGTTGCGCGGGATTTCGCCGGGGGTTAATGATCCGAATACGGCCATCCACGCGATCCATTACATCGGAGATATATTAAGGGAATTATGTGAACTGCCGGATGGTGATTTCCTCTATTCAAATGGGAAGTGCGATTGGCACGTGAAGCGTAAGACACTAGACACGATTTTATTTGAATCGTTGTCACCGATGCAAACATACGCAAATCAAGATATTTTCGTGATGGGTTCTGTATTTGAAGCGATTCGAATGGCTCGTCTCGAAGCCCATGAAACATTGGATTCAACGTTTGATGGTATGGTTGATTACTTTGAAGACGTAATTAATTGGGATCATTTTCATTCAAAAGAGCAACACTATTTGCGGAATAAGATGAATCGTGCGAAAAAGCTGACAGCATGAACAGAGACCACCTTTTCAAAAGAAGAGGTGGTCTTTGTTCAAGAGAGGGTATAACCGCCGTCGACGGTAAGGGCTTGTCCATTTATATAAGTCGAAGCGTCAGTCAATAAAAATTCGACAACAGGAGCAACTTCTTCAGGTAAGGCTGCATGTCCTCGGAAATGATGGCTCATGGCATCTTTGAATTTCGCCTCACCTCCATACAGTTTGTGGCTTAGCGGCGTATCAACAGGACCGAAACAGACAGCATTGAATCGTACTTTTCCTTTCATTCGGTGTGCAAACGTTTTGGTCAAGGCGACGACGGCCGCTTTTGAAGCAGCATAATGTGCGAGCATCGGTGGAAATTTGACGTGGCCAACGATGGCGGCATTGTTAACAACGCTGGCACCTTGTTCAAATAACGGGATTGCGCGTTGTGTGACCGTGTTAAGTGCATATAGGTTGACGTCGAATACTTCGGTATAGGCATCATGCGTGAGACGTTCTGGCGTACCGGGTCTGCCAAAAGTCGCCGCGTTGTTGAACAAGCCGTTTAACGTCACGCCCTGCTCTTTCAAATGTCTGAAGAGATGGTCGATGTCTTCTGCAGACTGAAGGTCACAACGAATGAAGGTGGCCCGTCCGTCCGAATCAGATTCAAGGGAAGCCCCCCTTGTTTCATCACGACCAATCCCGATCACACGATGTCCATTCGTTGTTAACTGCAATGCGACGGCGCGTCCAATTCCGCTAGTCGCACCTGTTATTAGAAAAGTCCCCATAGTTTGTTCGCTCCCCTCAAAAATTTAGCGTTACGATGTATAATTAATGATAATACATGACAGAAACGAGGTCAGGATATAATATGTTGCGACGCATACAAGTACTCTTTTCCCTTATTTTGCTCGCGGGACTCATTGCGATATTATCGTATTACTGGAGCTCGCAAGTGATTGGACTCTTCTCGATTCTTGTCTTTTTGACAACGTTCAGCATTTTGCTGGTGATTCTGCTCGAAAATCGAAATCCGCAACGAACATTGATTTGGGCGATTGTCATGATTGGATTTCCTGTCATTGGATTGTTCGCGTACTTTGTGTTCGGTCAGAACTATCGACGAAAGCGAATGTTTACAGAAAAAGCGATGCTCGACGAAGAAACTTACTTAGCTTATCGCCAAAAGGCGATGACGCTATCCCCATCGCTTATGTTCACACATGACGATTATGAGAAGTTGATGCATCTCACTTCTTCGTTAAATCAGCTTCCGGTCTCCTCGAATACGTATACACAAATCTTGACGAATGGTCGTGAAAAATTCTCGAAACTGTTACCTGCTTTGAAAGGGGCGACAAGACACATCCATCTCGAATATTACATTTTTCGGGATGATCGTATTTCTCGGGAAATTCAGCGGATCCTCATCGAGAAAGCGAAAGAGGGGATCGAAGTCCGATTTTTATATGATGCGGTCGGCTCGATTCATACGAGTGGCAACTTTTTTGAAGAAATGAAACAGGCTGGCGTTCAAGTACAGGCGTTTTTCCCAGTCGTACTTCCGCTCGTCTCGAGCAAGACCAACTATCGTAACCATAGAAAAATTGTAGTAATCGATGGGACCGAGGCATTCACTGGAGGCTTGAACGTTGGGGATGAGTACTTGGGTGAGCATTCTAAATTTGGATTTTGGCGAGACACGCATCTGTATGTCAGAGGAGAAGGGGTGTCTGAATTACAGCTAATTTTCCTACAAGACTGGTATTACATGACCGGTGAGCGTCTTTTCACTCCGTTTTATTTAGAGCCACTTGAAACGGTTCGAAGTGCGAGTGGAGGCGTCCAAATTGTGGCGAGTGGACCAGATGAACCATATGAAACGATGAAATCGATTTATTTTTCGCTGATTATTGCCGCGAAAAAGTCTGTTTATATCTCTTCACCCTATTTAATTCCCGATGAAGATATTATGAGTGCATTGAAGACGGCATCTTTGTCAGGAATTGATGTACGGATTGTGCTGCCGAGTTATCCCGACCATAAGATTGTATTTTATGCGAGCCGTTCCTATTATGAAGAGCTACTACTAGCTGGGGTGAAAATCTATTTATATGAGGAAGGCTTCATGCATTCAAAAGTTATCGTCGTTGATGACGGACTAGCTACGATTGGAACGGCAAATATGGATTTTCGTAGCTTCCACTTGAACTTTGAAGTGAATGCCCTCTTGTATAACACGAATTCAGTCAACCAACTGAAACAAGACTTATATCATGATTTTGAAGGATCTCACGAGTTAGTGTTAGAAGAGTTTGTAAAACGCTCATTCTTTATCAAACTCGTGGAGTCATTGGCTAGAATGTTTTCACCACTACTATAAAAAGGGGGGGAGCGAGATGCGATTTGCAATCGGTCGGGAAGGGGACATTGTTGATTCTTTTACCCTAAATCGAATGCAGGCGGAGCAGCTTGCTCCTTTTCGATGTCCAACTTGTCAAGAAGTGCTCATCCTGAAGCAGGGCGCGAAGCGGCGCCTCCATTTTGCTCATATCCATACGTGTGGAAGCGCAGAATCGGTTCCACACCATCAAGACAAATGGGCGGTGAGTCAGTGGTTACAAGAAAGAGGGTATCCAGTCGACCAAGAAGTAACGATTGGAGCGCGACGTGCGGACATTTTAACTAAAATCGATGGAAAGTCGACAGTTATTGAGATTCAGGCATCTTCATTACGCCCGGAAGAATATGTCGAGCGGACGAGCGACTATGAGAAAGCAAATCTTGATGTCATTTGGCTCGCAAGTGGTCTCGACTTGAGGATGAACCAATCTTTCCAACCGTGGATGCGTCTTGAACTCTCGAGACGTCATATGTTGATGACGGTGAATAACGGTTCTATAGTTCGTTTCAATGGGTTTCCGATTTCGATCAAGTATGGAATAGGCAATTGGGAAGCCTTTTCTTCAGCGAAGACGTCGCCGTTTGAAGCATACTATCGGTTCAACGCGATGGAATGGACGGAAATGGTTCGTCGGAAGCGAATGGCTCCGCCCTATCCTTCCCCAAAGAATCGCCGATTGATCTTCAATCGTCTCTATCCACTCGGTTTATTGCCGGCACTTTTACCGACAGGCTGTTATCTTCCGCTCACATCGCTATGGGGAATACGTGTACATCCGTTAGATTTTCAGACCGTCCTTTATTTAAATCGGTACGAGTCACCAAATGATTCGATAGAATGGAGTATTGAAAAAACGTGTCGTCAGTTTGGAGTAACACCGACAAGCGACTTTTCGGAGTCATTTCATGTACAATGGAAACAACTCTTGAATGCATGTCGTCTATCTTGTGATGTCAGGTCATGGTCGTTACCGATTACATATGAAGGGGCGAGACATCACGATACACGTTTGTTTCAAGGATTTCAACGATTGATGTTACAGTCGACCAATCGATAAGAAAAGGGAGTGGACGTATGTCAGAGGTATTAACAAGACAGCAAGTTCCAGTGGAAGAAACATGGAACTTAGAGACCATCTACAACGACGATCAAGCTTGGGAAGCAGACTTTCAAGCGCTGAAAGAACAAGTACCAGCTTTAATTGGATTTAAAGGCCGCCTTGGAGAATCGGCAGATGTTCTACACGAGGCATTACAGCTTCGAGATGAACTATCTCGTAAGTTACATAAGCTGTACACATACGCACACATGCGTTATGACGAAGATACGTCAAATAGCCATTACCAAGCATTGAATGACCGTGCAGGCTCACTCGCGTCTCAAATTTCGGCTCAGCTCGCGTTTATGACGCCTGAACTTCTATCGATTGATGAAGCTCAGATTGAAGCCTACATGGATCAACACGATGCACTTCGTGTATATCGTCATGCATTTGATGAACTAGCGCAAGAACGTCCTCATGTGTTGACGGAAGCGGAAGAAGCAATCCTCGCTCAAGCAGGGGACGTACTCGGACAATCGAGTTCGACGTTCGGTATGCTCAACAACGCGGATTTAAAATTCCCGAAAGTGAAGAATGAAAACGGGGAAGAGGTCGAGTTGACACACGGTCGTTACATTACGTTCCTCGAGTCGGCTGACAAAACCGTCCGTGAGGGCGCATTTAAAGCGATGTATGGGACGTATGAGCAATACTTGAATACGTTTGCTTCTACGTTGTCAGGAAGCGTGAAGAAGGATAACTTCTATGCGACTGTCCGCAAGTTTGAAAGTGCAAGACAATCAGCACTTCACAATAATACGATTCCGGAGTCTGTCTATGATGGTCTCGTTGAGGCAGTGAACGAACGTCTTGATTTGTTGCATCGTTACGTCGCGCTACGTAAACGTGCACTCGGCTTAGATGAGTTGCATATGTATGATTTATACACGCCGCTCGTCAAAGACGTAGAGATGAAAGTGTCATATGAAGAGGCAAAACAATTGATGGTCGACGGTTTAGCGCCGCTTGGTGAAGAGTACGTTCAAATTGTGAAAGACGGGCTCGACTCGCGTTGGGTAGATGTACGGGAAACACGAGGCAAACGCAGTGGCGCTTATTCGTCAGGCGCGTATGATACACAACCGTTCATCCTCATGAACTGGCAAGACAACGTCAACAATTTATTCACGCTCGCACACGAGTTTGGACACTCTGTGCACAGTCATTACACGCGTACGTCACAGCCGTATCCATACGGTGACTACTCCATTTTTGTGGCGGAAGTTGCGTCAACGACAAATGAAGCCTTGTTGAATGATCATTTATTGAAGACGAGAACGGCAAAAGAAGAACGTCTCTATTTGTTGAACAATCAACTTGAAACGTTCCGTGGGACATTGTTCCGACAAACGATGTTTGCTGAATTCGAACATTTGATTCACAAGGCGGCACAAGAGGGTGTCTCGCTCACGCCAGAATATTTAAACGAGACGTATTTGGAGTTGAATAAACGTTATTTCGGAGACGGCATTGTCATCGATGAAGAGATTTCATATGAATGGGCGCGTATCCCACACTTTTACTACAATTATTACGTCTATCAATATGCGACCGGTATTTCAGCATCAGCTGCGTTGTCGCAACAGATCATGGAAGAAGGGGAGGCGGCCGTTCGTCGCTATATCGACAACTTCTTAAGGGCGGGTTCTAGCGACTATCCAATTGAAGTATTAAAAGCTGCGGGTGTAGATATGACAACGAAAGAGCCGGTACTCAAAGCGCTCAATCAGTTCGAAACGGTTCTCGATGAAATGGAATCATTATTATTCTCGTGAACAATATGTGACAATGTACACAAAGAGGTTGTCAGATGAAGTTGGGCCAGGTATATTATAATTGTGAAAACAATCACAAACCCCTTTATTGACCGTAAACTTTCTCCCATCTTGTAGGCCTTCCCCGGGCCTCAAGGTTCGACGTTTCTTGTCCCCGCTTGAAACGTCAAAATCCCCACGGCTAACCGGCCGTGGGGTTCTTTTTTATTTCGTTTGAGCCCATGCTTCCCCGCTACATCCCGGTACAGGACGACAACGTTGCTGCAAAGATAGCTTTTTCAGTTCGCGTTCAATCACAGTTTTCTCCATGTCTAGAATGTATGAAAGTTCGGTAATCGTCGATGCATCATAACGAGCCAATACTTTGGCTACGTCCCAATCGGTTGAACGGCTAGGGGCATAGCCTAACAACTCTGTCATGACCGATTGATACACATCGTACGGATACACGCCTTCAATCTTCAACGCCTCATCACGAGTCACAAAAGTGAGTGCGGGCAATGACTCAATCTCCCAATCTTTCAACACTTGATGGTCGACCGCTAACGCATTCAAGAGCTGGTTCGATTGAAGATCGGCTTCGAGTTCACTTAAATCAAGACCATACTCTTCGAAAGATCGTGCGAGTTCCCATAGATCGATGGGGTCGGGTTGTTTACTGGAAAATAAATCATTCACATGCAAATGACGCAAGAAACGCATTGCATGACGCTTTCCTTGTAATTCTAGCGCTTTGATCATGGTGAGAAGGCGAACCTCTTCCTGACATCCGCCAACACAGCTAGGAACAGTAGAGACCATGCGGAAACGAATGACATGTCCGTATTCAATCTCTAACTTTTTGATTAATGTCATCACATGAAAGTTTTCAGGGCTCGAAATGTCCATGAAATAGAATAGCTCCAATGGCTTATAAGTTACTTGAATAGGAGTTTCTTCCAGTGAACAAGATGACCCATTACAATAATCACGTTCCATTTGTGTCGCCTCCTCTCGTTAAAAATTCTTTTAACTTTGTAAGCTTATTGTAGCAACGAAAAAAAAAGGTTGGCAATGTATCTGCTCAACCTTTAAGAGGATTCATTTTTAACTCCATGAATCGAACGATTTTATTTTTGGCGGGACGGTAAGGAAGTCCGTGTTCTGCTAAGAGTCGTTCAAAGGCGCGTCGACCGGCTTCTTCGTTCGTCACTTCAAATTCTATTTCGTAGTCTGTTGTCTCCAAATAATGGCTTTCATCTAGGACGAGTAGTCCATCTTTCATTTGATGTTCTGCCCGGTGCGTTTCGAGACGACCGAGGTGTTCGAGTGGGGCGCTCAACTGAAATGGTGCAAGTGCTTGTTTCATTTGGTCATCGTGAATAATGCCGTATTTAAATAAATCTTCAGCCTCTGCCTCTGTGATAATTGCGTGTGTTTCAAGCAACCCGACATCATTCGGCTGCTTTAGCGTCAATACTTGACCGTGTTTCTTCTCGCGAATGCGGAGTGCTGCACCCTTTTCTTTTAACTGGAACGATGGTGTGTCAAAATAGTCATTCGCTTGCCAGCGAACTTGATTCTCTAACTTGTAGGTTTGAAGTAGTGTCTCGTATTCTTTTTTCGTCAACATTGATTTAAATTCAATTTCCACTTCTTGGGTCATGAATCATCGCTCCATTCTATGAACAATTGTTCGTTTATGATACCATACAAACGGATACATACGGAAAGGACACGTTTTTTCCGGAAAAGAACGAAAGTGGTGACAGCGTATGCAATCAATAAACTGGGATCAGTTTTTAGTACCGTACCAAATCGCGGTAGACGAGTTGAAAGTAAAATTAAAAGCAGTTCGTAAGCAATTTAAGTCTCAAAATGACCATTCTCCGATAGAGTTTGTCACTGGTCGAGTGAAACCGATTGGGAGCATACTTGAAAAAGCGAAACGAAAAAAGATCGCTAAACACGAATTGGCGACAGATATGCAGGACATTGCTGGATTACGAATTATGTGCCAATTTGTTGATGATATCGTTCACGTCTTGGATTTGCTTCATCGTCGAACAGATTTTAAAATAGTGGAGGAACGGAATTACATTACTCACCAAAAAGATTCTGGTTATCGATCGTATCATGTCATCATCGAATACCCGGTTCAAACGATTCATGGAGAAACCCCGACGCTAGTCGAAGTACAAATCCGCACGCTTGCGATGAACTTTTGGGCTACGATTGAGCATTCATTAAACTATAAATACGATGACGATATACCTTTAGAAGTACAAGAGCGTTTGAGACGTGCGGCCGAGGCGGCATTTCTTCTCGATGCAGAAATGAGTCAACTCCGCGTCGAAATTCAAGACGCCCAGCAAGTGTTTCGCGATAAAGAGATGAACGTGAAAACGGATGAGGACTAGGGGGAATTGATATGCAGTTTGCGATTGTTTCGAGAGGGGATACGCGATCAGCGGAGATTGCCCAGGAACTGACTGGTAAACTTCAAGCTGCCGGGCATACGCGATCTGAGGAGCCGCGAATCGTGGTATCGGTCGGGGGAGATGGCACGATGTTGCAGGCGTTCCATAAATACATCGACCGACTCGATGAAACGCTTCTCGTCGGCATTCATACTGGACATTTAGGCTTTTATGCCGATTGGCAACCGGATGAATTGGACGAATTGACGGAAATGATTACGAGTGAGTCGTTCGAGCCGGTCTCGTACCCACTATTAGAAGTTCTGATCGACTACGAGAACGGAAAGACCGATCGTCAATTAGCGATGAATGATTGTACGATTAAAAATTACAAGCGAACTCTCGTTTGTGATTTATCGATACGAGATGATTATTTTGAGACATTTCGTGGAGATGGACTGTGTATCTCGACCCCATCCGGTTCGACTGCTTATAATAAAGCGCTCGGCGGGGCAATCGTTCATCCGTCAATCGAAGCAATTCAAGTGACGGAAATGGCCTCGATTAACAACTTGGTTTATCGAACAATCGGGGCGCCGCTTCTTTTACCGAAACATCATCAAGTGAAAATCAAGCCGCATACAAAAACCGAATTCGAATTGGCGTTTGACCATCAAGAAGCTTTGTCTTGGTCTGACGTCGTCTCGATTCGATGTGCGGTTGCAAAAGAAAAAGTGACGTTCGCTCGATTTCGGCCTTTCCCGTTTTGGCGCCGGGTGCGCGAATCGTTCATTGAGGAAGGAAAGTAAGGGATGCAAGGATTTACAATCCGTCGCGTTGTGGAGAAAGAAAGCCCACTTCGCGATTTTTTAATGCAAGATATGGGCATTTCCCGAAAAATGCTCACGCTCGTGAAGTATGAAGGGAAGATTGAAGTAAACGGATTAGCTCGAACCGTGCGTCATAATCTCGAACAGGGTGATGAAGTGGAGGTCACGTTCCCAGAAGAATCCCCTTCAACAGAAATGGTCGCTTCAAACCGATTGCTTCGTATTTTATACGAAGATGACGCTTTGTTAGCGGTTGACAAACCTGCAGGAATCGCGACGATTCCATCAAGATTACACCCGACCGATACGCTCGCGAACGCAGTACTCGGATATTATAAACAAATCGGTCTTCCTTCTGCGATTCATGTCGTCAACCGACTCGACCGCGATACGAGCGGGGTGGTTTTATTTGCGAAGTTTGGTTTTGTTCATCATCGATTCAGCGAACTTCAAAAGGCGAATAAATTGATGCGCTCGTACATGGCACTCGTTGAAGAAGAAGTGGTGCCCCAAACAATTGATGCGCCGATTGGGCGTGCTGAGGGATCAATCATGGAACGGGTCGTGACAGAAGATGGGCAACGTGCCGTCACACATGTTCTCGATTGCCAGAAATTCGGAAGTGACTTTTTATTGACCATACGTCTTGAGACAGGACGGACTCACCAGATTCGCGTTCATTTGCGCCATATTGGACATCCTCTCATTGGAGACTCTATGTATGGTGGAGTCAACCGAATGGGCCGTCATGCCCTTCACAGCGCGTCTGCACGATTTATTCATCCGTTAACAGGAGAAGATATCTTTATCGAGGCGCCAATCCCAGAAGATTTTATCCGAACGTGAACAAAGCCCTCAAGTTCAATTCCTTGAGGGCTTTTGTCAATCGTCATCAAACATATATGTTTTTGATTTGGATGCCACGTTCATCACGAGACCGATTGCAATCATGTTCATGATGATTCCCGTTCCCCCGTAACTGACGAATGGAAGTGTGAGACCCGTGATTGGCAAAACACCAATCGTCATCCCGATGTTTTGGAAAACCTGGAATGTGAACATAGCGATAATGCCGGTGACGATGTAACTTCCAAAAGCGCTACTTGACTCTAATGCAATATGAATCATGCGATAGAGGAACAGGAAAAAGACGATGATAACGAGCGCTGCGCCAATGAAACCATAGTGTTCGGCGATTACTGCGAAAATAAAGTCTGTCTGCGATTCCGGCAAAT
The DNA here is from genome assembly GCF_018617835.1 of Exiguobacterium sp. s101. Classification (NCBI taxonomy): domain Bacteria; kingdom Bacillati; phylum Bacillota; class Bacilli; order Caryophanales; genus Exiguobacterium; species Exiguobacterium sp. s101. The sequence continues at coordinate 352,764 of NZ_JACSKX010000001.1, read as the reverse complement.
AGACGAGACCTTGTCCATACCCTGTCCCGAACATTTGTCCGGACCCGATTGCTTGTAACGACTTGATTAATTGGAATGCTAAATCGTCTGAATACTCGTATGGATAAATCCATGCTTGAAATCGGTTGAGGGCATGGCCCGGTACGAACGCTTGCAACAATTCAAAATGGGAGAAGAACAGATACATAAATGTTCCAATCGTCAGAGCGGCCGCACTGAAGAGACCGAGCAACCACTTCCAGCCAATTCCCGAGACGATAATGACGGCGCCGAGCATCGTTGTTAAGACGAGCCCTGTTCCCAAATCGGGTTGCGTTACGATCAGTCCGAGTGGTGGGAGGGCGACTAAAATCAGTTTGACCAAGAGCCACGTATCGAGTTGAGATGAGCCATATCGTTTGTTGTGTTCATACACAATCGTCGACATCGAAATTAGCAGGAACAATTTCATGAACTCGGCAGGCTGGAAACTGAAACCTGGAACGTTATACCACCCATACGCCCCATTAATATTTGGAACGAGCGTTGTATCTCGGAGAGGGATTAACCCTACGAGAAGGAGCAGGCCGAATGCGTACAAATACCAATGGATTTTCCGTAGTTGTTCATATTCAATCGTCATGATGGCAAACATCGCAAGAAAGCCAATAACGTAACGAATGCCTTGCTCGAGAGCGAAGTTGATATGCTGAAGGCGTGTCGGCAACATCGGCTGTGCCGTATAGATTGCACCGAGGCTGATGACCATTAACAGGAAGACGATGGTCAACAGCGTCGTGTCTAAACTTTTAAAATATGATTGAATGCGGTTCATAATGGAGTCGAGTCACCCTTTCTATACGTATTTTATCTTACCGCAACTTAAAAAAATCGCAATACGAAACGAGCCGGTTGACAAAAGAGAAACCTTTCTGTAATCTGATAACAGATATTATCACCAGGTACTAAAAAGGGGAGTTTATGATGTCAATTTTTCCAACGTTAACAGATAAAACTTATGTCGTCATGGGGATTGCCAACAAGCGCTCGATCGCCTGGGCCATCGCCAAAACGCTTGATGAAGCGGGAGCGAAGCTCGTATTGACTTATGCAGCAGAACGATTCAAATCAGGATTAGAATCACTTGCGGGTGAGTTAAAGCAAGAAGCGATTTTACTTGAGTGCGATGTGACGAATGACGAAGCGATTGAAATGACGTTCCGCTCAATCCACGAAGAAGCAGGGGAGATTCAAGGAATCGCTCATTCGATCGCGTTTGCTGACAAAGAAGCGCTCCGCGGTGAGTTCTCTGAGATGACACGAGGTCAATTTGCGCAGGCGTTAGACATTTCAGCTTACAGTTTGACAGCCGTTGTGAAAGCAGCGAAACCATATTTCGCATCTGATGCTTCAGTGATCACGCTCACGTATCTCGGTGGAGAGCGTGTCGTCCCGAACTACAACTTGATGGGCGTTGCAAAAGCGGCACTTGACTCAAGTGTCAAATACTTGGCGAACGAGTATGGACCTCACGGGGTTCGTGTCAATGCAATTTCAGCAGGCCCGATTCGCACGTTATCGGCTAAAGGGGTCGGTGATTTTAACAGTATCCTCTCTGAACTTGAACAGAAGGCACCGTTACGTCGAAACGTATCTGCAGATGAAGTGGCTTCGACAGGACTCTTTCTTCTTTCGGGAATGGGGAGCGGCGTTACCGGTGAAGTCATTCACGTGGATAGCGGGTACCATATTTTATAAGTTTGGGGAATGGCGCAGTGATGCGCCATTTTTGTATTACCACATGAAAGAATCGGGTAAGGACCTATGAAGGAGGTCAGATCATGGGTCCTTATCAAATTGATTTCACAGTCGTGCAATATGTCAATCGTCAAGTCCAGCCATCAGGTCGAGCGAGCATCGAACCGGTGACACGCATCAAACGTGTTCAACGTATCCGGCCTCGGCGGGAAGAATGGCTAGAAGAAGAGCAAGAAAAATACCCCGGTCGCTATGTCGACCGGAGCATATAAGTTTAACCACGGAAACGGAACGTCTCATAGACGTTCCACGTTTCGTTTTCGAGTTCGTACATGACGGCCATCCGTGTGATGGTCTCTTCAAAATGAACTTGTTCCATACGCAAACGCTCGAGTACATCGAACAGTTCCGCATCGGTCAAATCTTGACCGATGGTGATATGCGGCAAAAATTCATATTTCGGCGGTTGATTGAGGATACCTTCATGTAACCGCTGGTGAAGCGTGGATAGTTCACGTGTCGGGAGTACTTTCAAATACAATACATTGTTTGTTGGTGCGAAAGACCGGACACCATCGACTTTTAATTGAAGCGGTTTAGTCGAATCTGCGACTTGCTGTAAATATTCTAGTACTTTCGGCAACTCTTCTTCTGACACTTCTGTACGTGCTTTAATTGTCACATGAGGTGAAATTAACGCATATTTCGTGTCATAACGTTTTCGATAAGAGTTCGCAAAATCTTGCACTTGTTTTGACGGAAATAAGACTACCCCAATCTTCATTCCTCTTCCCCCTTTAATCGTTTACACTACATGTTTATGATGAACGATTTAATAAGCGAAGTCAAAGCAGGGTTCGTCTTTTTTTCGATTTTTCAGTATAATGGTTATATCATATAGAGAGATTATAACTCTCTGAACGAAGGGATGTGAAGCAGGATTCCGATCCTGCGCATACAATGAAACACGTACCACACTCACGAGACGTCCGAGAAGCGGCTCGTGCTCGTCTATTCGAGCGCGGCGTCACAATCGAATCGATTGCGGAGATTGTCTATCAGATGCAAGCACCTTACTCACCGCATCTTTCATTAAAAGATTGCATGGATTCTGTCGAGGCGGTTCTCGACAAACGTGAATTACAACATGCAATTCTTGTCGGCTCAGAGCTTGATATGTTGGCAGAAAAAGGTCAGTTATCAGAACCACTCTTATCAATTATCGCATCTGATGAGGGATTATTTGGTGTGGATGAAACGATTGCGATTGGTGCCGTCAACACATATGGTTCGATTGCCGTGACCACATTCGGATACTTAGACAAGGCAAAAATAGGTATCATCAAGCAACTTGATACGAAGATGGACGATGGTCAAGTTCATACGTTCATGGATGACCTCGTCGGCGCGATTGCGGCAAACGCTTCAGGGCGTTTGGCACACCGGTTACGCGATATGGTCGATTTCGGAGAAGAAGAGATACGTGAACGAAAAGGGTTATATTGATGGCGTGGACACCGAAGAAGGTAATGATAGCCGGGACGGTCGCTTATGTGATCGTGTCGGTGTTTGTCGTTTTAGGGGCGGTCGATCCGATGAACACAATCGTATATGAATGGTTACAACCGTTACCGAATCGTATATTTTCATACGTAACAGAATTAGGGAGTGCTCAAGTGATCGTTGGACTCTCGATTTTAGGATTGTTATTTTGGTTATGGCGAGGGAATCGTGTCGAGGCTTGGCGCCTAGCGCTCGTGGGAATCGGGACACTTCTGTTGACCCAAGTGTTAAAACTCATCTATGGAATTGACCGACCGCTCATCGATGCGTCTCTTGATGCGACGACGTACAGTTTTCCGAGCGGACACGCTTCCGGTTCGTTTGCGCTGTATGGATTGATGGCATATGTACTGTATAAAAAGGGGCAGTCGAAGGTCGCTATTGCAATACTCGTCTGTCTTGTGGTTGCGGTGTCGCTAAGTCGGGTCATCTTAAATGTTCATTACTTTAGTGATGTGCTCGGTGGATGGTTCGTTGCACTGACCATGATTGCACTCTCTGAATGGTTCATAAGGAGGAAGACAGTTTGATCATCGTCGTAGATGTAGAAAAATGGCTGTTTGTTCACAAAAAAGAAGCGGATGAAGCATCAATCCCTACGATTTTAGTGGAAAAAGATATTGAGGGGGCAACTTGGTTCACTTCGATGAGAATTTTGTTCCAATTGAAAAAATGGGCGAGTCAACGCCAGTTTATCCCGCTTTTATCTTATAACGAAGGGACGTATCGTTCGTATGAAGTGTTTCATGTCGATGCCGTCCCACCGATGACGTTACTCGATGGAGGGCGGACGTTACTTGTAAACAACCAACGTGACGAGACTTACGATCTCGCCTTGCAGAAAAGTGGGCATGAATCGGAAGAATCCGTCTTGTCGTTCGCGTTTCACTATATTGAACAGGCGACAGGCGAAGATGTCGTGTTTGCGGGAAATGGCACGATTGACGTATCTCGAGTCGTTCCAAACGAATTATGGGATGCGACTAACCGACTCGATTCCGGCCGTCGCCTTTTTGAGTGGATGAGCGAAGAAGACTCACGTAAGGAGAATGGACATGACTGATTGGGAGACAACGTTTCAGCAATTGTTAGAGGGACAAGTAGAGGAAGTGAAAGTGCTGAAAGAAGACTTCTTACTTGTTCGAACTATGTTAATTGAGAATGGTTGGCTTTTCGAAGTTGTAGGGGAAGCCAAGCATGGGGGAATAACCATCTATCGGAAAAACTCGATCACGCCGACTTCATAATATAAAGAGAAATGAAGGGAAGTTCCGAATTTAGATAAAGAAACAAGGTCTTTCTCCCACACGGAGACAAGACCTTGTTTTGTTTAAGCGTTTGAAGCTAATTTGATTTTTTGTCGTTTCATCTTGTGTAGTAACCATGCATAAAGGACTTCACAAGAGTTGTGAGGAAGGGTCAGCTCCACAAGCGGGTGAGTATGACCAAATATAGTGAAGCGCGAATGGTCCTCGTCGAGCAGAGAGACTTGAATGTCGGTCGCATCCTGTAATGAAATGCGTTGTTCCCCTGCATGAGCATCTTTTAATTTCAGCATTTTTCCATTCGTCGCAAACTTGGTGAACGAAGAGACTCCTTGTACTTTCAGTTGTTCCATTTCGTGTATCTATCCATCCGCGTGATGAATAGATTTTCACCTCGCTTTCTCTATATTGCCTTCCATTCCTCCAGAAGGTTATTCCTAGTATAACGCCTCATTCAGAAAAGAAAAGTGTTAATTTAACAAAAAATTAAGACAATTTGTTATCAATTTTTAAGGATAGCGTTCAAGCCCGGTTATGAAGGGAAATTGCTTGAAATAATCAGTCTGAAAATAACAAAAAAGAACCTCTTGTCCAGAGGTTCAGATACGTTAGTTACATGTGTGACCTTATAACCGCTCGATTTGCCAAGTACGACGGCGATATATCAACTGTCCTTTAAGTGCGATGGACTCTTTCTTGGCGTCGAAGTCTTCTTCGAGGACGGACATGTCCTCATAACGGCCAGCCACATAGAAAGAAATAACAATTTGTCGATTGAATAAACTTCGTTTTGTATGATCGAAGTCGATGATTAGCCCTTGAGGTGCCAAGTCGAGCAATTCATCAATTACAGGAAGTGGGATCGGGACAAAACTAATGTTGCGAATGTCTCGGTCGAGTTTACTTTGCAACATGTTTTGAACAAATCGATTGATGGTCGACCAGTCTCGAATGTAGAGGCTACTGTGCCGATCATTCGCTTCGTTGAAAAAAGCAATCTCATTATCGAGCGAATCCAAAAACGGTTTTTTAATCCCACGTTCCATATGACTTAAAAACAGGATCTCTGCAATCTCATGATCAGACAACGTTTCAAGCGTGTTGTAATCTGGAAAGTCGATTGCTGTGAATGTCGTTTGGTTATTCAAATACTTTGACGAGAACGAAGAAAGCTCATGCGCTTCGATATAGCGAAAACGTGACCGTGATGATTGCCTCATCCCTTTAATATCGGTTCGACAAATGATCATCGGCCTCCTTACGGAAAAAGCCTCTGTTACATCGGCCAATGTTACACCATGAAGCGTGAATCGTTGGACGTCTCGGTCTAGTTTCAAATAAAAGAGTTGTTTTGACATATGGTATCCCCTCAGTTTGACATACTACATTCATAGTAGCAAAAACACTTGGTTTCTGCCATCTTGAGACGATTACTGAGGATTGAGTTCGATACATTTGGGAAAAGACAAGTATAATTGAGGAAATGAATAGGAAAGGCGGGTTCCATATGTGGGGATTGAAACGTAGTTTTCCTGAGCTCGCTACGCCACGGTTTATCCTTCGGGAGCTTGAACCGCGTGATGCAAGAGCGCTTTATACCATCTTATCCACGGAAGAAGTGATGCGATATTATGGGTCGGACCCGTTGCTTGCCGTCTATGAAGCGAAGAATGTGATCGCTTATTTTAAAGATCAATTTCAGCAAGGGAAAGCCATCCGCTGGGCGATTTGCGATCGATTTACGAACGATTTGGTCGGAACGATTGGATTTCACAATTGGACCGCCCAATACTATCGTGCTGAGATTGGATTTGAGGTCTCTCATCATTATTGGAGACAAGGTGTGGCGTTTGAAGCGGCTACGGCTGTCATCCAGCACGGATTTGAAGAGTTCAAGTTCCACCGGATTTCCGCATTGGTCGCACCAGGTAATGAAGGGTCGAATCGACTCGTACAAAAACTCGGGTTTATCGAGGAAGGATTATTGAAAGATTATGCGTACAGTCATAGTCGTTTTATGGATTTGACGATGTATCGATTACTCAAAACAGAATGGGAAGAAAAGGAGCATTCAATCTTATGAAAGCACTTGTCTTGTTACATGGATTATGTGGTTCGCCACAGTACTTTGAACAGTTAGAACCTTTGCTAGATGCGGAAGTTCATGCATTCATATTACCGGGTCATGCAGGCACGGAAGTGGGACCGGAAACGATGGATCAGTTCGCGGACTGGGTCATTGAAGAGATACGACTGCGTAATCTTGACAAACCACTCGTATTCGGGCATTCATTCGGGGGATATGTGACTACAAATCTCGTTCGTCGTTATGAGAGCGAGTTGTCTGGGTTTGGACTGATTCATTCAACCGCTGCGTCAGATTCAGAAGAGGCTAAAGAAAAACGTAATGCGGCGATCAATAAAGTCATCGAAGAAGGGGTAAAGCCGTTTATTGATGGGATGATTCCGAGTGTCTTCTCGAATGATTCAGACCCTATGCTCGTCGAAAATGCGATTAAGATTGGATACCATATGTCGGTCGACGGAATCGTGAATGCGCAACGAGCGATTCGGGATCGTGAAGATGAAGTGAACACTGTCGAGGCAACCGAACTTACGGGATTATTCATTTATGGAGAGAAAGATCCGAACATGAATGAGGACCGGGCGTTTTTAGGTGCGAGTCGTCACACGACCGCCGTTGTCCCTTACAGTCATATGGGGATGATGGAAGCACCTCAGGAAGAGGCTGCGATTATTAATCAATGGCTACAGGAGGCTTCTCATGAAAAAGTATAAATTGATTGCGATTTCTGGCAGCCTTCGGAAACAATCATTCAATACGGCTCTTCTCCGCTCAATCATCGGACTTGCTCGAGACGATTTTGACATTGAAGTCGTCTCAATCGAGCTCCCATTATTTAATGATGATTTGATTGACCCAGATGAACCGGAAGTGGTGGCAACTTTGAAACAAGCCGTTCGGGAAGCGGATGGATTACTGATCGTCACTCCGGAATATAATCACAGTATCCCAGGTGTCTTGAAGAACGCGATTGACTGGCTCTCGCTCGAACCGGGTACCCCACTTCGGGATAAACCGGTCATGATTGCCGGAGCGTCTCCAGGTATGCTCGGAACGGCCAGATGCCAGATTCATCTTCGACAAGTATTTGCCACAAATCGAGCAAATGTTTTACCAGGAAATGAAATCTTTATAACGCATTGTAAAGACAAAATCGGGGAATCAGGACTTCACGATGAAAAGTCCATTAGACAAATTAAAAAAACGTTATTTGAGTATTATAAATGGATTGAATTTTGGAAGCGTAGCGCAAAAAATTAACTTGAAGTCGTTCTTGTTGTTTGATAGAAAGGAATTGTGAAAACAAACACAAGAGGAGCGACACCAAAATGGAAACTTACATCGAACTGTACAATGGCGGCGAATTAGGTGATCGGGCGGTAATGAACGATGGAATGACGTTTGGACGTATGACGATTGTAGAGTTGTTCTATCAATCCAATCATATTTTCGGTTATGTAAATGAAGACGGAGAAAAACGTTTCTTCCTTGAACCGATTGCAGATGACGACACGTTTACTGTGGATGGTGATACGTATTCGCTCCAACAGTTCATCGCGCTGTTCTAAACATAAATAGACGAATGATTGACGCAAGCGACTCGCTTGCGTTTTTTTGTCATTTTCGTCACGATGAAGAGTGAGGTGATGAGAATGAAACTAGTAGCAATTGAACCAACACCAAGTCCAAATAACTTGAAAATTATCGTAGAACCTCCATTTGAAGGAAGAGGCACCACGTATGACAAAGCGAGTACCGATGCTCCGGTCATCATTCAGGAGATTGTCGCACTTCAAGGGGTGAAATCAGTCTATGCTGTATCTGATTTTATCGCTGTCGAACGTCATCCGAAACATGATTGGCACGACGTGATGAATGAGATTCGTCGAGTTTTTGGGGAACAAGTCGAGGAAGTCGAGACCGCCCAAATGGATACGGACTATGAACCGGTTCACGTTTCTGTTCAGTTTGTACTCGATGTTCCGATGCAATTAAAACTCGTCAAAGGGGACGAGGAAAAACGAATCGGACTGTCGAAACGATTTGTTGATGCAGCGATGGAAGTTCAAGCACAGGTGAAAAATGTTATCCAAGACCGTCGTTGGGTGGAACAAGCCCCACGTTATGGCCAACTGGATGAAGTCAGTGCCGTCGCTCAAGAAGAGTTGGAGGCTGCGTATCCAAAAGAACGTGTCGAACGCATTGTAGCTCGGGCATTCGGACGCGAGGCTGATTTTGAGACGAACGCGAATCATTTACAATCGGAGAACTGGAAAGATCGGATGGCATTCCTAGATGAACTCGAAATCCATCATGAAAATATGCCATATTTCCGTCGTTCACTAGAAGATTCAGTGATGGCCATCCGTCGACAGGCTGTCGTTATGATCGGGATGTTTGAAGAGCGACGTGAGGAATATGTCACATATATCGAACAAGCCTTAGTAGACGCTTCTCCTATTGTGAGGCGCACAGCTGGGGACACAGTCTCAGACTGGGCGTTACCTCAATCACAGCCATCGATGATTGAAGCGCTAAAAGATAAGAACAAACTTGTCCGTTGGCGTGCGGCTCGATTCTTGTTTGATTGTGGAGATGAACGAGCTGTACAAGCCCTATCAATTGCCGAAGAAGACCGTGAATTTGAAGTTTCATTACAGGCAAGACTTGCGAAAGAGCGGATCACGAGCGGGGAAACGGCACTTGGAACGGTATGGCAACAAATTTCTAACCGCTCTAAATAACTTGTTTCGTTCGACAAGTGTTGAATCAATTTGATTTACAATTTAAGGTAAAGAGGAGCGTCTGCAGTGCGGATTGCTCCTTTTTTCATAAAATCATATGCACATTTCCCCAATTGCTTAACATTTGATGTAAGCGTTTCGACAATAGGTATAATGTCATTGGTTCACTGTCGAACGATAGGACATATATATCGGTTTAAGATTGGTACACTAGGTTTATCACAGATGAACAAAGGAGCCTTACTTATGATATTGTTTGCAGAAACGCCTGAACTTGTGGCTTATAAGGAAGTAGTAGGAGAAACGATGGTCGTCACGTTTGAATCGATGCACAGTGAGACGTTCTCGATTACGGCTCAAGTCCGGTCTGATCTCGATATCGCAGATTCATTGTTCATGACCGGCTGGCAGCAATACATGGAACAAACTAAAGTTTCGTAAAAAAGGTAAATAATATAAGGAAAATCATTACAAACGTCTGCACTTTGTATACACTAGTGCTATAGACGTTTTTTTATTTTGTTGAGGAGAGTGGGATCCATGAAGAAAACTTGGTTGCTCGCCGTAGTGACGGCAATCTTATTAGTCGTAGCAGGGTGTGGTAAAGAAGAGGCGAAACCGAGTCAAGTGAACAGTGATTCGTCTGAACCACCGGCTCCATTGACGCTCGACACGGAAGTGGCATACGATTCATCTGCAAATACACTGTCGGCAACAATCAAAATGACGAACCCAAATGAAGAAGCCGTGGACGTGACATTCAATACGTCCCAGCGCTATCAGTTGATTATCAAGCAAGGTGACAAAATCGTATTTGATTATGGTAGCGAATTTATGTTCACGGAATCGATTATTGAAGAAAAGTGGGCAGCGGATGAACAGAAGATCTTCGATGAGGTCTTACTGTTAGATGAATTAGAGACTGGTGAATATTCAGTCGAAGTGGTCGGGCTCGCTCAAGTCGACGGGGCTCCGGAAATTGCTGTAACGGATGAAACGACGTTCACAGTTGAACGATCTGCCTCAGAAAAACCTGAAGAAGATACTTCAGAACCAACTACATCAGAACCTCAATCAGATGGTGCGTTCCGTGATGTACAAATTGATGTGAATGACACGATGATTCAAGTTAGTGGTTTCACGGACGAGGTAGAGTTCGAGTGGTCTGTATCAGATGGGCATAACCTGTATGCACAAGGAGCAGCTGAAGTCACAGGAGGCGGATTCTCGTTTGGCGTGTTGCTCGACGAAGCACCAGCGGATGATCAACAATTGTTCTTAGAAATGACACCGATTGGTGGAGAAGTCACATCATTTAAAATTCAATAACTTTCTTGACGGAAACGATTGTTTCCGTCTTTCTTTTTTTTAGAGTGCTAGTTGACGGGGTATAAGGATTATCGGACAATATAGCAAAATGAGAGAATAGTGGGAGGGTCATCCATGCAACAACATATCATTGAATCAACACATGTCAAACCGACCATCGATCCGAAAGAGGAGATTCGACAGCGGATTGACTTCTTGAAAACTTACGTGAGACGAGCTGGTGCGAAAGGACTCGTCCTAGGTATTTCAGGAGGACAAGACTCAAGTTTGGCCGGAAAACTATGTCAACTCGCGATGGAAGAGCTGCGATCGGAAGAGGGTGGAGAATATACGTTTTACGCGATAAGATTACCATATGGTGAACAACATGATGAAGGTGATGCGCAACTTGCTCTTGAGTTTATACGCCCGGACAAAGCATTGAACATCAACATCAAACCTGCTGTCGATGCATCACTTGAGGCGTTCCGACAAGCGACTGATCTTGAATTGAGTGATTTCCATAAAGGAAACACGAAGGCGCGAGAACGAATGAAAGCTCAATATGACGTCGCGGCAACTTTCGGTGCCCTCGTCGTTGGTACCGACCATGCAGCAGAGTATGTGACAGGATTTTATACGAAACATGGCGACGGTGCATGTGACCTCACACCTTTGACTGGCTTGAACAAGCGTCAAGGAAAAGCACTTCTCCACGAATTGGAGGCTCACGAACGTGTCATTTATAAAGTACCGACAGCAGACCTTGAAGATGGTCGTCCTGGACTTCCTGACGAAGTGGCGCTTGGTATGACGTATGATCAACTAGATGATTATTTAGAAGGAAAATCCATCGACCCGGAGATTGCCGAACGAATCGAGACGATTTTCAAGCGTTCACGTCACAAGCATCATATGCCTGCCTCTTTGTACGACGAGTGGTGGCAATGAAAATAGGAGAAGCTGTCGCGATGACAGCTTCTCCTTTATTTGTTTCACGCTTTCTTGAAAGGGGCGAACTGAATAATCAGAATGCATGTGAATGCGATGAAACTGAGTAAAGGAATTGTGACGAATCCAAAGTAGTTGACCCAGCGAATCAGGCAGTCGTTCGTACAGAAAGCCTCTCCATTAGGGATGCGTTCTAAAATCACGTGGTATAGGCTAATACACCATCCTGCTCCGGCCATGATTCCGACAAACAAGCGGTTGACATCACGAACGGTCAACATGGTGGTCAGATAGTAGATGGCCAGCGGATACATAAAAATACGCTGGAACCAGCATAATTTACACGGTAAAAAGAGCATAACTTCAGAATAATAAAGGCTGCCGAGTGTCGCGACAGCTGCGAAGATAAAGGCGAAATGACGGCGTTGCATCAGAATTCCTCCTAATACTCAAAATATTGAATAAACATGATATGATACATTGAAACAAATACTTATTCAGTATACAATCTTTCAAACGATAGAGAAACAGGTGACGTGATGCAAGTTTCAGAAGTAGAAGTGTTAATTATTCTTGCAGAAGAATTGAATATGCGTAAAGCGGCAGAGCGATTGTTCGTCTCACAACCGGCTCTCAGTCAGCGGCTCGTGACAATCGAGCATCAATGGGGGAAGAAGATTTTTGTTCGATCGACCCGAGGGCTCGCATTGACACCAGATGGCGAGAAAATCATCGAGTTTGCCAAAAAGATGTACAGTGAAGAACAGGAGCTAAGAGGCGAGCTGACAGCAAACCAAGGAGAAGTATACGGGACATTGAAAATCGCCGTCGCCTCTATCATGGGGCAATATTGGCTACCGAAAGTATTAAAGACGTTTGTGGAACGATATCCGTCCGTTCGAGTGAAGTTGGTCACAGGATGGTCGAGTGAAATGATGCGTTATATGCTTGAAGAAAATTATCATATAGGGATTATACGAGGGAATCCGGACTGGCGGGGCGAGCGTATGAAGTTGTTCTCCGACTCCTTACACTTGGTCGATTTGAAGATGACCGAACTCTCCCAACTGAAAAATAACGAACGCTCGTTCATTCAGTTTAAGAGTGATTCGACTTATTACCAGGAAATATTAGAGTGGTGGCAAGAACGGTTTTCAAGTCCGCCACTCACGACGCTTGTCGTAGATCAGATTGAAACGTGTAAACAGATGGCGTTACATGGAATCGGCTTTGCAATTTTGCCGGAGTCGACCATCAAAGACGTCAATGAGATGAATAAGATCCCATTGACCTCATCAGCTGGGGTGCCGCTTGTTCGAGACACTTGGATGCTCTCGACAGAATCGATGTTAGAGTTGGCGCAAGTTCAAGCATTTTGGAATATTGTTGAAGAAGTAACGAAGGAGACTGAATCATGAATTGGGCAATCGAAGCGAGAAGACAACTACATTTAATTCCAGAGGTCGGGTATGAAGAGTTCAAAACACAAGCGACTCTTGAACAATTGATTCGTTCGCTCGATTCACCACGTGTTCAGATCACGCATTGGCGGACGGGGCTCTTTGTACGTGTAGATGGACTTGTCGGTGAAAAGACGATTGGATATCGGGCTGATATGGATGGGTTACCCATTACGGAAGAGACAGATTTAGAATTTGCATCGATTCATGAAGGAATGATGCATGCGTGTGGTCATGACGTCCATATGTCCATCGCGCTCGGATTGATTAAACGTGCCGTCGAAGTACCGTTTAATCATCATCTCGTCATCTTCTTCCAACCTGCTGAAGAAGGACCGGGGGGAGCGGAACCGATGGCGAAATCTGAGTTGTTCTATCACTTTCGTCCAGATGCGTTATTCGGCTTACATGTTGCTCCTGAATATCCGGTCGGGATGGTAGCTTCAAGACCCGGTGTGCTATTTGCAAGCGCGCGCGAGCTCCATATGACGATTCATGGTAAAGGAGGGCATGGCGCCTTTCCTCATGCTGGAATTGATGCTGTCATCGTTCAAGCTGCGCTCATCATGCAACTGCAAACAATCGTGTCACGGAACATCGACCCGATGGGAAGTGCGGTCGTCAGCATCGGAAAAGTCGCGGCCGGGACGAAAGAGAATATCATTGCTGATACGGCTAAATTGGATGGGACGGTACGAGCATTGTCTGATAAAGAAATGGTCGTGCTCGAGAGTCGGATTCGTCAAGTCATCGCTGGGATCGAGATGACGTATAACGTTCAAATTGATCTTGAATTCGGGAATCGCTACCATGAGGTCGTCAACGATGAGCGCTATCTCTATCAATTCGAAGAAGCGGTCGAAGAGGTGGGCTATTCGTATAAGACTTGCGTACCAGCCATGACGGGCGAAGATTTCGGATATATGCTGAAGCAAGTCCCGGGCTTCATGGTTTGGTTAGGGGTAAACGACATGGGGTCGGGTCTCCATCAATCGACACTCAATCCGGATGAACGTGCGATAGAAGTTGCCATTGATTTATTTGATCACTACTTCCGTACAGTCATGATTCAATAACTCGGAGCGGTCGCGTTTGTGACCGCTTTTAGTGTGTTCAAATAGGAGTGAAGCTTGGTGGAAAAGGGAAAAGTGAATGAATGTAAAGCGACGATTTTGTGGCGATTGCTCAAATGTGAACATTTTGCGAACTCAAGCGTTAGGACATTACAGCGCAATACAAAATCATTATGATGAAAGTATCGAAGGGTATTCATCTGTGATTGTCGCTTCATACATGTTTCGAAGTGATAGAGAGAGATAGGAGGTAATCAATAGATGTTTCAAGATCCTGTCCTGATGAGCCGGGCATTGACGGCACTCACATTAGGGTTTCATGTGATTTTTGCCACACTCGGCGTCGGGGTTCCACTTTTAATCTTATTGGCAGAATTTTTAGGGATTCGTAAAAAAGATCCGAAATACACGCTCATGGCTCGACGATGGTCACGTGGCTATGTCGTGACGGTAGCGGTCGGTGTTGTGACGGGTACGGCAATCGGTCTACAGCTTTCTCTATTATGGCCGAATTTGATGCGCGTCGCGGGTCAAACGATTGCGCTCCCGCTGTTCATGGAGACGTTCGCGTTCTTCTTTGAAGCGATTTTCCTCGGGATTTATTTGTACACGTGGGATCGCTTTAAAAATCCATGGCACCACATGCTTCTTGGCATTCCGGTAGCGGTAGGTGCATTGTTCTCAGGATTTTTCATCACAACGGTAAACAGTTTTATGAACCAACCTGTAGGGTTTGATATTGTCGACGGTCGTTTGGCGAACGTTAGTCCCTTTGAGGCGATGTTCAGTCCGGCGATGCCGACGAAGATGGCACACGTGCTGACGTCTGCGATTTTAACATCTGCGTTCATCCTAGCAGCGATCGCAGCCGTACAATTGTTGCGTCAACGTCGTAATCAACTCGACAAGATGTCGATCGAGTACCACAAAAAAGGTCTTCGTTTGACGATGACAGTCGCACTGATTTTTGCGATTGCGACAGCGCTTGTTGGTGATTTCTCAGGTAAATATTTGGCTCAATATCAACCGGATAAATTAGCGGCAGCAGAATGGCACTTTGAAACCTCCTCCGAGGCAGAATTGATTCTCGGTGGTTGGTTAGAAGATGACGGTGAAGGTGGATATGAAGTCCGAGGGGCTTTGAAGATTCCTTATGCACTTTCTATTCTCGCTGGTGGTGTCCCGAACTATGAGGTGACAGGTCTAGATGAATTCGCAAAAGAAGACCAGCCGCCGCTCTTTGTTCACTACTTGTTTGATGCGATGGTCGGAATCGGGATGCTTCTCGCGCTCATCTCTTTCCTATTCGTACTAGGGCGCTATATTAAGCGATTGAACCAGTTCAGTAAACCGATGCTCTTTGCGATTGCAGCCGGTGGACCGCTTGCGATGGCAGCGATTGAATTTGGATGGTTCTTCGCTGAGTTTGGTCGCCAACCTTGGGCGCTTTACGAGTTGATGCGCACGAGTGATGCAGCTACGACATCGGCAAATGTCGGTTGGATGCTTGTCGCTTTCGCGATCCTCTACGCGGTACTTGGAACAGTCACAGTATTGGTTCTATCACGCCTGTTCAAAGAGAACCCAGTAGGGAAAGAACTAAAACAATCCGAACATCGTGGTGAAGCGATGTTTGCGGATGAAGTGTGATCGGAGGGTATGACATGCAAATTCAAGAATTAGGGATTGCCGTCTTATGGACGTTCTTGTACGGCTATCTCATCGTCGCATCGATTGACTTCGGTGCAGGATTCTTCGCCTTTTATAGTCGCTATACGAAACGCGACCATCTAGTGAACCGACTCGTCAAGCGGTATTTGTCCCCGACATGGGAAGTTACGAACGTATTTTTTGTCTTCTTCTTTGTCGGAATTGTTGGATTCTTCCCTGACACGGCTTACTATTATGGGACGGCATTACTCGTTCCGGCATCTGTAGTTTTAATCTTGCTTGCGATTCGTGGTAGCTTTTATGCGTTTGCGAACTACGGGTCGAAAGAAAGTACGCTTTATGTATTCCTTTACGGGGCGACCGGGTTACTCATCCCAGCTTCGATGTCGACAGTATTGACGGTCAGTCAAGGTGGTTTTATCACCGAAACGGAAAACGGAGTCATCTTTGACGCGGCGAAGTTGTTTACCAACTTCTACTCGTGGACAGTCGTCATTTTAGCAATTGTCTCGGTCCTATATATTAGCGCCATGTTCCTTTTGTTCTATGCGGACAAAGCACGTGATCGAGATGCGGTCGAACTCGTCAGAAAATGGGCTCTCTTTTGGAGTGTACCGACGATTATTGCTTCAGGGCTTGTCTTCTTCGGCTTGAAGTCGCAGGCGGCTTGGCACTATGAAAGTATTCTAGGAGGAAACTGGTGGTGGTTCGCGATGAGCTTCCTCTTCTTCGTCATCGCCGTCTCCTTCGTTTATATGAAACGGAACTACGGTATTGCTTTCCTGATGGTTATGGGACAATTTTTCATGGCTTGGTTCGGATACGGATATTCGCACTTGCCGTATATCTTGTATCCGTACATCGATATCAATGGAAGTGTCGTCAACGAGTCGATGGCGGTGGCGCTCGTCATCGTATTCATCTTAGGATTGCTCCTTCTCGTTCCGGCGCTCTATCTCTTGCTTCGTTTGTTCTTGTTCGACAACGACTACGTACGAGGGAAACGCTCGAGTGGAAAAGCATAATGTCAAAGACGGGATTTCCTTTATTTGAAGGGAATCCCGTTTTGTTTTTTGTATAGAGTTTTGAAGTGGAATCAGTTAAACTGAACGAAGAATCAAGAAGAGAATATGTGTAGGAAAGGGATGTAGCATCATGACAGGTGAATTTGCAGTCATCGGATTAGGACGGTTCGGTGGATCGATCGTCCGTGAATTGTCTTCAAACGGATATGACGTCCTCGCCATCGATTCCGATGAAGAACGCGTCAACGAGTTTATGGGGTTAGCCACTCATGCCGTTATTGCCGATACGACAGATGAGAACGTATTGAAAAGTTTGGGGATTCGTAACTTTGAACATGTCATTGTCGCAATTGGAGAAAACATTCAAGCTTCGATTTTGACGACGTTAATATTAAAAGAGCTCGGTGTACAAATCATCACGGTGAAAGCGACAAACGATTACCATGAAAAAGTCCTTCGTCGAATTGGGGCAGACAACATCGTCCACCCAGAACGGGATATGGGCGTTCGAATTGCAAATGGATTGATGAGCCAAAGTATTCTCGACTATCTTGAGTTATCGAATGAACACTCGATTGTCGAAATCAAAGCGTCTGATAAGTTGTCGAACAAATCTCTTATTGATTTGGACTTACGAGCGAAATACGGGGTGAATATTGTTGCCGTTCGTCGCGATGATGATGTCCTCATTTCTCCGCAGGCGGATGAAATGATTTTATCAGAAGATATTTTGATCATCATTGGTAAAGATACTGATCTAGATAGACTCGAGCGGACGTTACGTTCGAAATAAAAAAGACCTCTTGAGCGATACCGTGATTGTTGAATCGTTTGATCCAACTCGACGGTTTGACTCAAAAGAGGTCTTTTTTTAGATTAGATTCATGGTCTTCAAACCGTGTTCGATACCATCTTCGAGGATTGATTTTGTCACAAAATCCGCAACGTCCTTCGCTTCAGAACGAGCATTGCCCATGGCGATACCTGTCCCTACATATTGGAGCATGGCCAGGTCATTCAAAGCATCTCCGAAGGCGTACGTATTTTCAACGCGGTAGCCGTTCGTTTCGATAAAGTGATGGATGCCATCGGCCTTACTTGCCCCTTTATTGATCACGTCCATCGCATGAGGGTGCCAACGAATGAAATCGAACTCCTGATAGGTACCGATATAGTGATGTTCATCTTCTGGCGTACAGTAGAGGAGTGTCTGGTACACATCCTCTTCCACGTGGAAGTTCGGTTCAAATCGAGGAATCGGCATGGCGAGCTCTCCGAGGGATTGATTGACAATGGTATCATTCGGTTTTGAGGCGCCTCCACTATCCTGTCCTAAATAGACGAGGGTATGGTCATTTGATGTGGCGTGAGTCGTCAAACGGTTTAAGGCGTCTTTTGAGAGCGTATTACGATACACGATTTCGCCTTGATGCACTACGATTTGACCGTTGTAACATACAAGGCTGTCAATCCCGACGCGTTCTGGGATGTCCGAGAGCATGGCTGGTCCTCGCCCCGTAGCGATAAATGTTTCGACACCATTTGCCTGCAAAGCTTGAATTGCTGAAATCGTTGAAGGTGGAATATAACTTCCTTCATGTAAAAGCGTTCCGTCAATGTCGAAAAAAACAACTTTTTGGTCTTCCATTTGATTCACCATTCTTTCTCTTTGTCTAAAAATATGTTTTTCGAACCCACTAAAAGGATAACATGAATTAGGGAAACTACCATGAATATCACATCGTTAGTGAAATATTGGCATGATATGAGCTATAATGAAAAAAGAATCTTACGGGCATATTCGAGAATTACTTATGTTTCACATAGATGTATTAATAATTAAAGTAAGGAGAGATTAAATGAAGTTTGTTAAGAACCACCAAACAGCTGTGTTCGCATTAGGCGGACTAGGAGAAATCGGGAAGAACACATATGTTGTTCAATTCCAAGATGAAATCATCGTCATCGATGCGGGAATTATGTTCCCAGAGGATGACTTGCTTGGAATTGACTATGTGATTCCAGATTACTCGTACTTGATTAAAAACAAGGACAAAGTAAAAGGGGTATTTATCACGCACGGTCACGAAGACCATATCGGTGGGATTCCATTTTTACTAAAGCAAGTTCAGTTACCGATTTATGCGACAAAACTCGCCCTCGGTTTGATTAAAGTAAAACTAGAAGAGCACGGATTATTACGTGAAGCGGAGCTCCATGAAATTGATGAAGATGCAATCGTTAAATTCCGAAAAACGAGCATCTCGTTCTTCCGTACGACTCACTCGATTCCGAACTCACTCGGTGTCGTCGTGAAAACACCACAAGGGAATATCGTGCATACGGGTGACTTCAAGTTTGACTTCACTCCGGTCGGTGAACCGGCAGACCTCGCTAAGATGGCGGAAATCGGAAAAGAAGGTGTGCTCTGTCTTTTATCTGACTCTACCAATGCGGAAGTCGAAGGTTTCACGATGAGTGAAAGTGTTGTCGGAGGTACCATTAGCGAGACGTTCCGTAAGGCAGACGGTCGTATCATCTTTGCAACGTTTGCATCAAACATCTATCGATTACAACAAGTGGTCGATGCCTGTGCCGAGACTGGACGCCATCTGATGATTTTTGGTCGCTCGATGGAAAAAGTCATGACGATCGGGCAAGAGCTCGGTTTCATCAACGTTCCGAAAGGGATGATCATTGAGACGAATCAAATGCGTCATTACGACCCGAATGAGATTGCGATTCTTTGTACCGGCTCACAAGGTGAACCGATGGCCGCGCTCAGTCGCATCGCAAACGGGACACACCGTCAAGTGTCGATTATTCCTGGAGATACGGTCATCTTCTCATCTTCTCCGATTCCTGGTAACGCCATTTCCGTCGGGAAGACGATTGATCAGTTGTATAAAGCAGGGGCGGACGTTGTCTATGGGAAGTTGACTAACATTCATACATCAGGACACGGTTCGCAACAAGAACAGTTGTTGATGATTCGTCTACTCAATCCAAAATTCTTTATGCCGATTCACGGTGAGTATCGGATGTTGAAGAAACATGCGGAACTCGCTGAATCCGTTGGCATCCCGAAAGAGAACAGCTTCGTCATGGATAACGGGGAAGTGCTCGCCGTCGATGCCGATTCGGCTGCTGTCACCGGTAAAATTTCTGCGAATGCTGTTTATATTGATGGAAATGGAATTGGCGACATCGGAAATATCGTATTAAGAGACCGACGCATCTTGTCTGAAGATGGACTCGTTGTCGTCGTCATCAGCATCGACGGCAAGACACGTAAACTCGTGTCAGGACCAGATATCATCTCACGAGGATTTGTCTATATGCGTGAATCAGGTAGCTTGATTCGTGATGGTGAACGTCTGCTGAAGAAAACGGTCGAGCAAGGATTGTCAAATAAGCAGATGAAGTGGTCGGAGATGAAGCAACTCGTGTCTGAGACGCTCACACCATATTTGGCACAAAAGACGCGGAGACACCCGATGGTTCTACCGATTATTATGGAAGTATGATTTGAACGGGCTGTAGAAAACTACAGCCTGTTTTTTTTCACCGCAATTAAGGAGGGGAAAGTATGGCTAATAAGACTGGGAAAAAGAAGTGGTGGAAGTGGGGGACGGCAATCATTGCGGTCATTTTTCTCATCACGCTCGTATATCATCAAATCAAACCATTACCGGAAGGGGTGTCACGTCAGTCCGAACCATATATGATTTCGGATGACCAAATCGATTTTCTACATGATCTGACGTATCAGGGTGAGGATACAGAAATTGTCAAGCAAGAAATCTTTAATGAAGTGGAACGAGCCATTCGAGAGGCGAAAGATTATATCGTCATGGACTTCTTCTTATTTAATCCTTATTCGAACGAAGATCGGCAATATCCAGATATTACTTCAAGACTCTCTTCCGCGTTGCTTGAACAAATGGAACGCTATCCGGAATTAAAGGTTGTTTTTATTACAGATGAAATTAATACGACATACAACGGTCACGTGTCAGACTATTTCTACGTACTAGAGGAAGCAGGGGCAGAAGTCGTTTACACGAATCTTGACGAACTTCGTGACCCGAATATTTTATACTCCTCGTTTTACCGGATGGCGATTCAATGGTTCGGAAATAGTCAGGACGGTTGGTTACCGAATCCGATGGCCTCATCTGCGCCGGACATTACTGTTCGTGCGTATTTGAGGCTGTTAAACATCAAAGCGAACCACCGGAAGGTCATGGTCACTGAAAATGAAGGGTTCGTGTTATCTGCGAATCCGCATGACGCCAGTGGGTATCATTCAAACGTCGGTGTCCATTTAAAAGGACCGATTTTAAAAGAAATCATTGAAGGCGAGCAAGCGGTTGCGACGTTCTCGAAAGGGGATGCACGACGCTTCCCGGATGACGAGGCGTTGTCTAGCATTGAGAGCGAACCGTCTGAGGCGACAATGAAAATTCGTTATGTCACGGAAGGGAAGATTCAAGAGTCGGTGCTCGACGCGATGAATGGAGCGGACGATGGAGATACCGTTTGGATCGGAATGTTCTACCTGGCTGATCGGAATATCATCCAGGCAATCGAGGACGCCGCGGGACGAGGTGTGACCGTTCATTTGATTCTCGACCCAAACACGAATGCGTTTGGTCGTTCAAAGTCGGGATTACCGAACTTACCGGTGACAGCCGAACTAAATACCGTCAACCCGGAACGAATCGAGATTCGCTGGTATGACGTTGGCAAAGAGCAGTATCACCCGAAAATTCTATATGTCGATGGAGATGAGAAAACGGTCGTGTTAGGCTCTGGGAATTATACGACCCGAAATATGAATGACTATAACTTAGAGGCAGATGTCGAAGTGAAGGGGGAAGGAGATACAGCATTCTTTGATGAAGTGGACGGATATTTTAATCGTTTGTGGAATAACGAGAACGGGACATATACGGTAGCATATGACGAAATACAAACAGACATTCCACTCGGTAAGTACGCGATCTATTGGCTTCAAAAAGTCACGTGGACGATGACATATTGAAAAAACAGCTATCCTCAGTCAAATGGGGATAGCTGTTTTAACGTTAATTCGTCTCAATGGGATTAAATTCATTCGTGTATTCGTACAAGAATTTCCCCGTCTCTTCCAATACATCGCTCTTTCGATGGAGCGAGAAGTGGTCATATGGGACGGTTTCGGTTTGAATATTATTTGTATACTCTTCTAGTAGCAGAGAACTGGATTTCTCGATAAGATTAAATTCGCCACCTCGTCCGGAAAATGAGAGTACTTGTACGGAGCGTGGCCATGTCTCAAGTTTTGATTGGAATGCTTGCAACCCATCCGAGTTAGGTGATAAGTCACGGATAGCGGGACTACCTGTATTGATTCCGAAATTACTTGCAGATAGTCCGAAGTTCGCAAGTCGTGTGCCGCCGAACGGACTATCAAACGTGACGAACTTATCCACGATGTAAGTCTCTTGATTCAGGATATAGTTGGCAACAGCAACACCACCCATACTGTGACCGATAATATACATGCGATCAAACGAACGATTTCTTGTTTTTTTATACGTTTCGATGGCAGCGTTAAACCACTTCGTCTGGTTGTTTAAAGAAGCCTCCGCATCTTCGAATTCGATTCGGACAATAGGGCGATTCGAACTATAATCATAAATTTCACAATCGGCTTTTCCTTTTACAGTAACAGTGCAGAGTGCGCCATCAGTCGCTTGACCACTTTGTTCCATAGCTTGAGAGAAGCGAAGGAAGGTCCGATCTGTACCGAGTAGACCATGCACTGCAAAAGTAGGGATGAATTCATTCGTTTGTGAAGCTTGACGAACCGCCTCAGATTGTCGCTCGTTCGCTAACTCTTGTCGGAATGTGACAATGATGAGCGATAGCGATAGCGAGACAATTAAAAGTCCTAGCAGTCGTGAACGAATCGAGGTCTTTCTCGGATTGCCAACATTTCGACGATATTTACGCCAAATAAAATAGGATAAGATTACCGCCGCAATGAGTACGATGATCGTCACAATCCACGCTTTGATGTTTGGTACGTGGGCGACGAGCTTCAAATTGTTTTGGCGTCCTCCATATACTTGCCACTCAACATGTTTCATAGAACGGAGATCAAGACCGGTCCCGTCCTCGACAAACACGCCGGTCGGCACGTTCAAGTTGAAACGGATATCGGCTTGACGGATATACCGCTCAGCTAACTTTTTAGGAGACCCCGTCAGTTCAACTCCTGGTAAGTCGACTTGATCAAGTCGAAGGTCGAGGTTCGTCTGAAGGGTGTAAGAATCGAACCAGATACCCTCTCGCTGTTCGATGTCGAATCGAATGTCTGGAGGAACCAAAATTCCAGCTGGACCCGTTTTCCACTCTTCTTTAATCTGTTGCAACTCATCCACATTTTTAAATGTCTTCCTCAAAACCATTCCTTCATAGTCGTCGGTACTCGAGTAATCATCCGTTTCATACCCGTTATCCTCAGCCTGTTCTTTCCATGTATCCCAATCGAGCCTGAGATTGAGCAACTTCATGACCGGATGTTCCCGAAAGGCGTATGTCGTTTCGAGAGAAACGGACTGATCGTAGTTTACAGTCGCGTCATAATTAATACGTACACATCCCCCGATTAAAAGAAATAAAAATGGGAATAGTAACAACAGTGCCCTTTTTCTCGAGCTTTTCATGTTAAATCGGATCGCCGTAAGATTCTAACGGGTTCGCTGTATTGATACGGTCATAAAATAAAATTCCGTCCAAATGGTCTAGCTCGTGCTGACAGACGATGGCGCGCATTCCGCGTAAGCGAAGCTTAATCGGCTTCCCGTCTCGGTCGAACCCTTCTAATGTGATTCGACGAAAACGAGGTACATTTCCTTTGACCACGCGGTCTACCGATAAGCAGCCTTCCCCACCATTTAAAAATGTTTGTTCGACGGAATGGCTCGTGATTTTAGGGTTGAAGATGGAGAGTTTGAATGTCTCTTCCTCTTCTTGAAGCAGTATCGTGAAGAAACGACGGTTCACGCCGAGTTGTGGAGCAGCGATTCCGACACCGCCCCGCAGCTCATATTTTTCGCTCATTTCTGGATCTTGACTATTGACGAGGAACGTCTCCATCTCGTCGAGTAATGCCAAATCTTCTTCTTTTGGCGGAATCGGTACTTCAGTTGAGCGAGCGCGAAGCCGTTCATCTCCCTCGCGAATCACATCTTTCATTGTTAACATACACAACTTCCTTTCTATCAAACGTATACGTTTGATTATATCATATTTAATCAGGAAGTAATGTGGATGGTACAGAAGGTGAAATGAAAATAATACAGCGGTAAAAAAGACGTAATATCCCTTCAATGTAAGCGGTTTATTTTAGTGAGCATATTTTTTGCGTTATTGTAACAACCCGTTTTATACTAACAAGGAAACGGCAGGATAGAATAACTTTCCTGAATCACGTTAATACAGATTGCTTTTTTGGACAGATACACGTAAGATTTGAGATAGTGTTTGATCACAAAAAAGACAATTGTCTCATAGTTGAAAGGATGAGGTGAAACGAATGAACAACGTTCAGGTACTTCAAAACGTGGAAGAAAATTTCCAAACGTTCCGTATTCTCGACGAGAAGGGTGAGGTCGTCAACCAAGACGCAATGCCTGACTTAACGGACGAGCAACTTCAGGAGCTCATGCGCCGCATGGTCTATACTCGAATCTGGGACCAACGCGCCATCTCACTTAACCGTCAAGGACGCCTAGGATTCTACGCGCCAGTGGCAGGTCAAGAAGCGACGATGATCGGGACGCAATATGCGCTCGACAAAGAGGACTGGATTCTTCCAGGATACCGTGATATTCCACAACTCGTATTCCACGGACTTCCGCTCTATCAAGCATTCTTGTTCTCACGTGGACACGTGGCAGGAAACCGCATCCCTGAAGGTGTCAACGTATTGATGCCGCAAATCATCATCGGTGCACAAATCGTTCAAACTGCGGGTGTGGCAATGGGTCTCAAACGCAACGGCAACAAAAATGTCGCCATTACTTACACCGGTGACGGCGGGTCATCACAAGGTGACTTCTACGAAGGATTGAACTTTGCAGGTGCATTCAAATCACCAGCAATCTTTGTCGTTCAAAACAACCGCTTCGCTATTTCGACGCCAGTTGAGAAGCAGACGGCAGCTAAGACGATCGCGCAAAAAGCTGTTGCAGCTGGAATCAACGGAATTCAAGTAGACGGAATGGACATTCTTGCAGTGCTTGCAGCGACACAACAAGCTCGTGTAGACGCACTCGAAGGAACACCTACACTCATCGAGTCACTCACATACCGTTACGGACCACATACGCTTGCTGGGGATGACCCAACACGTTACCGTACAAAAGAACTCGATACTGAGTATCAAGAAAAAGATCCGCTTGTTCGTTTCCGTCTCTTCCTTGAGAACAAGAAGCTTTGGAACGAGGATATGGAGAACGAAGTGATCGAGCAAGCGAAGGCAGATGTGAAAGAAGCAATCAGCCAAGCTGACAAAGAACCAAAACAAAAAGTTTCGGACTTCATCAACAATATGTATGAAGAACTTCCTTCAAACTTGAAAGAACAGCTTGAAGAATATACTGCAAAGGAGTCGAAGTAAGTTATGGCTCAAATGACAATGATCCAAGCGATTACTGATGCGATGCGCGTTGAAATGAAACGCGACGAGAAAGTACTTCTTTTCGGAGAAGACGTTGGTAAAAACGGTGGGGTATTCCGTGCGACGGAAGGTCTCCAAGACGAGCTCGGCGAAGACCGTGTCTTTGACACGCCACTCGCTGAATCAGGGATTGGTGGTCTTGCAATCGGTCTAGGTCTTACTGGATTCCGTCCAATCATGGAAGTTCAATTCTTCGGATTCGTATTCGAAGTTTTCGACTCAATCGCAGCTCAAATGGCACGTATGCGTTACCGTTCAGGCGGCGCTTACAGCCAACCAATCACAATCCGTTCACCATTCGGTGGTGGCGTTAAGACACCTGAGCTTCACGCGGACAGCCTTGAAGGTTTAATGGCTCAGTCACCAGGTCTAAAAGTCGTTATTCCATCAACTCCTTACGATGCAAAAGGTTTGTTGATCGCGTCAATCCGCGACAACGACCCGGTTGTGTTCCTCGAGCACATGAAATTGTATCGTTCATTCCGTGGCGAAGTGCCTGAAGGTGATTACACAATCGAACTCGGTAAAGCAGATGTGAAACGTGAAGGGACAGACGTTTCAATCATCACTTACGGTGCGATGGTTCACACTTCACTTAAAGCAGCGGAAGAGCTTGAAAAAGAAAACATTAACGTTGAAGTCATCGACCTCATGACAGTGAGCCCGCTTGATATTGAGACAATCGTAGAGTCTGTTAAGAAAACAGGTCGTGCGATCGTCGTTCAAGAAGCGCAACGTCAAGCAGGAATCGCAGCAAACGTTGTAACTGAAATTCAAGAGCGCGCAATTCTTCACCTCGAAGCACCAGTTCTTCGAGTGACTGCACCAGACACAGTCTTCGCATTCGCACAAGGTGAAGACATATGGTTACCTGACCATAAAGATGTCGTTGCAAAAGTTAAAGAAGTTGTGAACTTCTAAGATCGTGTCGAATAAACGATGAGGGAGATTTGTCTCCCTTATCGTATTTACATGATGAATTGATGGGAGGAAAAACCAGTGGCAGTATTTGAATTTAAATTACCAGATATCGGTGAAGGTATTCACGAAGGTGAAATCGTCAAGTGGTTCGTAAAAGCAGGGGATACGGTCAAAGAGGATGATGTTCTCTTGGAAGTACAAAACGACAAAGCAGTCGTTGAAATCCCGGCTCCAGTCGACGGTACAGTCAAAGAGGTTAAAGTTTCTGAAGGTACAGTTGCCGTAGTCGGTGACGTCCTCGTTACATTTGACATCGAAGGCGACGCACCAGCAGGAGAAGAAGAAGAGACTCCTGAACAACCAAAAGCAGAAGAGAAAACAGAAGACGTAAAAGAAGACGTGAAAGAAGACGCGCCACGCGACGTTCAACTTCACAAATCTGAGCGCGTCATCGCAATGCCATCTGTCCGTAAATATGCACGTGAAAAAGGTGTCGATATCCGTGAAGTGAGCGGTTCTGGCGACAACGGTCGTGTCATGAAAGAAGACATCGATGCATTCGTGAACGGTGAAGCACCGTCTGCAGAATCTACAACAGAAAAAACAGATTCTGCAGCAGCGGCGAAAACGGAAATCAAGCCTTACGAGTCAGCGACCCCAGAGCTTGAAACACGTGAGAAAATCCGTGGAATCCGTAAAGCTATCTCGAAAGCCATGGTTAACTCGAAACACACTGCACCACACGTTACACTCATGGACGAAGTCGACGTTACAAAACTCGTCGCACTCCGTAAAGACTTCAAACAAGTCGCGGCTGACCAAGGTGTGAAACTCACATACTTGCCATTCGTCGTGAAAGCATTGACTGCTGCAGCGAAAGCATTCCCAACAATCAACGCTTCAATCGATGACGTGAACGAAGAAATCGTTTACAAAAACTACTACAACATCGGGATCGCAGCTGACACAGACAACGGACTCGTTGTACCAGTCGTTAAAGATGCAGACCGTAAATCAATCTATTCACTTGCTACAAACATTAACGAACTTGCGGGTAAAGCTCGTGAAGGCAAGCTCGCTGGGGACGACATGAAAGGCGGATCAATCACAATCACAAACATCGGTTCAGCCGGTGGACAATGGTTCACGCCTGTCATCAACCACCCAGAAGTTGCGATTCTCGGTATCGGCCGTATCGCTGAGAAAGCTGTCGTGAAGAACGGTGAAATCGTTGCCGCGCCAGTCCTTGCACTTTCATTCAGCTTTGACCACCGCCTCATCGACGGTGCGACTGCACAAAACGCTCTTAACATGGTGAAACGCTTGCTCGAAGACCCAGCACTTCTAATGATGGAGGGATAAGAACATGGTAGTAGGAGAATTCGCACAAGAAACTGATTTGCTTGTCATCGGTGCCGGTCCTGGTGGATACGTTGCCGCAATCCGTGGCGCACAGCTCGGAATGAAAGTAACGATCGTTGAGAAAGGCAACTTCGGTGGTGTCTGCTTGAACGTAGGATGTATCCCGTCGAAAGCGTTAATCACAGCTGGACACAACTTCCAACACGCAAAAGGACACGATTCAATGGGGATCTCGTCTGACAACGTGTCAGTGGACTTCACAAAAGTTCAAGACTGGAAACAGTCAGTTGTTAACAAATTGACTGGCGGTGTCAAAGGTCTCCTTAAAGGAAACAAGATTGAAATCCTTCAAGGTGAAGCGTTCTTCGCTTCTGAAGACACAGTTCGTGTCATCACAGAAGATAGCTCGACTCCTTACAAATTCAAAAAAGCGATTATCGCGACTGGTTCTACACCAATCGAGATCCCATCGTTTAAATGGTCAAAACGCGTCCTTTCTTCAACTGGTGCATTGGCACTTCCTGAAGTACCGAAAAAACTCGTCGTTATCGGCGGTGGATACATCGGTATGGAGCTTGGAACTGCATACGCTAACTTCGATACAGAAGTCGTCGTTTTAGAAGGCGCTAGCGACATTTTGTCTGGTTTCGAACCACAAATGACGCAAATTGTTAAGAAGAAACTCAAACAAAAAGGAAACGTCACAATCCACACGAACGCACTTGCTAAAGGTGTTGAAGAAACGGAAGACGGCGTAACCGTTAAGTTTGAAGTAAACGGTGAAGAGCAATCTGTTGAAGCGGACTATGTCCTCGTCACAGTTGGTCGTCGTCCAAACACAGGCGACATCGGTCTTGAAAACGCGGAAGTGAAAATTAGCGACCGTGGCATCATTGAAATCGATGACCAGTGTAAAACATCGAACGAAAACATCTACGCAATCGGTGATATCGTTCCTGGACCACCACTTGCACACAAAGCTTCTTACGAAGCGAAGATTGCAGCAGAAGCAGCTGCAGGTAAGCCAGCTTACCTCGACTACTCTGCAATTCCTGCAGTCGTCTTCACAGATCCTGAACTCGCAACTGTCGGTTACACAGAACCACTCGCAAAAGAAGAAGGGCTCGAAATCACAGTTTCGAAATTCCCATTCGCAGCGAACGGTCGTGCACTCGCACTTGACGAGCCAGACGGCTTCATGAAGCTTATCACACGCAAAGAGGACGGTCTCTTGATCGGTGCTCAAATTGCGGGTACTGGCGCATCAGATATGATTGCTGAGCTTGGTCTTGCAATTGAAGCTGGTATGACTGCTGAAGATATCGCGCTTACAATCCACGCTCACCCATCACTCGGTGAGATGGCAATGGAAGCTGCTGAAATCGCAATGGGGATGCCAATCCACGTTGTAAAATAATAATGGCAATGAACCTCTTTCACGATTCGTGAGAGAGGTTTTTTATATAGGTGACGATGCGTTCGACTTCCTTGAATCCAATTTTTTTGTGAAACTGTTGGCTCTCTTTATTTTCAAGTTCGGTATCCGAAGCCAGTTCGATACACCCGTTACGTGTGGCAAAGGTAGAGGCAGCCTCAATCAAATGTGATGCAACACTTTGATGTCGTGCTGATTCGATGACATAGACACCTTCCACGTAGGCAGTCGGGGATGCAGACGAACCGGGCACATAATCATACCGGAAACTGAGTTGACAGAAACCGATGGCTCCTCCCGTGTCGGAGGACGCGATGAAATAATGCATCTTCTTTGAAGTGAGACCGAGCTTGACCTCCATCTGGAGTTCGTCAATCGGTGCGTCAGGCCATAACTGATGCATCAATTGAACGAGTGCGGTTTGATCTGATTGTGAGGCATATGCAATTTTCATGTCGAACGCTCCTTTGTTTAGGTTTCATACTCATAGTATAAAGGAAAATAATTGTGAAGAGAGAAGGGAGGGAATCCTGATGGCATTCGATGAGGAGTTATTATATACCGTATCCGAAACGAGTCGCGTAAGATTCACTGGAATCGAAACAGAAGCTGCACGTTATGATTTTGGGTTTGTGTACACCCATCAGTTTATGGGAAAAGTGTTGGTCGTATGTATGCAAACCGGACAATCGGCCCTTCTCGATCAACATGCGCTAGAAGAGCCGCGCCAATTATATCCGATGCTAGGTATCAATTTGAATGATACGGCGCACGTCGCTGAATTTTTACGGGTTTGTTTAGCTGAAAAAATAAAAGAATCAGAGGAAATTGATACTTGAAAAAATGTAAGCGTTTTCTTATAATAGGTAACAGGGGAAGCAATTCGATCATCTACAGCCACCTTTTCTTAGATGACATAAAAAATGAGCCGGTCGTAATGACCGGCTCATTTTTTTGTTTAGCGAATCGCTTTTGTTTGTTGAATGACTTTAATCATTTGGAGAGACTCGTCTTCGAGACCTTGAACCGGCAGTCCTGCTTCGATGTTGGCCATGATGTAGTCTAGTGTTGATGTCGTGATCAACTCACCTGGAATGATGATTGGAATCCCTGGTGGGTACACCATGATGAATTCCGCTGAAATGCGTCCGACAGCGTTCTCGAGTGGAATTGTTTCCGTTTCTTCATAAAACGCATCACGTGGGCTAAGCGCGAGTGGCGGGATTTCCGGGAGCATGATGGATAACGATTCATTTCCGGACTTCTGATAAACGGATACAACGTCACGCATCGCATCGATCAATGCCTGGATTGTCGACTCATCATCTGCTGATGTGACAATGAAGAGTACATTCAGTAAATCCGACATTTCCACTTCGATGCGGTGTTTTTCTCGGAGGTACTTCTCGACTTCAAATCCTGTTACACCGAGTTCACGTACCGATACGAGCACTTTTGTCTCGTCGAGTGCGTAAGTCGATTCAGAATGAAGCTCGGCATGCCCGTATACAGACAAGTTGGGCATATGACTGATGGCCGTACGGGCCGTTCTAGCGAAATCTAATGCCCGTTCGTTCATCTCATGCCCTTTTGTCGCGAGTTGTCGACGTGCAGCATCGAGAGAAGCAAGGAGCAAGTAAGATGTTGAGGTCGTTGTAATCATTGAAAGCATCGCATGGATCCGTTCCGGTGAAACGAGACCACGACGTACGTTCAAAATGGAGCTTCCAGTCATCGAGCCTCCAAGTTTGTGTACGCTCGTAGCGGCCACATCAGCTCCAGCTTGCATAGCTGAAAGAGGAAGTTCATTGTGGAACGGGAGATGTACCCCATGTGCCTCATCGACGAGAACAGGAACATCTTGCGCATGGGCGACGGAAACGATGCGTTCTAAGTCACCGGCGACACCGAAATAAGTCGGGTTGATGACGAGCACAGCTTTTGTATCAGGGTGAAGTTCGAGAGCACGTTCTACCGCGCTAGCTGTGATGCCATGCGCAATACCGTACGTCTCATCGAATTCTGGATGGATGAAGACCGGATGAGCACCAGTTAACACAAGAGCAGACATGACCGATTTGTGGACGTTTCGAGGCACAATAATCTTTTCATTCGGTCCAACGACGCCCATGATCATAGCCATGATTGCGCTCGAAGTTCCTTGTACGGAGAAAAAGGTCTCATCAGCACGGAACGCCTCTGCCGCTAAGCGCTCCGCTTCAGCGATTGCCGCCTTTGGATGATGGAGGTCATCTAGAGGGGCGATGTTAATCAAATCAATTTTTAAGGCGTTTTCGCCAATAAAGTCACGAAACTCAGGATCCATACCTTTCCCGCTTTTATGACCGGGAATGTGGAACGCTATCGGGTTCGAGCCGACATGTTCAAGCAACGTGTCAAATAGTGGCGTTTCGAGCTGAGTAGCACCTTTTAATTTCAATCGTAAATCCCCCTTGGAAACAGTTTATTTATATGATGAAAGATATCGTTACGTTATATGCTGATTTAAAAAAGAAGCAACAAAAAAACTATAGAGATTTCTAGCCCAACTTGCAATAGTTTTTTTTGTTGTTACAATGAGTGTCGAGGTGAACAATATGCAAATCAATTATCCAATCAATCCGGATTGGACGACAGACGAATTGATTGATGTCGTCGAGTTTTATAATGTCGTCGCACAGGCGAATGAAGGTGGGGTCGAGCGGGAAGTTTTCCTCGACGCATATCGGACCTTCAAACAAATCGTAACATCTAAGTCAGAGGAGAAACAACTGAACGCGGTTCACGACGAACAGACGGGATATTCCACTTATCGTACCGTACAAGCGGCAATGAAGTCCTCGAATAAAAGAATCAAACTGTAAGTCTAAGTATGCCTGTGCAATTTGAGGCATACTTTTTTGTTATTTCTCTTTTAAATCGGGTACAGTTCTTTAACACTAATCCAGGTTTAAGGGGCTCGAAATTGGGAATATATCCAGTAAGATAAAAAATTCGAAATAGTCAGACAATTATCTTTCTTTTTCAGATTTTATCTGATATACTCAATTCAACTCATTAAACCGTAACTTGTAGCCCAACAAAAGGAGTGTGGCATCTTATGAAACAAGTGATTGAGGCATTCAAAAGAAAAGACGCAGAAAAACGGATTCCGGTGCTGCGCTTAGAGATTGATTATGAATTGGCAACCCTCTTCGATGCGATGGGGTCACAAGATGATGCTACAGTTCAGGCTAGTAAGCATCGGTTAGAGAAGTACCGCCAAGAATTATTGCGTCTCGAAGCCTAACCATTACACACATTCAACCAGTATTCCGAGCGGATACTGGTTTTTGTTTGGTACAATACAGTTGAGGTGATCACAGATGATAGAATGGTTTGCAGTCGATTTAATCAAACAGGCGGGGGAGTTAATTCGTCGTGAGATAGATCAAAGTTATGAAGTGGAACGAAAGACCGGAAAGGGGGATTTGGTCACTGAAATTGACCGGGCGGTGGAACAGCTGATTGTTCGTCGTATTCAAGAAGCATTTCCACACCATCAAATCATGGGGGAAGAAGGGACGACAGACTCACCGGACACATTAACAGGAACGGTATGGTTCGTTGACCCGATTGATGGGACGTTAAATTTCATTCATCAGAAACGAATGTTTGCGATTTCAGTTGCTATAATGATTGATGGAGCCGTGGAGTATGGATTCGTGTATGATGTCATGGCAGATGAGATGTTTATGGCTCGAAAAGGTTTTGGTGCGACGTTAAACGGTAGGATGTTGACGACTCTTCATGAACATCAAGTACGAGATGCTTTTTTAAGTATGAATGCCACGTGGGTTACGCCGAACCATCAAATCGCCCCGGAAATCCTCGCTCCGATTGTTCGGGACTCGATTGGGACACGGGCGCACGGGGCCGCGTCACTTGAACTTGCCTGGCTAGCTGCCGGGCGTGTTGACGGGTACATCACGATGCGTAATATGCCGTGGGACTATGCTGCTGGGAAGCTGCTCGTAGAAGAAGTAGGAGGGCGTGTCGTTTCTGTATACGGTGAACCGATTCAGTATGATAGCAAAACGTCCGTATTGGCAGGCAGCGAATCATTCGTGAACGATGTCATCAAACATTATGTCATCGCAAAAGGGGTGACAGCCGAAGCGAAGCCAGATCTTCACATCGTGGAGCATGAGTCTTATGAAGAAGTCCGGGATCTTCTCGTGTTAGCAAATCCGAATGAAGCGATGGTCCTAAAACAATTTCAGGAAGGGCGTACGTTCAAAGCGTTACTCGGTGGTGAAATCGTGGGTGCATACATGTTAGTGTCACACGAGGTGGGACGGGTCGAACTCGTGAATATCGCAGTGAAGCCGGAACGCCAAAACCAAACAATCGGACAGCGAATGCTACAGGATGCAGTGAAGCGGGCATCATCGTTCGGCGGAAAAGAACTCCTCGTCTGTACGGGAAACTCTAGCATCATGCAACTTCGCTTTTATCAACAAGCCGGTTTCCGATTCGACTCGGTTGAACGGGATTACTTTATCAACCACGGATACGAAGTGATTGAAGAAGATGGATTGCTCCTTCGAGATCGCGTCTGTTTGACGCGTCCGATTTAACTTTTGATGAAGAAGGTGTAGCTTTGACCTGAGTCAAAGCTACACCTTTGTTTTCATGAAGATTGACGGTCTGAAAGAATGCGACGGCGTAACTGGATGCCAAAGAACGTTGCGACACCACTTAACACGAGACTACCTAAGATGATAGCGGTGCTCCCTTCGGCAACTCCGATGCCGACACCGACAAATCCAGCGACGACGGCTAAAGCAATCAATAAAAACATAAGCTGCATGGAGACTCCTCCTCATTTTCTGTTATCTTCCCTATTGTATGATAAAAAACATGCAATGAAAACGTTCATAGTCGATTCCACTCGACAAAGGTACTGTGACGTGTGCTATACTCTTAAAGTTGAAGAAAAGTTGAAATTTTTTAAATAAGAGAGGAATAACTACATGAACGTAAGAACAAACCTTCGTAACGTAGCCATCATCGCTCACGTTGACCACGGTAAAACAACGTTAGTTGATGAATTATTGAAACAGTCTGGTACATTCCGGACGAACGAGGCAGTCGCAGAACGTGCGATGG
Organism: Exiguobacterium sp. s101; assembly: GCF_018617835.1. Classification (NCBI taxonomy): domain Bacteria; kingdom Bacillati; phylum Bacillota; class Bacilli; order Caryophanales; genus Exiguobacterium; species Exiguobacterium sp. s101. The sequence goes on along the minus strand of NZ_JACSKX010000001.1, from coordinate 318,278 downwards.
ACTCAAACGATATCGAGCGTGAGCGCGGAATCACAATTCTCGCTAAAAACACGGCCATCGATTATAAAGACACACGAATTAACATCGTCGATACTCCAGGCCACGCAGACTTTGGTGGCGAAGTTGAACGAATCATGCGTATGGTAGACGGCGTAATCCTTGTCGTCGACGCGCGTGAAGGTTGTATGCCACAAACTCGTTTCGTCTTGAAAAAAGCGCTCGACCAAGGACTTCGTCCAATTGTTGTCGTCAACAAAATTGATAAGCCTATGGTTCGTCCGCTTGATGTTGTCGACGAAGTCGTTGATCTCTTGATTGACCTTGGTGCAGATGAAGATCAACTTGAATTCCCTGTCGTCTACACATCGGCTGTCAGCGGTTCAAGTTCGTTCGATCCTGATCCAGAAAAACAAGAAGATACCATTACTCACGTGCTCGACACGATTCTTGAAAACACACCGGCTCCAATCGATAACTCGGATGAGCCGCTCCAATTCCAAGTCACAATGCTCGACTACGACAACTATCTCGGTCGAATCGGTGTTGGTCGCGTCTTCCGCGGGAAAATTAATGTCGGAGAACAAGTCTCACTTTGTAAGACGGATGGGTCAATCAAGCAACTTCGCGTCACAAAATTGTTTGGTTACTTCGGACTCAAACGCGTTGAAATCGAAGAGGCGAAAGCTGGAGATTTGATTGCAGTTGCCGGTATGGAAGACATCAACGTCGGAGAGACGGTCACGCCGGTTGGGAAAGAGGATGCACTTCCACTTCTTCGTATCGATGAACCGACACTTCAAATGCGTTTCATGACGAATAACTCACCGTTCGCAGGACGTGAAGGGGACTTTGTCACAGCGCGTAAAATCGAAGAGCGTCTCTTGAAGCAACTCGAGACAGACGTTTCACTTCGTGTCGAAGCGACTGACTCACCGGACCAATGGGTTGTATCTGGTCGTGGAGAGCTTCACCTCGGAATTTTGATTGAAAACATGCGCCGTGAAGGATACGAACTCCAAGTATCTAAGCCGCAAGTCATCATTCGTGAAGACGAAGACGGTACGAAAGTTGAGCCATTCGAACGCGTTCTCATCGATGTTCCAGAAGAGTATACAGGACCTGTCATGGAATCAATCGGTCTCCGTAAAGGGGAACTCGCAAACATGAACACGAACGACAATGGACAAACACGTATGGAATTCATCGTTCCTTCACGTGGTCTCATCGGCTATCGTAACGAGTTTTTGTCTGCGACACGCGGATATGGGATTTTGAACCACACGTTCGAAGAGTATCGTCCGTTCATCCAGGCTGACATCGGCGGTCGTCGCAGCGGTGTCATGGTTTGTATCGAGCCTGGTAAGTCTACAGCCTACTCAATCGGCGCCCTTGAAGACCGTGGAACGATCTTCATCGAGCCAGGTACGGATGTATATGAAGGGATGATTATCGGTGAATGTAACCGTGACGTCGACCTTGCCATCAACGCTGTTAAAGGGAAGCAGTTGACAAACATGCGTGCCTCGGCAAAAGACTCTACACAAGTCTTGAAACGTCCGCGCGTATTCTCGCTCGAAGAGTCGCTCACATTCTTGAACGATGACGAATATTGCGAAATCACGCCAGAGTCAATCCGTCTCCGTAAGAAAGTCTTGAACAAAAACGAACGCGAGAAAGCTGACAAGCGTCGTAAACTTGGTAAAGAATAAATGGTAAAAGGGAACGCTTCGGCGTTCCCTTTTATGTGGAATAGTGTAGAATGGATGTGTATGAAATAAAGGGGGACTTATTGTCTTGAAAGCTTCTCAAACAATTGATATCACACAGATTGACGTTCCGTGGATCGCCTCGATGTTAGGTGTCGGTAGCGACCAGAACGACTTTTCCGTCGGTTTTAATGCACTTGTCGTTGTTGTCATTTTACTGACGATTCTCGTTTTTAAACTTGGTTTTGCGAAACAGTTGGCGTGGTGGAAGTCACTCATTGTCTATATTCTTCTGTCACTTGGAGCAGGGACGATGGCACTCGTCTTTTTCACTTGGCCAATTCCGGAAGTCCTTACCGTTATGGTGATTGTGTTGGCCATCTATCGGGGACGCCTCTGGTGGAACCGTCGTCAAGATGCAATTGAAGGATAAAAAATACGGGCGTCTCTTCGGAGGCGCCCGTTTGCATTACCAATTTCGTTTTTGACGAAATGTAGGATATAACTTAAATTGTCCAGATGCAGCGCGTTCGGTGGTTCGTTCGCTGATTCGCGCCTGACACTCTTGACACATATACGTTTTAGCCGGTTTATTGCGCAATCGTTTTGCTTCAAATGACCATGAATCGATCGTTTCGATTTTATCGCAAAGAGAACATTTTACACGCATCTTCTCACCTTCCTCTATAGGATGAGTATAGCATGATTTCATCCGTTGAAAGCAGGGAATTAAACCGGTAAGGGAGAATGGTACAACCATACCCGATTAAAAGGAGGGGAGTTGAATGGCGAGTAAGGCAACGTTTGAATTGACATCCGCGCAAGAGCGTCTGTTAAATGACATGCCGTTAACATTTCTCGTCGGTTTTGATGAGGCGAAGCGTTGGCCAATAAGCCATGCCATCAGTTGGGTGCAAGCAATCGATGCTGTCACGATTCGACTTGCTTTGACCAAAAACTCACACATCGTCACCATCTTAACGACTGAAAAGACGGCAGGTCTCATCTTTATCGAAGATGGTCAATCTTATCACGTCTTGCTTTCATCCATCCAAGAATTCGAGCCATCGATCAAACCGAGCCTTCATCTTCGTTTTTTCGAAGGGCATGTTGAAGAAGTGAGGAACATCTCGTTTTATGGCGCATCCTACGCTCAGCCTGAAATCACAAAAACGTATGATATCCGTGCGGCGGAGAAACTAGACCGTGAAGTGGGAGAAAGCCTTCATTCTTGACCACCATCCTATATTCGAGGGGCGGCAAAGTCTATGAAAAAAACGTATGTCTTAGATACGAACGTACTTCTACATGATCCGCTATCCTTATTTCAATTCGAAGAACATGATGTGGTCATTCCGGCCATCGTCTTAGAAGAGCTTGATGGTAAAAAACGAAACATGGATGAAGTTGGACGGAATGCTCGTGAAACGTCGCGTGTCTTGGACCAACTTCGGGCAACAGGTAAACTTCATGATGGCGTGCCACTTGAAAACGGGGGCCGTCTCTTTGTCGAGATTGGTCACGAGCATCAGGTCGATATTCCTTTTGACGTGATGACGAACGATAATCGGATTTTAGTCGTCGCGTTGAAACTAATGAAACAATATGAGGATGATGAAAATCGAAAAGTCGTCATCGTCTCAAAAGATATATTAGTCCGAGTGAAAGCAGATGCGATTGGAATCGATGCAGAAGATTATTTGACAGACCATATCGTGGATACAACTGACTTGTACGCTGGCTACCGCGAAATTGAGGTCGACCAGTCACTCGTCGATGAATTTTATAAGGTTCGTCAACTACCAACATCCGCCTTTACCCAACAAGTCCTTTATCCGAACTCGTTTGTCGTCTTGAAAAGTAATGTCTCAAAGGCGAGTGTACTTGCGGTAGTCGATTCGCTTCAACCGATTTTACGACCACTGGCACTTGATGCAGATCACATTTGGGGAATTCACCCGCGAAACGTCCAACAACGAATGGCACTCGACCTGTTGCTTCGAGATGATATTCCTTTCGTAACTTTACTTGGGAAAGCTGGTACCGGTAAGACGCTCCTTGCTCTAGCAGCAGGGCTCTCGCTTGTTGAAGATGAACAGCGTTACAATAAGCTGGTCGTCGCTCGCCCGGTCGTGCCGATGGGGAATGATATCGGCTACTTGCCAGGGGAAATGGAAGAAAAGCTTCGCCCATGGATGCAACCGATTTATGATAACCTGGAATTTTTATTTAATGCGAATTCAAAAGACGAGCTCGGGAATATATTAGCCGGTATGAAATCGATTCAGCTCGAAGCGCTCACCTATATTCGAGGTAGAAGCATGCCTGACCAGTTCATCATCATCGATGAGGCGCAGAACTTAACGAAGCACGAAATCAAAACAATTCTCACCCGAGTCGGGGAGAACTCAAAAATCGTACTCGTCGGTGACCCATACCAAATCGACCATCCGTATCTTGATGAATATTCGAACGGACTGACGTATGCGGTGGAACGGTTCAAAGGACAAAATGTCTTCGGGCATGTTCGGCTGGTGAAAGGGGAGCGTTCGTCGCTCGCAAGATTGGCTGCAGATTTACTATGACGGATGCACGACAAATAACGCCGAGCACCTTGCCCGGCGTTATTTTGTATCGAGTTGTAGCGACTGGACGTTCGTCCGTTCTAAGAAAGCGTTCGAGATCATGATTAGTCCCGTGATGATGAACAAGGCCGAAAAACCGAAATAGGCTACGATTTGAGAACCGAATAGCGGCCCGAGTAAATTCCCCATAAATTGAGCGGACTGGTTATACGAAAAGATTCGACCCGTCGCCGATACGGGAGTGTGTTGGCGTAAGAGTGACTGAACCGATGGCATCAAGGCGGCTGTCGCGAATCCAATTCCAAAACGCAGTAAAATGAGTTGGGTCGTCGATGTGACGAATGCTTGCGGAATTAAGAAAACGATATAGAGAAGCAGTGCCCAAAACAAGATACGTTCTGCCCCGTATCTGTCCGATAAGCGTCCGAGGCGCTGAGCTGAAAAGAGAGCGACGAGTCCTGGGGCGGATGCGACGATACCTGCCATGAAAGCGAGCGCGGTCGTATGCGGGTTCAATTCACGTACATATAATGTCAAGAGCGGTCCGATGGATTGTGTCGAGAACTGAATAAGGAACGTTGTCACAAACAGTCCGACAATCAACTGAGGATGTCGCAGTGAAGCGAAAATGGACTTCATCGAAGCGAGCTCATCACGCTTCACGGGAACGAAATCTTCTTTGACGAACCAGAGCGTGATGAGAAATGTCAGGAAGAGTGCACTTCCGGTAAAGAGAAAAACGGATCGAAGCCCAATCCAGTCTGCGAGCAACCCGCCGATAAGCGGGCCTAAAAGACCTCCGGTGATGCCACCGGTTGACAGGGTACCAAGCGCCCAGCCACTTTTCTCTTTAGGGGTTTGGGAAGCGACCAAGGTGATACCGGCCGAGATAAATCCAGAGACGGCACCCATGAGTAAGCGCAACCCGACAAGTTGATAGACATCTTGGACGAAGCTGATGAGAAACATGACGACGGCCATACCGAGACTGGCCCGGATCAGCATCAGTTTTCTCCCTTTTCGGTCAGCTAATCGGCCCCACATTGGGGAGACGATTGCGGCAACGAGGAATGTCGCACCAAACGCAACAGCAGACCAGGTGACGACATGATCTGGGTCCTTCACACCGAGCTGTTCAATGAATAGTGGAAGAAATGGTAGAACAAGACTCATCGAAGCGGCAGTCAAGAAGCTCCCGATCCAAACTACCATTAAATTTCGTTTCCATAAAGGAATCGTAAGCGTCACAACCTTTCATAGATTCATTATAATCAATACACTATATGTTACACTTTATGAACTAAAAAGTCCAAAAAAATGAGAAGGAAATTTCCTCCTCATTGATTGCTCAGTACGGTGATGTGATTGACTTGGCGGATGACTTGATTGTTGTACAGCACATAGACCGGTCCGTCGGCAAGTACCTTTCCATCTTTTGAAAATTGTAAATGAACAAGAGGTGCCTCGTTGAGTGGAATCGTCAACACCGTTTCGCCGTAGAAGCGGATATGTGTAGCCAAGTCGACAGGTTCGGCATTGTTCAAAAACGGTGCGAGCGGCATCGCGAACGAATCGCGCAGTGCAGCGTCCTTGTCTTGTCGAGACATTGGTTTATTGTGATCGATTCTAGTCCCTTGCGATAATCCGTCATCCCATGCTTTCCCCATTTTTGCATAGTAGGCCTCACGATCATTTTCTGTCACCGAGTCCAATTCTTCAATTTTTCGTTTCCGTTCGTCAAAAATCCATACGGTCGGGTCAATCGTCAAGTTGTGACGAACCGCTCCGTCTAGTGGAAATATCATGATTACGTCCCCCTTCATCCACATTACATGTTTCATTATAGCGCTCTTTCTCGTAAAATGGAAAAGAGGAAGAATGTCGCGTTCATTCATACTGTACATTGAATTATGATGAAAGATAATGTACAGTTGAGTTATGACAAACAGTCTGTCATCGTACGGAGGAGGGGTCGTAGTGGCGACAAATTTGGCTGCAATCCAACGGGAGCAAGCGCTTCTGTTACTCGAGGCGGATGCTGAAAAAATCCGTTGTCTGATTGAAGTACAGTTAGAAAACCTTAAAATGCCGAAGTGCCCGCTTTATGAAGAGGTGCTTGATACACATATGTTTGGACTATCGCGCCAAATTGATTTTGCGGTTCGTCTTGGACTTATTTCAGACATTGAAGGTAAAGGACTGCTCGATTCATTGGAACAAAAGTTGTCTGCCTTGGCAGAAGCTTCAGAATTATGAACCTTATACTCAAACTGTGCAAGTGGCGCTGTTTGAGTATTTTTTTATAAAGGTTGTCGGATTGTTTTACATAAGGAAGTGAATACATGAAAGCACGGTTTCGGTATTTTGATTTTGCGTTGTTTTTGTCAGTGCTCTTGCTTGTCGGGCTAAGCTCCATCATGATTTATAGTGCGAGCGTATGGAATCGGGGGGACTACGCGAATAACAGTCTATTCTATCGTCAGCTCTTTTACGTAGGAATCGGGATTGTTATCTACTTGATTGCGACGTTGTTCCGCTACGAGATGTTTCGTAAGAAGGGTCTCCGGCTCAGTCTCTATGCGGTGTCCGTCATTCTGTTATTTGTCACTTGGGCGATGCCCCCTTTAAACGGAGCGCGGGCTTGGTTGATCATTGGTGGATTAACGATTCAACCGGTCGAGATCGCAAAATTCGTTCTCATCATTTTACTTGCGAATTACTACCATGAATTATGGAATAACGAGTTGAAAGGGTTACCGGGTCGACTAGCCCGAGCCGCCATTGTGAAAAAAGGGTGGCGCGCACAAATCGGTGCCTTCTTTTTAGTACCGGTCCTCTTTTACTTCTCGCTCTATGCCATCGCGATCAACGGTCAACCGGATATGGGTGGATTGTTTGTTCTCGGTTCCATCATGTTGCTCATGTGGTTCGGTGTCGGGGCGCCGCTTCGGATTTTGATTCCTGGGATTTTAGCAGCAATCGGAGCGGTCTTCTTGTTGTTTACGACCATTTTCTCAGAGAATCAACGGAGTCGAATCGAGGTCGTGTTCAACCCATTCATGGACCCGGAAGGATATGGTCACCAATTGCTCATGTCCATCATTTCAATCGTACACGGTGGATTGACAGGGGTGGGACTCGGCAACAGTTTTCAAAAGTACGGGTATTTACCAGAACCTGAGACCGACTACATCATGTCGATCATTGCTGAAGAGTTAGGGTTCTTCGGTGTGTTGACAGTTTTGGTACTACTCTTTTTTATCGCGTTTCGCGCGATTCATATCGCCAATCATGCGGATAATCATTTTGCGATGTTCGTCTCGTTTGGTATTGCATCACAAATCATTGTTCAAACGGCCATCAACATCGGTGCGATGTCCGGTTGGTTCCCAGGGACAGGCGTGACCTTACCGCTTGTCAGTTATGGTGGGACATCGCTCATTATGATGATGGGGGTTCTCGGTGTGCTCAGTAGTATCTCGATGCGAAATCGTCATCAAGAAGCGACAAGACGAGAAGAGATTCGAGTGAAGTCAGAAGAAAATGTACAACGTTCACCGCTTCACGTGATCAGGTAATATCAATATCTAATTTCATTAATGGGGGGATTTCATTTGAAAGCAATCAAAAAGTTACTTGTTGCAAACCGTGGGGAAATTGCCATTCGGGTATTCCGAGCGGCAACGGAGTTAAGCATTCGGACCGTGGCCGTCTATTCGCAAGAAGATAGCGGCTCGTTACACCGTTTTAAAGCCGATGAGGCCTATTTAGTGGGACTGGATAAAAAGCCGATCGATGCGTATCTCGATATCGAAGACGTTATTCGCATCGCTAAAGAATCGGGCAGTGATGCGATTCACCCAGGATATGGATTCCTTTCTGAAAATATCGAGTTGGCACGACGTTGCCGCGAAGAGGGGATTATCTTCGTCGGACCTCATGAGTCGCACCTACATGCCTTCGGGGACAAAGTACGTGCACGCCAAAGTGCAATAGCCGCTGGACTCCCTGTCATTCCAGGATCAGACGGGCCACTCACATCTTACGCAGATGCGGAGGCGTTTGCCAACGAGCACAGTTTCCCGCTTATGGTCAAAGCATCTATGGGTGGTGGGGGACGCGGTATGCGTGTCATTCGTACCGAAGCCGAAATGAAAGATTTAATTGAACGTGCGAAATCAGAAGCGAAACAAGCGTTTGGTTCTGATGAAGTGTACATAGAAAAATTAGTTGAACGTCCGAAACATATCGAGGTCCAAATCCTCGGGGATGAGCATGGTCACATCGTTCACTTGTTCGAACGTGACTGCTCGGTTCAGCGTCGCCACCAAAAAGTCGTCGAAGTGGCTCCGTGTGTGACGTTGTCTGAAGCATCTCGACAAGCGATTTGTGATGCAGCGGTTCAACTTATGCGGCACGTTGGATATGTCAACGCCGGTACGGTCGAATTTTTGGTGACTGAAGACGAATCGTTCTACTTCATCGAAGTCAATCCGCGTGTCCAAGTCGAACATACCATTACCGAGATGGTGACAGGCTTTGATATCGTTCAAACACAACTGATGATCGCTCAAGGCGAGTCGCTTCACGGCGATATGATTCAAATGCCACGACAAGAGGACATTAAACTTCTCGGATACGCGATTCAGTCACGTGTTACGTCAGAAGACCCAGGCAACAACTTCATGCCGGACACTGGAAAAATTATGGCGTATCGTTCACCGGGCGGCTTTGGTGTCCGTTTGGATGGTGGGAACGCATATGTCGGTGCAGAAATTTCTCCATACTATGACTCGCTTCTCGTTAAATTGTCGACACATGGGATGACATTTGAACAAGCTGCCTCAAAAATGGTTCGAAACTTGAATGAATTCCGGATCCGTGGAATCAAAACGAACATTCCATTCTTGATTAACGTGATGAAACATGCGAATTTTATCAGTGGCGACTACAACACGTCGTTCATCGATGAGACGCCAGAGCTTTTCGTTTTCCCGAAACGGAAAGACCGTGGAACGAAACTGTTGAACTATATCGGAGACGTCACGGTGAACGGATTCCCTGGTGTCGGATTGAAGGATAAGCCGATTAGCCGTTCAGTACGAATCCCGCATAACCTCCCGTCAGAAGCGAAGCCAGGAACGAAACAAATCCTGACTGAACTCGGACCTGATGGGCTCGCCGACTGGATCAAGCATCAACCTGAACTGTTATTGACAGATACGACGATGCGTGATGCGCATCAGTCATTACTCGCGACACGTATGCGGACGCAGGACATCCTCAATATCGCGGAGCCAACGAGCAAACTGATGCCGGAATTGTTCTCGGTCGAGGCGTGGGGAGGGGCGACATTTGATGTAGCTTATCGCTTCTTGTCTGAAGATCCATGGGTTCGACTCATGAAGCTTCGTGAGAAGATGCCGAATGTCTTGATTCAAATGTTGCTCCGCGGTGCGAATGCGGTCGGATATAAAAACTATGCAGACAATGTCATTGAGAAGTTTGTACATGAAGCGGCTTATGCAGGTGTTGATATATTCCGAATCTTTGACAGTCTCAACAACTTAGAGTCGATTCAACTTGCGATTGATGCGACATTACCGACAGGGAAAGTGGCGGAGGCGGCCATCTGTTATACGGGCGATTTATATGACGGTAACCGCCCGAAATATCACTTACCTTACTACGTCGATCTTGCGAAGAAGCTTGAGGCGAGTGGTGCCCATATCTTGGCAATCAAAGATATGGCTGGTCTCTTGAAGCCAGAATCTGCATATGCACTCGTATCGGCATTGAAAGATGCTGTCGATCTACCGATTCATCTCCATACACACGATGCATCCGGAAACGGGATTTTCACATATGCACGGGCGACAGATGCCGGGGTTGACATCGTAGACGTTGCTGCGAGCTCGTTGTCAGGGATGACGTCACAGCCTTCAGGTGGAAGCTTAGTGTATGCGCTCAACCATCATGAACGTCAACCAAAGATTGATCCAAAACACTATGAAGTCATCAGTGACTACTGGCAAGACGTTCGTCACAACTATGAACCGTTTGAAAGTGATATGCGCGCTCCACATCCGTCTGTATACGAACATGAGATGCCAGGGGGGCAATATTCAAACCTTCAACAACAGGCGAAAGCAGTCGGACTCGGGGACCGTTGGGGAGAAGTCAAAGCGATGTACGCACGGGTCAATATGTTGTTCGGTGATATCGTCAAGGTGACACCGTCATCAAAAGTCGTCGGTGACATGGCGCTCTTCATGGTCCAGCACAACTTGACGGAAGAAGATGTGATGACGCGTGGTCATCAGTTAGACTTCCCAGACTCGGTCGTCGAAATGATGCGAGGTGAGTTAGGGACGCCTCCTGGTGGATTCCCGAAAGAAGTGCAACAAGTCATCTTGAAAGGGGAAGAACCACTAAACGTTCGTCCGGGTAAACTGATCAAGCCGTACGACTTTAAATCTGCAGGTCAAGAACTGTTCGAGAAATTTGAACGACCGGTTACGGACTTTGAGCTTCTCGCCCATGCGCTCTATCCGAAAGTGTATGAAGACTATATCAAACATACAACGACATATGGTGACGTATCGGTGCTCGACACGTTAACGTTCTTCTATGGACTAAACGTTGGCGAGACGATCCATGTTGAAATCGAGACTGGGAAAACGTTGATTATTAAGCTCGTGCAAGTCAGTGCACCAAACGAAGATGGCATTCGTCTCGTCTCTTATGAGATGAACGGGGTACCACGTGAGATTGAAATCAAAGACGTAAACGTCAAGTCGGCGACGACGAGCCGTCCGAAAGTGGACCGGGGGAATCCGAAACAAGTTGGTGCATCGATGCCAGGTTCTGTCTTGAAAGTACTGGTTGAACCAGGCAGTCGTATTCATCGTGGGGAGCAGCTGCTCGTCACGGAAGCGATGAAGATGGAGACGACCATTCAAGCAGCACAAGATGGTGAGATTAAAGCCATCCACATAAAAGAAGGCGACACAATACAAAGTGACGACTTGTTGATTGAATTTGTATAATCAAAAGAAGCATAGTTCGCTATGCTTCTTTTTTGTAGATAGGAGTGAAAATCATGAAACGAGTATGTTGGTTCCGATCGGATTTTAGGCTGACCGATAACCATATGCTACACCGTGTTTTGAAAGATATGGGGGAAGGTGACGACCTAGATTTTGTTTTTTGGTTAAACCCTGAATATTGTGATCCGTTTGAGGTACGCCACGACTACTTCTTTTCGACAATGCGTACCTTTATGGATGATTTAGAAGCGGATGGGTTAGGACTTCGTGTCCTCGTCGCCGAGTCAGAAGCTGACTTCGTGAAACAGCTCGGTGACATCGACGTTCTTTATTTTAATGCGGAATATGTGGAACCATTCAAACAGCGCGACGATCGCGTCATCGAAGCACTTGGTGAAGAAGTGAAAGTCGTACGACTGCTTGACCGGCATCTGTTTCAACCTGATGCGTTTAAGACAAAGAGCGGTGATCCATACAAGGTGTTCACCCCGTTCAAAAAAGCGGCATATTCCGAACAGCCGCCGAAACCTTACGATGTGGATGTCGATCGCTTAGCGCAATTCATTAGCACAAAGAATGAAATACCGAGTGAACTAAAAGACTTGTTCAAACGTTGTGAACGCGAGTGGAAAGGGTTAGGGGAGACCGAGGCGAAGAAACGGTTGACCCGCTTCGTCAATGATCGCATGGTCGATTACGGTGAGAAACGTGACATTCCAAGCATCGCAGGAACGAGTCGATTGTCCCCATACTTACGTACCGGTGTATTGTCGATTCGAACCATCACCGAACATGTATTGTCCGCTAAACAGTCGAAAGGACGCGACACGTATTACGACGAACTATTGTGGCGCGAATTTTACTACATGGTCATGGCAAAGTTCCACGGATTGAAAGAACAACCGTTCAATCCCAAATATAAGTCGCTTGAATGGGAAGAAAATGAGGAACAGTTCGAAAAATGGTGTAACGGGGAGACCGGTTATCCAATTGTAGACGCAGCGATGCGTCAACTGAACGAGACCGGATGGATGCACAACCGTCTGCGTATGATCGTCGCATCTTTCTTGACGAAACACCTCCTTCTCGATTGGCGGAAAGGGGAACGGTATTTCGAACGGAAACTGATTGATTACGAGGCATCGTCGAATATCGGTGGATGGCAATGGGCCGCTTCGGTCGGGACCGATGCTGTTCCATATTTCCGTATCTTTAACCCGACGACTCAATCTGAACGGTTTGACCCCGATGGAACGTTCATTCGGCATTATGTGCCGGAACTGAAGCATGTGTCAGATAAGTCAATTCACTTCCCGGACCCGTCGGAAAGGGAAGATTATCCGAAGCCGCTTGTCGACCATAAAGAAGCGAGAGAACGTGCCCTCGAACGATTTAAAGAATTGTAAACAAAAAAGCGCTGAAGCGCTTTTTTGTTTGAGTTATCCATTCATGTCTTTCAGTCGTGCTACATCTTTCCGAGCTGTCGATCGATAAGCGTGGTAAGAAAGGTATGACAGAATACCAAAGTAGCAAGTAATCAAAAATGCGTGTAGAAGTGGCACGTATGTGGCGTGGCCACCAAGTACGATCCATGCTCCTGTTCCGACTTGAAGAAGGATGAAGAAGAGGGACGCCATCATCCCACGTTCGATCAACTGATCCATCTCTTTCTTCGCTAAGTAGAGAACGAATAATGTGTACAGGACAAGAAGCCCCGCCATCAATCGGTGTCCCATTTGAACATAAGATTCGAACGTCCATACATTTTGATCACAAATCGGCCAACCGACACAAGCGTAAGTCGCTCCTAAATGTCGGACGTACGCTCCCGTATAGACGACAATCATCGTATAAATAGAAAGGCCGTACAGATGAGCGCGCAATTTCTTTGATACAACTTTATGTTCTCGGTCCCCCTCGAATAAGAGAATCGTCAAAATGAGTAACGATGCGAACGACACGAGAGAAATTCCAAAATGAAGGGCCAGGATGGCATCCGACTGTTGCCAAATGACCGCGCCCGCTCCAATGATTGATTGGATGAGCATGAAGATAAATGCGAGAAACGCAAAGATTTTCACATCGACCCGATGTTTGACAGCGATGAACGTCCAAATGGCGAGCGCAATGATGAGAAGACCTTCAATACCGGAGACTACCCGGTGACTGTATTCAATCATCGTTTCAACACTGGGATTGGTTGGGATTAATTTTCCGTGACAGAGTGGCCAGTCCGTCCCACAACCATCCCCTGAGTCCGTCTTCGTCACGGTTCCACCCATGATGAGGACAAGCATCATTCCGAGGGTGACAAACCCTGAGAAAAACGCGAGTTTTTTATGCATGCATTACCACCTGCTTCTAATCAAAATCCGATAAAATTGTGCCTTGTTTATTTATATTTTTTTCGCCATACTTATTATACGGCTTTCTGTTCGAAAAACGAAATGGAAAAGCTTGCAATCGTTATCAAAAACGTTATTCTAATATTAGTAAAGCACATTAGGTGTGACAAATATCACACTATCGACACAAAAAACTCGCTATTTCACAAGCATAAAAGGCGTATTTTATAAAGAAATATGGTATCTTTGTAGAGAGTTAAGTGTATTTTGTTCATATTGTGTTTTTTCTGTGAAGAGAATGCGAGGATTTCGTGATTATGTGGGGGGGTCAGTATGACAAAAGTCAACCCAGGAATGACGGTAGAGGTAGAATATACAGAGTCAACGTCATTTCGAGATTACGTCGCTTTAGCGAAAATGGGAATCGTTCGTGCCAACTTGTTGTTGGTGTTTGCGGGATTCTTCGTGGCAGCGACGTATCAGAGCGATACGCCAGTACTTTACTTGTTTGAAGTTTGGCCACAGCTCTTATTAACGATGTTAGGAAGCGCACTCGTGATTTCGGGGAGTTGTTACCTAAACAACTTCGTGGACCGAGATATCGATTACTTAATGGATCGTACGGACAATCGACCGAGTGTAACCGGCAAGATTTCAGGGGAGAAAATCTTACTCCTCGGATTGACACAACTTGCGATTGGAACACTGTTATTGCTCCTTGTATCGTACGTCGCTGCAGTATTCGGTTTAATCGGGGCATTTTTTTATGTCGTGATTTATACGATGTGGCTCAAGCGTACGAGTACGCTCAATACGGTCGTCGGGAGTATTTCGGGAGCCGTTCCACCGCTCATCGGTTGGGCAGCACTTGACCCGACACTTCATATCGATGCGTGGCTCATGTTTCTTGTCATGTTTTTATGGCAACCACCGCACTTCCTAGCGCTCGCGATGCGACGCACGGAAGAGTATCGAGCGGCAGGCATTCCGATGCTTCCGGTCGTGAACGGATTTGCCATCACGAAACGGCAAATCATCTGGTGGATTGCGACGCTAATTCCAGCATCGCTCTTATTTATGCATTACGATCTTGTTTACTGGACAGTCGCAGCCGGTTTAGGGGGCTACTGGTTGTATCTCGGGTTGAAAGGATTCAACGCCGAGGATGAAATCAAGTGGGCAAACAAAATGTTCTTCTATTCATTAATTTATTTAGTCGTGTGGATTATCGCGCTGATTTTGACAGCACTCTGGTGACCGCACTCACTATATAGAAAACCATTACACATCATTTTGGGAGAAAGTGGGGATTGTTGTGAAATCATTTAAGAAGCTTCTGTTTGGCATCGTCCCGATGATGATGTTCGCAGTCCTGTTGTCAGGTTGCGGTCAAGAGGGATTGTCTGCATTGAAGCCGATGGGAGAAGGGGCTGAGCTTCAGCTCCGCATCATTCTCATCAGTTTGGCGATCATGCTCTTCGTACTCATCATCGTCTCGATCATTTACGTGTACGTGCTCATGAAGTTCCGTCGGAAAGATGAATCGATTCCGAAGCAAGTTGAAGGTAGCAGTACACTTGAGATGATTTGGACAGTCGTTCCGATTATCCTTCTCATCATTCTCGCTGTTCCGACAATCACGACGACTGTCGAACTCGCGAAAGCGAAAGAAGCGAAAAAAGAAGAAGAAATCAACGTTACAGCAAACTTGTACTGGTGGGAATTTGAATATCCAGAAGCAGGTGTTGTGACAGGGCAAGAGCTCGTCATTCCAGTCGGAAAACGAGTCGGCATCAACTTGACGTCTAAAGATGTCATTCACTCATTCTGGGTACCGGCTTTATCTGGTAAAACGGATACGAACCCAGGACTTGATAACGAAATGTGGTTGCATGCAAATGAACCAGGTACTTACTACGGGAAATGTGCAGAGCTTTGCGGTCCGTCACATGCCCTTATGGACTTTAAAGTCATCGCGCTCGAGCAAGAAGAATACGATCAATGGCTCGCTGACATGAAAGCCAAGCAAGACGATAACGGTGAGAATCTCGTCGCAGACAACACGAACTTGACGACAGGTGAACAAGTGTATGTCGAAAGTTGCTTGAGCTGTCACGGCGGCGGTAAAGTGGCGCCAAGTTTAACGAACTTCGGTGATCGTGAATGGCTCGCAGGTCACCTCGAAAACAACGAGGACAACTTGAAAGAGTGGATTCGTGACCCGCAAGAGAAGAAACAAGGGGCTCTCATGCCAGGTTTCAATGAAGGTCAAATCAGCAACGAAGAATTAGACGCACTCGTTGACTTCTTGTATGAGCAGAAGATTGACTAACGGGAAAAGGGGGATTTCACGTGGCACAGACCACTGCAATGCAGCAATCGCGTAAATACAATGGCATCATGGATTGGATTACGACGGTTGACCACAAAAAAATCGGTATTTTGTATTTGTTCTCAGGAATCTTCTTCCTCCTTCTCGGTGGAATTGAAGCATTACTGATTCGCTGGCAACTTGTTAAACCAATGAATGATTTCGTCAGCGGTGAGACATTTAACCAGTTGATTACGATGCACGGGACGACGATGATCTTCCTAGCGGCGATGCCGATGCTATTCGGCTTCATGAACGCGGTCACACCGCTTCAAATCGGGGCACGCGATGTTGCGTTCCCGTTCATTAACTCATTAGGGTTCTGGTTGTTCTTCTTCGGTGGAGTCATGCTCAACTTGAGCTGGTTCTTCGGAGCAGCACCAAACGCAGGTTGGACGGCTTATGCGCCGCTCTCAACACAACCGGAAGCGACAGGGGTAGACTTCTACGCCCTCGGTCTTCAGATTTCAGGTTTCGGTACATTGATGGCCGGGATTAACTTCCTCGTCACAATCTTGAACATGCGTGCGCCAGGAATGAAACTCATGCGCATGCCACTCTTCACATGGACGACTTTCGTTGCATCGGCATTGATCGTCTTTGCGTTCCCACCACTTACGGTCGGATTGTTCATGTTGATGTTCGAGCGACTCTTCGGAGCTGCCTATTTTGACCCGGCACTTGGCGGGAACGTCGTCATCTGGGAACACCTTTTCTGGATCTTCGGTCACCCGGAAGTATACATTTTGATTTTGCCGGCATTCGGTATTTTCTCGGAGATCATTCCAACATTCGCGCGTAAGCGCCTCTTCGGTTATACGACGATGGTCTTCGCGACAATGCTCATCGGTTTCCTTGGATTCATGGTTTGGGTTCACCACATGTTCACAGTCGGTCTCGGTCCAGTCGCTAACTCGATTTTCGCTGTTGCGACAATGGCCATCGCCGTACCGACCGGTGTTAAAATCTTTAACTGGCTCTTCACACTGTGGGGCGGTCAAATTAAATTCAACGTCGCTATGCTTTACTCAGTCGCGTTCATTCCTTCATTCCTCGTTGGTGGGATGACAGGTGTTATGCTTTCAGTCGCACCCGCTGACTATCAGTACCACGACAGCTACTTTGTTGTCGCTCACTTCCACTACGTTATCGTAGGTGGGGTTGTATTCGGTCTCTTCGCAGGACTTTACTACTGGTTCCCACTCATGTTCGGAAAAGCCCTTTCTGAAAAGCTTGGATACTGGCAGTTCTGGTTGTTCTTTATCGGATTCCACTTGACGTTCTTCCCGCAACACTTCCTCGGATTGTTCGGTATGCCACGTCGAGTCTTCACATACCTCGATGGTCAAGGTTGGGATACACTCAACGTACTCTCGACAATCGGTGCATTCTTCATGGGTGTGTCAACGATTGTCTTGCTCGTCGCTGTTGTGAAAGCCTTCTTGTCAAAAGAACGCGTCAAAACAGACCACTGGGGAGACGGACGTACGCTTGAGTGGACACTTCCTGTTCCGACTCCGGAGTACAACTTTGCACAAACACCACTCGTCAAAGGACTTGATACGTTCTGGCTCGAGAAAATGGCAGGCAACAAACGCGTGTCAGTCGCTGAGGAAGTTTCGGACATTCACATGCCGAACAACTCGCTCATTCCGTTCTTCATGTCACTCGGCCTCTTTATCGCAGGACTCGGTGCCATCTTCCAGATGGATAACACGGTCGTCGGTTGGTCATTGATTGGATTTGGATTAGCGATGACGTTCGTCTCGATGTTCCTACGTTCTTGGATTGACGATCACGGCTACTACATTCCGAAGTCACAAGTCGAAGCAGACTTGAAAGCGATTCGTGAGAAAGGAGAACAATAAATGGCACATGCAGTTGAAAAACACCCAGTGACCGGTATCCCGGCCAATCCAGAGAAAGCAACACTGGAAGGGAAAAATAAATATGTGGCCTTCTGGTTCTTCCTTGGTGGAGAGACAGTCCTCTTCGCCTCGCTCTTTGGAACATACGTTGGTCTCTTGAACTCTGGTGCGCCAGAGGAATTACGTTCGTATAACATTTTCGAAATGGAGCTCGTCTTCATCATGACGATGCTCCTCCTGACAAGTTCACTTACAAGTGTCCTTGCGATGATGAACATGAAGGCAAACAATCCAGGACGTATGAAGCTTTGGTTGATTGTGACGCTCCTTCTTGGTGCCGGATTCCTTGGTGCTGAGATTTACGAGTTCATTCACTACTACCACATCGGTCACACGTTCACGTCGAGCGCATTCGGTTCAGCCTTCTATACGTTAGTTGGTTTCCACGGCGCGCACGTAACGTTCGGTCTCCTCTGGATCACGACACTATTGATTCGTAACTGGAACCGTCCGATCGATGTATACAATGCACCAAAGTTCTATGTATCGAGTCTATATTGGCACTTTATCGACGTTGTTTGGGTCTTCATCTTCTCAATCGTCTACCTCTTAGGGATGGTGAACTAATATGGAAAAACGAGTAATGAACGAATCTCACAAGCAGTTAGAGCTTGAAGTAAAAGCAGAGTCGAAACGTGAGTATCAGCTTCAATTGATCAGTTTCGCGATGATGATTTTACTCACATTCGTGGCATTCGGCGCCGTCTATGCGGAATTGATGCCGGTGTGGGCAGCAGGTGGTTTCTTAATCATCTTGGCGGTCATCCAAGTCTTCCTACAGTTATATATCTTCATGCATATGAATAACCGTGGGAACACGTGGATTGTTGGCATGATGTGGCTAGGTATCTTTATCGCCATCATCACGGTCGCTGCACTCCGCTTACTCATTTGGTAATTGTGACAAAGGATTGAACATCTGTGGAAACACGGATGATTCGGTCCTTTTTCCTTTACTTCAAAAATGAATGAATAGTAATCTTGAAGTGAACGGTTTCAAAGGTTAGGGAGAGAAAGAAAAGGGGTGAACGGATGCTCTGGAATACGTCGGAGCTGCTCAATCAATTTGATTGGCTCACGTTATGGAGTCCGCTGTTCGGATTGCTCATGGTCGGGATTTATGTATTATACGCCGTCGTGACAGAGAGAATGGTGAAGCGAGGATATGCCTCGACCACGTTGTTACAAAAGTTTAGTATGTTGTTTGCCATTGTTTTGTATTACATCGGTTTTGGAAGTCCAATCGATGTCATGGCACATATCATTTTATCGGTGCATATGTTCCAGATGGTGCTCGTCTACATTTTGGCACCGGCACTCGTCGTTTATGGTCTGCCGTACTGGGTGTTTGAAAAAGTACTTAGCTTCAAGTTCATTGGACCGATGTTTAAGTTTTTAACGACGCCACTGATTGCGCTCATTTTATTCAACGCATTGTTCTCGATTTACCATATGCCGGTCGTATTCGACTACGTCTTGACGAACTATGGCGTTCACCGGATCTTCCACGGTGCACTAGTCGTCTTTAGTTTGACGATGTGGTATCCGGTCATCGTTCCGCTCGTCTCAGATGAAGAGGAAGGAATGTCCGATTTGAAACGAATGGTATATATTATCGCCAACGGGGTCTTGTTGACACCGGCCTGTGCGCTCATCATCTTTAGTCAAACGACGCTTTATAATGCGTATACGGATCCGCAGACGTTTGCGACGGTCCTTGGATACTGTCTACCGAACGGTGACGTGTCCGGAATCGATTTAGAGGCGTTAATGGGAGCGACGAATAGCGCGCTCGAAGACCAACGTTTCGGTGGGGTTCTCATGAAACTCGGTCAAGAAATCGTGTATGGTTTCTTCTTCGGCTGGACGTTCTTCGGCTGGGTGCGTCGGACGAAATCTCTTGCTCTCGATGAAGGTATGTCATTCACTCCGCAAGAAACAAATGAGAAAAATTAAAAAGAACAAAAGGGGAAACGTTGATGAACTATCTTGCCTTAATTAGTGTGTCATTCATCGTCATCAGTGCGATTCTAGTCGCCATCGGATGGGTGATTATCGCAAAAGACCGCAGCAACATTGAAAAACATAAAAAGGTGATGACGGCTGCCGCGATTGCAGCGACGACGTTCTTCATCCTATACGTCTCGCGTACCATTTTTGTGGGAAACACGGCATTCGGAGGACCGGATTCAGTGAAACCATTCTATCTCGGGTTTATGATTTTCCATATCCTTCTCGCGACAACAGGTGGTGTCCTCGGATTGATCACGCTCTATCTCGGTTATAAAAATAAAATCGAGAAACACCGTAAGATTGGACCAAAAGCTTCAGTCGTCTGGTTCTTTACGGCTATTACGGGTGTGACGGTGTACATTCTTCTCTATGTGGCATATGACCCTGGTGAAACGACGAACGTATTCCGCGCGATAATCGGAGGATGATTTATAGAGAGGGAGAGCTGTATGAAAAGGAATAGCTATTTGACGGTCGGTTTGACCGTCTTGACGCTTGTTGTCATCGGAGTAGCCGTGTATTTTGTTTTCTTCAATCAAGACGACCTACCCGTCATTCAAGAGCCAACCCCGTTCACATTGACGAACGCATTAAATGAAGAGACGTACAATTCCGATAATGGAAAAGTGAAAATCGTGACGTTCTTTTACACGAACTGTCCAGATATTTGTCCGCTCACGTTACGTGATTTCATGAAGCTCGAAAAAGAATTAAAAGATGAGAACTTATACGGCTCAGACGTAGAACTCGTCGCCATCACGGTCGACCCGGACGTGGATACCGTGCCCGTACTTAAAAACTATGGTGAGGCGTTCCAAGCGGAGCCGACGGGATGGAAGATGTTGACGGGAGACCAGGTCGACATCGACCGCATCACGCGTCAACTTCAATTTTATTATTCCAAGGCGAACAGTGGACTCGTGACGCACGCGACGACGATGTACGTCATCGACCGCCATCATGATGTCCGGGCTGTCGCGCAGATGGCAACGGCAGGGGATGAACCGGTCGATATCGAATCTATCATGGAGGACGTTAAAGTGCTCGCGAATGAAAAGGAGTGATCACCATGAACGATACGATGGCTGTGATTGGGAATGACTATTCATACGGAGACGTGACGATTGCGGAACGGGCGATTGAAGATTTGATCGCATGTAGCGCGATTGAATTCGACTTGAAAGAAGTGAAAGTCGTTTCTCGCTCGAAAGACCACTATGATTATCAAATCATTGCACCATTATCACTCGTCGAGGCAGAGCGATTGTATCGCTATGTTCGAGACCAATTCGATTTATTGCTCGGTCAAGTCGATGTGACGTTGACCGTCATTGCGACGAACTGATTAAAGCCCACGGAAGCGAATCTGCTTCGGTGGGCTTTGTTTCCATTCGTACTTTTTAATGAGATTGATACAAGATTAAAATTTTATTCTTAAGTGGGTCATGAAAAAGTTCTGCAAAGAAGCAATACCCATCTTGAAAGTCATCTAGGTCTGCTTCATTTGAAAGGACGATATGAGATTTGTATGACTCGTTCCATTGAGATCGAATATCGCTGATTGATTGAGGATCTAATATATTTCGATCATGTATTTGATAAGTTGAGAGATAAAGAGTCTGGATGGATTCAGAACAAATCATTTGTTCTAATTCATTGATTGAATTAGGCAGAGGAAGCACTTCTAATTGGATGCGTGACGCCCCAGTGTATAAGATGTTGCCCTCTCTTTCAAAATAAATCGAGTGATTCAAGGTCGGGAGCCTCCGATCTAGTCAAAAAACAAACCCCTTCGCTTATGCAAGGGGTTTGACTTCTAATGTTTCTGCGAGTGCTTTTAGACGGTGCTCACAGTCGCGGACGATTTCTTCTGGGAAGACTTCATCGTATTCAACACCATGTGGATAATAATGCTTTCCTAAAATCGGTGTAAGCATTTTGACAACAGCGTGACGATCTTCGATTTGACCTTCGATCGCGTATACAGGTAAGCGAAGATAGAATGTTTCGCCAGTCGATTGTTTCTCATATTTCATGTCATACGTGGCACGCTCGTAATCCCAAGCACCTTCACGGATGAAATGATGATGATCCATGATCGTCTCGAGCAAACCAAAACGGATTTCTTTTCCCTCGATGTGGAACTGCTCAAATTTCATCATAATCCCCCTTTTCGAATAAACCTCATATGTCATCATACCATATTCAAAAACGTTCTTGGAATAACGTGTGTTCAAATTGTGAAAAAAAGATGAACGATTAATCAGCCGAGTGTATTTAAGTATTTCTCGATTTTTTGCGGGAGTTTCACGCCGAGCGGTAGCAGTCCTTCCGACCCGAAAAAGACGTTGAATTCCAAAATATAAAATCCATCTTCTGTCACGATGACGTCAAACGCTGCGTGATTGATGGATAACGTATTCGCAATCGATTGAACTTCTTTGACGACGTCTTCCGGGATGTCTTCGTACGAGAAGTTAGCCCCTTGAGCGACGTTGTTTAAAAAGGCCTCACTGACACGCCAATAGGCACCGACGACTTCTTCTCCAATCACGATAACACGTAAGTCGCGGTCATTCGGGATGAACTCTTGGACATAGAACGTATCATGTTTCTCGACGTATTCTAACCAGTCCTGGTCGTTTTTAATCAACCATACGCCTTGACCCATCGAGGACTTGGCTTTTTTGGCGACGAACGGATAGTGGAACTCTTCCAAGACGCGTTCAATTGTGTATGGGTTTTTTCCGTAAATCAACGTCTTCGGAATCCGGTGCGGATACGTCGCTTTAAATGCACGCGTCATCTCGATTTTGTCATGACCGAGGTGATATGTCGCAGGAGACGGGAAAATGGCTTTGTTCATCCCATAGATGATGGAATTGACCATCCAATACTCGGGGAACAAGACGAGGTCGGCAGCGCGTACCTTGTCGAGTTGGTCGAAATAATATTCGGGTTTCGCATAATCCGTCTTGATGCCGGCTGATCGAATCATATTAAAAGAAACTTTTTTCATATACAGACGCACATGGTGCGTCTCTTCACTTCCTTTCTACATTGAACGCCTTGCGGTCACATTCAATTATAGTGTGGATTGCTTACATAGGGAAACAATTGTGGTAAAATCATGGCAGAAAGGGTGAGGGGTATGATAATCACTGAACAGACGATTGCCCTGCTCGATCAAACAGAAGAATTGACCGATTTGATTGAAGCAAGCGAATCGTTTCAAACATATATTCAAACGAAAGCGGCACGGCGCACATCGCAGGAAGCCAAGGAAATCGAGCGCGAGTTTTTAAAGATGAAAGAAGATTACGAATATGTCCAACGTTTCGGGAAACATCATCCGGATCATGACCGCATAAAAAAAGAGATGCATCTCATCAAACGTCGTCTCGACGTTCAGCCGGAAATTGCGGCGTTCAAAAAAGCGGAACGAAACTTGGATAAGTTGTTAGGGGAAGTGAGTGAACTATTGGCTCATTCAGTCTCTCCTAAAATCAAAGTCCCGACCGGCAACCCATTCTTTGACGAAGGTGGATGTTCCGGAGGGGGCAGCTGCGGAGGAGGCGGAAGTTGTGGATGCGCCGTCTAAGTTGAATGAACGGATTGGTATCGTCGTATATGTGAATTCCTTGAAACAATTGAAGGCACTCAGACGTTATGCAAACCTGTACTTTGTCTCGAAACGAGAGAAGTATGCTTTTCTTTACACGGACCTCGAAGGTTATGAAACCGTAATCGAACAAGTGAAGGCTCTGCCATTCGTGGAAGCGGTCGTTCGGAGTGAGCGTCCGTTCGTTTCAGAAACGTACGAGACAAAATTGAAATAATCAAAAAGATGAAGGTGGTGTCACCTTCATCTTTTCTGCTGGAGGGAAAGACATGCGTGTCATATCTGGAGAACGAAAAGGGACCCGATTGAAGGCGGTCCCGGGCACGGCTACGCGGCCGACGACGGATAAAGTGAAAGAGTCATTATTTAACATCATCGGACCTTATTTTTCCGGGGGGAAAGCGCTAGACCTTTACGCGGGTAGCGGAGGACTAGGAATCGAGGCATTATCGAGAGGTTGTGACGAAGCCATTTTCGTCGACCGTCAACCGAAAGCCGTCCAAACGATTCAAGAGAATTTACAGACGACCCATTATGAAGAGAAAGGGAAGGTATATCGTCAAGATGCCAAAGCTGGGCTCGAGCAGCTCAAACTGAAACAGGAATCTTTCAAACTCATCTTTATGGACCCTCCCTATCATGCGGAAGAACACGTTGCGTTCTTACAACTAATCGATGAGTCTGACATGTTGATCGATATCGGCGTAATCGTCTGTGAACACGGTAGTGACGTGACGTTACCGGAGCGAGTGGGACGATTTGAACGAATTAAAGAACAGCGATACTCAGATGTGATCACCATCAGTTTTTATGAGTATGCATCGATTGAGGAGTGAAACGAATGAAACGAATTGCGATTTGTCCGGGTAGCTTTGACCCCATCACGAACGGACATCTAGATATAATTGAACGAGCGGCGGCCATTTTTGACGAGGTCATTGTCGCCGTCCTTGAGAATTCAAGCAAGGCCCCACTGTTTGATGTGGAAGAACGATTAGGACTTATACGAGATGTGACGACACATCTTCCAAACGTGTCGGCCGATGCGTTCGGTGGATTACTTGTCGAGTATGCTGCAGAGCGGGAAGCGGCGACGATTGTCCGTGGGCTTCGTGCGGTATCGGATTTTGAATACGAGCTTCAAATCGCATCAATCAACAAAAAGTTGAATGAGAACGTAGAGACGTTATTCATGATGACGAATAGTCAATATTCGTTCCTCAGCTCGTCCATCGTCAAAGAAGTGGCGAAATACGGTGCATCGGTCAGTGAGCTCGTACCGGAGCAAGTCGAAGTGGCGTTACGGAAAAAATATCAAGTGAGCTCGGGACAATGAAATCGTTAAAAATTGGTCTTGGTCTACTTGTTACAGTGCTGCTCTTTCTTTTCGTACCGCTCCCTTACTACATCTCCTCACCTGGAGCGGCGACCTCGATTGAAGAGTTCCTGACTGTCCAAGGCGGCGTAAAGGATGAGGGGGAACTGATGATGGTGACGATCTCCCAACGACGCGCGACACCTTTTTGGTTAGTAGAAAGTTGGGTCACACCGTTCACGGAAGCGAATTTATCTAGTCGCTATTTATATGACGGTGAAAGCGAAGCAGATTACGACCGTCGTCAGAAATTATTAATGGATTCGTCGCAACAAGCAGCGATTCAATATGCCTATAAACTCGCTGGCAAGGAAGTGACAGTCGACTTTGATGGAATCTATGTGTCCGCACCGATTCCAGGGTCGCTCGCTGCCAATATATTAAAGCCCGGAGATGTTATCACCGCAATTGACGGGATGTCTTTTGCAACACGTGGAGACTTTTTAAAGCGGGTGATGGAATTTGATGCAGGTGATGAAGTGAGATTGACGATTGAGAGAGACGGGGAAGAGCGCATCGTCAAAACGCTCA
The DNA here is from genome assembly GCF_018617835.1 of Exiguobacterium sp. s101. Taxonomy (NCBI): domain Bacteria; kingdom Bacillati; phylum Bacillota; class Bacilli; order Caryophanales; genus Exiguobacterium; species Exiguobacterium sp. s101. Next base: position 292,753 of record NZ_JACSKX010000001.1, on the reverse strand, counting down.
TTCAACCGATTGACCAGAGCGGCGATCGGGTCGGAATCGGGATATACGAGCCCCTTCCCGTGCAGGAAATCACAGCCAACCCTGAAGTGAATGTGTCCTTGACGAATGTCGGAGGACCCTCCGCAGGATTGATGTTCACGCTTGAAATTTATGATCAATTGACGCCGGGTGATTTGGCGAATGGCAAACGGATTGCCGGAACGGGAACGGTCGATGAGGAAGGAAATGTCGGACCGATTGGGGGCGCGTGGCAGAAAATCGTCGCGGCCGATGAAGAAGGCGCGGAAGTTTTTTTTGTCCCATCTGGTTCGAACTATGAAGAAGCGCTTGAATCGCGAGACCGTCTCGACAGTGACATCGAAGTTGTCCCTGTGAAGACGGCCGAAGATGCGATTCGTTATTTAGAAGAAATGAACTGAGGGCGTTGGCGATGTTCAATCAACTCATCGTTTTGAAGAGGGAGTCGATACGCTTCGGTTACACGGGCTTCGAAGTCGAGACGTGCATCGAACTTACTGACGATTGGAAGGTCTTGTTTCACATCTCGTAGCGCAAGTCGCCCAATTTCATTAAATGCGAGCGGTCTCACGTATGGGACATCTTCAAAAAGTGTCGGTACTTCCTCTTTTAACCAATGAAGCAGAACTGACACAAATGCCCGTTGAATCGCGGTACGCGTGTAACGACGTGTCGAGACGGCAGTAAGGGCCTGGTCAAAAGAAGTCTCTAATCCTGCACGTATAAGCCGCGGTGCGAGAGATGCATCAATCCCTACGAGTTCAGTTAGCGTGGTGAATGGAAGTGTTCGAAGTTTATATTGCAAGACTGGCCAATACAATTCCCAATGGGTCATCGATTGCGTCCGAAACATCGCTTCTGTCGCTTTTGGCACGGCACGAACTTCTCCAGAGTCCAAGTAATGTGCCCGAATGCCTGTCGCTGACATGACGTCCGCCAATGAAGGATCATGATAATCCGCACCTAGTCGTTTGACCGTGTGCAACTGAATCGTCTTCGCCGCTTTGGCGTAATGATAGGCCAAAATATTATTAGGGCGAGTCAAATCAAATGTAGGATAGACGGTCTGAAACGCACGACTCGAAGCTTGTGCAGATGAATGACCTGCTTGTAGCGCTTGACGGAGTTCCTTTTTATATATCGGCATCTCTTCGACGTCTGCTCGTGCTGCATGAAGAATAGCATCGACATCACCGCTCTCGCTCCCGAACGATAAGGTTTGGCAACCGAGTTGTTCTGCGATTGAGACAGCGGCTGTGGCGAAACGGTCGGCGCGCTGCACACCATATTGGGTCGGCAGTTCGATGACAAGGTCGATGCCACCGCTCTCGACGGCCGCTTTTGCCCGTTTCCACTTATCGAACGAGGCCGGTTCTCCTCGTTGAGTGAACTGTGCACTCATGATGGCAATCATGATATCAGCCCCTGTTTCTTGACGTGCAGTTTGCGCTTGGTAATAGTGCCCGTTGTGAAATGGGTTGTACTCTGCAATAATGGCCGTCTTTTGCATGATTTACTCCTTTGCATTGTCGTATGGATTGGTGTAAGATGAGTAAGTACGCTTTGGCAAAGCGCCGTCGTCAACTGATTTTAGTGTAAAGAAAAAACATTGACAAAACAAGTTGGCCTATCTATAATTCATATTGTTGCAATTGAGGTGATTCGGATGAAATGGTCTATTGCACAGCTACTTAAGCTCCGAAACCAGGGTGACGGTTTTACAATCGATGAGATGGTAGAACTACCAGAGCTGACTCAGCTCCATCCGGATATCCGTTCGATTCGCCCGGTGCATGTGCACGGGGATGCATCGTTCACATCTAATCAAGTTACATTCAATCTGAAGATTCAAGGGGACCTGACGTTGCCAGATGCGCGAACGTTAGAAGATGTCACTTATGAATTCGATATTGAATCGCTCGAGCCTTTCTTTTTGGAGAATGGGCGTTATACGGAGCAATTCGATGACGTGAATTTGCCAGAAGGAAATACGATCAGTCTTGTACCGATTGTAAAAGAGCTCATCATGTTAGACGTCCCGATGCAAGTTTACGGGAACGAAACAGACAAAACTCAGGTTGAAGGAGAAGGCTGGACGCTCACTGACGATCAGCCCGAAACCCAACCAAAAATTGACCCGCGCTTCGCGGGACTGGCTGACCTGTTCTCGAAAAAAGAGAACGAGGAAGGTTAACTTTTCAAGGAGGTGGACAACGATGGCAGTACCATTCCGTAGAACGTCGAAAACTCGCAAACGTCTTCGTCGTACTCACTTCAAACTCAACGTACCTGGTATGAACGAGTGCCCGAACTGTGGGGAAATGAAACTTTCACACCGTGTTTGCAAATCTTGCGGACATTACAACGGTAAAGAAGTAACAAGCAAATAATGCGAGAAGAAGCGATCTGATTTCAGGTCGCTTCTTTTTTGTTTGCGATTTTTGGGTCATAGCGAAAAGATGTGGTAAACTTTTTGTGCGAAAATAGTTTTTATAGGAGGAGCGCAACTATGAACTCCATCAAACGTATCGGGATAATCGGAAACGGAGCGGTCGGACTATTGATGGCATCCTTACTTGCTGATGATTATGAGGTGACAGTCTATGGACGAAACATATCATCACCTGACGAGCGGCTATCCATTACGAGGACAGGTATGACGAATGGATCAGCGCATGTATCTCTCAAGTCTAGCGAGGCGTTACAAGAGACCGACGAGGACATCTTCTTTGTCACGACAAAAGCCCATCAAGTAGAGGGAGCTACGGAGCGACTGACAGGAAAAGTGCCGGTCTTCATTTGTTCAAATGGGATCGCACATCTTGACTATGCGAAACGCCGAGGCTTTCATTTGGGAATCGTCGAACACGGTGTGACGAAATCAAGGGGCGGAATAGAACACCGAGGACTCGGACGTATTCGAATCGGAAGTTCGACAGGTCTTCCTCCGATTCAGATTAAAGAGAGTCCGCTCCAGCTTGTGTGGGAAGAGGATATCGAACAAGTCGTCATCGAAAAGCTATTCGCCAATGCCATCATCAATCCCATCACAGCATTATGTCGTGTCCCGAATGGAGCACTCGTTAACTCTCCATATCGTGAGATTGCGCAGTCAATTTATCGTGAGTTGACGCCGTTGTTTCCGCAACAAGTCCCATACACATACATTGAGTCAATCATCGCAAGCACCGCGGAGAACCGTTCCTCGATGCTTCGAGACATTGAAGAAGGTAGGCCAACAGAAGTGGATGCAATTTTAAAGCCGGTGATTGAAAAAGCCGCTCTGACGCAGAATTCACTCACCGTCATTCCACTGCTACATAAATTGATTATAGGAGCGAGCGCATCGTGTTAGTGTATATCGTTTCATTTCCACTCATCTTATGGTTTATGGTGTATATGATACTTAGAAAAATTATGCCGAAATCAATCAACTCATTTAAACTCGCCTGTGATACTGGAGTTCTCCTATGGTTTTATGCATGTGGCGTTTTACTTGAGGCTATCGTCGGGACGGAAGTGTTTCTTTTATTCCTTGCTATTTGTTGTGCCATTTTTCCAATCAATGCAATCTGGCAGCGGATTCGATACGAGGAAGTATTGTTTACAAAGATGTTTGTCCACGGCTGGCGTTTGCTCTTTTTGCTCCTTGTGCCGACACATGCGATTTTATTCGCAATCGGTGTGGCTCGAGAAATGATTCGTTGATTGATTGAAAGGAAGTTGTTATTCGTGAAAGTAGAAGCATTTGATGCCCTATATACACCCACATCTCCGATGATTCAAGTGGAGCATGGGTACGGGCGTTGGCTCGATTATCGAGGCATGGATGAGGTCGAGAAACGTGCGCAGGAGATTACGGGACGCTCCTATGAACATTTGCATGAGATTGTCCATATTTTAAAACAGCAGCAACGGCAGTTTGGGGAACTATCGGATCGACTAGTAGCGAACCTTGATCTACTCGAACAGCGAGAAGCATACGTCATGGTGACGGGACAGCAGGTTGGCGTATTCGGTGGACCTTTGTTTGCTGTGTACAAACTGTTGGCAGTCATCAAACGGGCGAAGCAGGCAGAGAAAAAACTAGGAAAGCCGGTCCTTCCGATTTTTTGGATGGCGACGGAGGACCATGACTTCGCTGAAATCAATCATGTTTTCACGACCCAGACGTTTTCGAGAACTTTAAAGAAAGATGCTTTGTCCACAATTCCGCTAGCAGGAAAAGCTTCCGTAGGGGAACTGGAGTTCGATCGTCTAAAGCTCGAGCTTGTTCAAATGGCGCAGCAGTTACTATTGAACGAGACGGAGACCCCGTATACCTCTGATTTGTACAATGAGTTAATCGACCTTATTCAAATGAGCCATTCTTTCGCTCAGTTTTTTGGTAGGATGATGCGTCGATTCGTAGGAACTGATTTTTTGTTATTTGATCCACATACTCAAGACGTCCGTGCACTCGAACGTCCGATGTTCCGACGTCTCATCGAACATCAAGACGCGCTCCAGCATACGCTCGCCCATTCCTATGAAGAAGGAATGCCGTCAGTAGAATTAAATAAAGAGGCGGCACATCTGTTTTATCATGACGGCACGCGTGAGTTGCTCACAAAAATTGATGGGGTGTATACGACCAAACGTGGACATCGATTCACGGAGACAGAGTTGCTCAGTGAAATAGAAGCGCACCCGGAACGTTTTTCAAACAATGTGGTCTCACGCCCGCTCATGCAAGAATATTTGTTTCCGACACTTGGGTACGTCGGTGGTCCCGGCGAAATCGCTTACTGGTTGCAACTACGTCCGTTATTCCATGAACTCGGATGGAAGATGCCGCTTCTCCTCCCACGTCTTGGTGGCGTGATCGTGTCGAGAAATGATGAAAAAAAATTACGACAAGAAAGCGTGACCTTAGAGGAATATATGAAACAGCCACTACCGGACTATCCATTTGATGATGAATCGTTCGAAGCGAAGTTGTATGCATTTCGGACGCTCACGGAAGCGGTCAGTCAGGAAGCAAGTAAGCACGGAAGACGATTCGAATCGAAGTCGAAACATGTTCTCGAGCAGTTGGCAGATGAGATGCGTGCTGAAGCGAAACGGAATCAATATCGATTGAACGCCCGGCGGATTCATCTTTCGACCCGACTGTTCCCGATGGATACTCCTCAAGAGCGTATTTTATCGATGGTTCCGATTTTAAACCGTCACGGTCTAGACGTTTTTCATCGGTTGAAACCAGTTTATGAAGACTCAGAAGCGGAGCGTTGTTTATTCCTTGTATAACATTTTCATAAGGGCTCTTGACATTTGTCAGGAGTTTTTTTTTGTTGTTACCTTTTTGTTTCCTCTTTTCGCTAAAAACCTGTACGGACCTTGACATTTTTATGATAAAGTAAGTGTAATAATACAGTTGAAATATGTAGGTTGAGAGGGTTTTTTGAATGTTTGAGCATGAAACGGTTTTAAAAATGGAGTCCATCGAGGGATTGAACATCAAACCTGATGGGGTATATGTGGATTGTACGTTAGGTGGAGCGGGTCATAGTGAAGAAATCGCAAAGCGTCTAACGACGGGTCAACTATATGCATTCGACCAAGATGACGTCGCACTCGCACATGCGAAAGAGCGATTGGCTCCTTATGAAGGCCGTGTGACGTTTATAAAGAGCAACTTCGTTCACTTGAAAGAAGAACTTCAGCAACATGGTGTCATGAATGTGGACGGTGTACTATTCGACCTAGGCGTTTCCTCGCCACAGCTAGATGAGGCAGAACGTGGATTTAGTTACAATTATGACGCACCACTCGATATGAGAATGGACCGGTCACGGGAGTTTTCAGCCTATCATATTGTGAATGAATGGTCGTTTGGGGAACTTGCTCGTATTTTCTTTACATACGGGGAGGAAAAGTTTTCAAAACAAATCGCACGAAAAATTGAGCAAGCTCGTGCTGATAAACCGATTGAGACGACGTTCGAGCTTGTCGACTTGATTAAAGAAGCGATTCCTGCACCAGCACGACGCAAGGGCGGTCATCCGGCGAAGCGGACGTTCCAAGCCATTCGAATTGCCGTCAATGACGAATTGAACGTATTCGACCGTGCCGTTCAAGATGCAATCGATTTACTCGCAGTGAACGGACGGATCTGTGTCATTACGTTCCACTCATTAGAAGACCGAATTTGTAAGCAAGTGTTTAAAGAACGGAGCCAATATCCACCGTTACCACCAGGATTGCCGGTCATTCCAGAAGAATTCGAACCCGAGCTCAAACTCATCACGCGTAAACCGATCGTGGCGAGTGAAGGAGAACTCGAAGATAATCGTCGTTCACGCTCAGCTAAACTGAGAGTGGCCGAAAAACAAAAATAATTTAGCTAGTAGGAGGGATACCTGATGCCAGAAGCTGCCCGTAAGGCGTTGCAGCCTCAAGTTACACCGAATCGAAATCCGATTCCGCAAGAACGACCAATACCTGTTCCAAAACGACGCACGTTGACCTTGTTTGAATCGATCCTGTATCCAGTAATGATTGGTTCAGTGGTCATGTTCGGTGGCATCACGGTGTCGAAACACAACGAAGCATATAACATTATGCGTGATACAGCAGCCGTTAATCAGCAGGTCGACGGGGTTGCAAAAGAAAATGAAGAACTAAAGTATGAAATCGCCCAATTAAGCTCGCCAGAAAGAATTTACGCGATTGCCGAGAAACTCGGAATGAAATTCAATGAGAAGAATGTCAAGGTGATTGATTGATGAATTCTCTACAACAGAGTAAAAAAAGAGTGGCGTGGGTAGCGATTGTCTGCTTCACCCCGCTCTTTTTATTTTTTGTCGGATGGTTTCTTTACTTATCGCTCACGCATACGTATAAAGGTGAGAACATGCTGGCGTTCGCAGAAGAACAACGGTGGAAAGCAGTCAGTACGTTGGAGGCAGAGCGGGGCGAGGTGTATGACCGATTCGGCCAACCGATCGCAATCAATATCCCTTCCTATCGACTTGTCGCGGTAATGAAGCTTGGTGGCGAGCGAGTCGAAGGGAAAACGCTCATGCCAGATAAGATTGACGAGGCCGCAAAAAAACTTTCGACGGTCCTGCCGATGACAGAGGCAGATTTATTGAAACGGCTCGAGCAAAATATCGACCGTGGGCAAATCGAGTTCGGTGTTCCCGGCCGTGATTTGACCGTTGAGCAAAAAGAAGAAATCGAAGCGTTTGAGCTTCCAGGGATTACCTTCGTCGAAGAACCGAAGCGCTATTACCCGAATAAAGTATTCGCTTCATCTGTCATCGGATACGCGCAAAAGATTGACCAAAATGGTCGGATCGAACTCGTTGGTGAACTTGGGATTGAAAAATCACTTAACGATATTTTAAGTGAGTCATACGGATTATATCGATTCGAGAAAGATTTAGCCGGACGTGAACTCGTGTCGAGTGATGAACAGCTGAAGATTGAACCGGAAGACGGAGCCGATGTCCAATTGACGATCGACCACCGTATTCAACAGTTGCTTGAGACGAAGATGAACGAATTGTATGAGGAATACGAACCAAAACACGCAACGGCCATCATCATGGACCCAAAAACAGGCGAGATTGTCGCCCTGTCTGACCGTCCGTCTTTTGATCCGAACACGCGTGAGATTTCTTCGTACAGCAACTTTTCGGTCTCGTCTCGATTTGAACCAGGATCGACGATGAAAATCTTTACGCTAGCGGCTGCAATCAATGAAGGAGTATACAACCCAAACGAACTGTATGAATCAGGGTCGTACAAATACGGGAAGACGGTCTTCAATGATTACAACATTACCGGATGGGGTACCATTCCTATGGAAGAAGGTGTGTGGCACTCATCAAACGTCGCGTTCTCGATTTTAGCGAACGAACGACTCGGTCTTGGCCGTTATGAGGATTACTTCAAAGCATTCAAGTTTGATCAACGAACTGGAATCGATTTGCCTGGAGAGGTCAATAGTCAATTCGACTTTGAAAGTCCGATGAACGTTTTAATTACGGCCTGGGGTCAATCCACCGCGGTGACACCGATGCAAATTTTGCAGGCGACATCAGCGATTGCGACTGATGGAACGATGAAACAACCGCACGTCATTAAAAAAATCGTCAATAGTGAGACCGGAGAGACGATTCGGACGACGAACCCGAAAGAGGTTGGTCAGCCAATCACTGCAGAGACTGCAAAAAAAACGCGTGAAGCACTGGACGGTGTCGTGAACAGCGATGTAGGTACTGGACAATTGTATGCGTTAGACAATTATCGCGTCGTCGGGAAGACAGGGACCGCCCAAATTGCAGAGAACGGGAAGTATTTGAGTGGACAGTATATTCACTCGTTTGTCGGGATGGCGCCAGAAGACGATCCGGAACTCGTCATGTACATCGCTGTCGATAGACCAAACAGTGATTCGTCGACGACTGGACCGCGCATCATGGCCCCGCTCTTCAAAGACGTGATGGATGTCGCGTTACGTTATCGGAGTGTCGAACCTGAAAAGCAAGAAAAAGCGGTCGAAGCGTCGACGAAGACGACTTCTTCTTATATCGGTAATAACCGCGAAGATGCGGTGAAAGAGTCGACAGATCACTCATTTAATCCAATCGTGTTAGGTGACGGGGACGAAGTGACAGCACAAAGTCCTGTTAAAGGGCAGTCATATGTTGTCGGAGAAAGATTGTTGCTAAAAACGAGTAATTCGTTTAGGATGCCAACATTAAAAGGTTGGTCGCTACGTGATGTGAAACGCTTAGCGACCCTCTATCAACTAAATTTAGAAATCGATGGGACCGGTTTTGTCACATCACAATCGATTAGCAAAGGAAAGCCGGTTAAAACTGGTGCCTCCTTGAAAGTGAAATTGGAGACACCGTCGAATTAACGCACGAGATCAAGAGGGCTGCGGCTCTCTTTTCCTATGTATGAGGAGGAAGTATGAATGGAACAATTGACAGTTCAGAAGTTAGCGTCTTGGTTTGGGATTGAGGTAGACGACGAGCGTCTTGTCAAACGCGTCGCTACGGATTCGAGAGATGAAAATGAATCGGGGCTATTCGTCCCAATCGTCGGCGCGCGTGTCGATGGACATGATTACATCGATGCAGCAATCGAAAAAGGAGCAATCGTTACGTTTTGGGAAGAAGGACGTCCGCAACCTGACAACCTTTTCGTCATCCCTGTCAAATCGACGGTCGAGGCACTTCAAACGGCAGCATCCCGTTATTTAGAAGAAATCAATCCGCTCGTGGTCGCGATTACGGGATCGAACGGAAAAACCTCCACGAAAGATATGATTGCCGTCGTCTTAGAAGAAAAGTATAAAACACATAAGACGGCTGGGAACTTCAACTCGGACGTCGGCTTACCGCTCACCGTGCTCAGAATGCCGTGGGACACGGAAGTCGCTGTATTAGAGATGGGCATGAACGGATTCGGTCAAATCGAACAATTGTCGAAACTCGCTAAACCGAACGTGGCCTTTGTTACGAATATCGGGGAGTCTCACGGTGAGCAAGTCGGAGGTCGTTCGGGTATCGCAAAAGCGAAGCTTGAAATCAAGGCGGGTCTCAAACCGGACGGTCGACTGATTGTCGATGCGGATGAACCACTTCTCGCAAATCAAGGGTATAGGGTCGGATATGCTGAAACGGCCGATGGGAAAATCGACGTGGTCGAGACGACGTTCGATGCATCCATCTTTAAATACAACGGTGATTTATATGAACTGAAGGTGTTAGGTGCTCATCAGATTCGAAATGCAGCCTATGCGATTGCATGTGGATTGGAATTCGGTCTTAGTCATGTAATGATTCAACGCGGGCTAGACCGAATCAAGTTGACATCGATGCGGATGGAAAAACAGATGTTCGGGGAAACACATCTTATTAACGACGCTTACAATGCGAGTCCGACGTCGATAATCGCAGCGATTGAAACGGTCAAGTCACTCGAAGGATTCTCAAAACGTGTGCTCGTCCTTGGTGACATGTACGAGCTAGGTGCCGATGAGCGAGAACAACACAAACAAGTGGGCATCGTCGTAACGTCTCCAGTGACAGATTGCATTCTCGTTGGCGAAAAAGCAAAATGGATTGCGGATGGGATTCAAGATTCACGTGTGAACGTCCACGTGGTCCCGACTGTTGAAGAGGCAAAGACACTTCTTCATCATTATCAGCGACCAGATACTGTGGTATTGTTAAAGGCATCTCGAGGACTGGCGCTTGAGCGTCTCGTTCAATAAATAGAGTAGTGAGGTAGCAACATGTTAATTAGTTTAATCGTATTAATCAGTTCATTATTAAGTGTCTTAATCGTTATGCCACGAGCGATTCCGGCATTGCGTCAGTTAAAGTTTGGACAGGAAATTCGTGACGAAGGTCCAGGTTGGCACCAAAAGAAGTCAGGCACACCAACGATGGGTGGAATTGTCATCTTGCTCGCCATTCTCGTCGGGTTCATCGTGTCCGTCATCTTTGGAGAAGCGGTCGCCGGATTCGGAACACTTTTATTCGTGACGATGGCGTTCGGGGTAATCGGGTTTTTAGATGATTACATCAAGGTCGTCAATAAGCGCAACCTCGGATTGACGTCCCTTCAGAAGTTGATTGGTCAAATCGGAGTATCGGTCTTGTTCGCATGGTTCTTATCACTCGGAGGAGAACTTGATACGTCGATTTCAATCCCGTTCACTTCGATCTCGTTTGATACAGGGTGGTTTTATATCGCCATCGTAATCTTTTGGCTCGTCGGATTCTCAAATGCCGTCAATTTGACGGATGGGCTAGACGGACTGGTTTCGTTCTCAGCTATCCCGACATTTACGTTCTTTGGAATCTATGCCCTTACACAAGATGAGCTTGGCATTGCCTGGTTCGCTTTTGCGGTCGTTGGCGCATTGATTGGATTCCTCGTCTTCAATAAGTATCCGGCGAAGATTTTCATGGGTGACACAGGGTCGCTCGCTTTAGGTGGGGCTGTGGCCGGACTCGCGCTTATGTTAAAACTTGAGTTGCTTCTTGTCTTTGTCGGCATCATCTTCGTTATCGAAACGTTGAGTGTGATTCTGCAAGTCATCTCGTTTAAAACGACAGGCAAACGACTCTTTAAAATGAGTCCAATTCACCATCATTTCGAAATGGTCGGTTGGTCAGAATGGCGCATCGTGCTAACGTTCAGTGGAATCAGTTTAATTACGGCAGGTTTATCATTATTACTCATGTAAAAGGGTGAGACAGATGGAAAAGCAATGGCACAGTAAAAAAGTTCTCGTCCTCGGCGCCGCTAAGAGCGGAATTGCAGCGGCAACATATCTGCATCATGCGGGAGCAGATGTGACGATCAACACGGGGAACGTCCCACCCGAAGACGAACAAGATAAAATTCAAGCTCTTGGAATCCGCTCGGTGTTCAATGAACATCCCGTCGGTTTATTGAATGAGACAGAAGTGATTGTTAAAAATCCAGGTATTCCTTATCAGATTCCACTGCTCCAAGAAGCAATTTCTCGTGAAATCCCGATTTATACCGAAGTGGAGCTCGCTTATTTGGCAACTGAAGCAGACTTCGTCGCCATCACCGGCTCAAATGGGAAAACAACAACGACGACACTCGTCTATGAGCTACTCAAAGGAGGGAAACGTCCGGTACATCTTGCAGGTAATATCGGATTCCCCGCGATTGAAGTTGCGGCTGATGCAAAGACGGACGATTTGATTGTCATTGAATTGTCGAGCTTTCAGTTGATGGGGGTCGAGTCCTTCCATCCGCGTTCGGCAGCATTGCTGAATCTATCAGAAGCCCATCTCGATTATCACGGCGACTTCGACTCGTATGCAGATGCAAAAGGAAACTTGTTCCTTCAGATGACACGTGACGACCAAATCGTCGTCAAGTTGACAGACTCCGAAGTGATGAAACGTGTCCCTGCTCATCTTGCACCAAACACATTTAGTTTTGAGCGAGGAGATGCTTCCGTCGTGGACGGTTGGGTCACGGTACGCGGGGAGCGAGTCATTCGCGTGAACGAATTGGCATTAGGCGGTGCCCATAATGTCGAGAACGTACTAGCGGCTCTCCTGTTGGTCGAACCGTTTGATATTCCAAAAGCACACATTGAGCGTGTATTACGAAACTTTGGTGGTGTCGCGCATCGGACTGAAAGTTTAGGTGACGTTCTCGGACGTGCCGTCTACAATGATTCGAAGGCGACGAACAACGTCGCGGCGGAAGCGGCGCTACGAGGATTTGATGCTCCGATCGTATGGCTCTGTGGAGGACTTGAGCGGGGTGCAGATTTATCTTCGCTCGTCGCTGCCCTTTCCAACGTCAAAGCTGTCGTCGCGTACGGTGAGACGAAAGAGCGTTTCAAAGAACTTGGGGAGTCCCAAGAAATCCCATCTTTCACGGTCGAAACGTTAGCAGACGCCGTCACACTCGCGTTTGAGCAATCTGAAACAGGAGATATCATCTTGTTATCTCCTGCTTGTGCGAGTTGGGATCAATTTAAAACGTTTGAAGAACGAGGTGAACACTTCATTCATCTCGTTCGCGCATATGAGGAGGCGAACCGATGAAAATCATGATTTCTGGTGGAGGTACCGGTGGTCATATTTACCCGGCCCTCGCATTGATTGAGACGTTACAAAAACGTCACCCTAATTTACAGGTACAATACGTCGGAACGGAGAATGGGTTAGAAGCCGATCTTGTTCCTAGAGCTGGTGTCCCGTTCAAATCAATTCAAATCGCTGGATTGAAGCGCTCCCTCTCCCTCGAGAACTTGAAGACGGCGTACTGGTTCTTGAAGGCTGTACGCTCTCTAAAAAAAGATATGGCAGCATTCAAACCAGACGTCGTCATCGGAACAGGCGGATTCGTGTCAGGACCGGTCGTCTATACGGCGCAACAACTAGGTATCCCGACCATCCTGCATGAACAAAACAGCATCCCAGGGTTGACGAATAAGTTTTTATCCAAAAAAGCTGATCGGGTCGCTCTTTCGTTTAAAGGATCGGATGTCCATTTCCCAGGTGCGAACGTCCGCTTAATCGGAAATCCGCGTGGTAGCGAAGTATTGCAGACGGAAGTCGATGCGGCTGCCGTACGAGAACATTACCAGTTAGATGCACGTCCAATCGTCTTGATATACGGTGGAAGCCGAGGTGCGGAAGCAATCAACCGTGCAGTTATAGAGGCTGTTCCGGCGCTCTCAGACTTGCCAATCAATGTACTCTACGTAACGGGTAAAGTACATTACGAAGCCGTGTTAAAACAAGCGCCAAAGTCTGAAAATGTTCATATTCATCCATATGTGTATGATATGCCATCACTGCTCGCTTGTACGTCACTCGTCATCTCTCGAGCAGGGGCATCGACGATTTCAGAATTGACCGCACTCGGATTACCGAGCGTGTTGATTCCGAGCCCTTACGTGACGGCAGACCATCAGACAAAAAATGCTTCTGCCCTTGTCGAGAACGGGGCGGCGCTCCTCGTAAAAGAAGAAGTTTTGACGGGAGAAACGCTCATTCAAGCGATTCGAAAAGTCCTTGAATGTCAGAAAGAGATGGCGAAAGCCTCCCGTGCACTCGGATTCCCGGATGCATCAAATGCCTTGGCCAATTTAGTAGAAGAAGTCATTCGATAAAGGAGAAGAATCCGATGGAACCAAGTCAACAAACGGTACGCAGTTTAGAAGACCGTATTCCGTACATGAAGAAACAACGACGAAAAAAAGCGAATCGTCGGATGTTCTCTGTGCTCTCACTGTTTGGGATCCTTATCTTACTTGTGGTCTATATGCAAACCTCGATGTCGAACGTGAAAGAAGTGACTGTATCCGGACTCTATTGGTTAGAAGAGTCTTATGTGTTTCAAGATATGGAACTCGACACATCGACAAAGTTCATCGGTTTGTCCCCAAAAAAGATGAGTGCGCAAATGGAAAAGTTGCCTGGTGTAAAACGGGTAGAAATTGATCGTTCTTGGTATAATTTGGTATACGTCAACGTAACGGAAGAGAAGATGATCGCATATGCGAGAGCGGACAAAGGCGACGTCGTCGTCTTAGCCGATGGTTCACTCCATCCGACAGGTACCATCACCGACCCGAGGAAATTAAAAGATGGTCCATTGCTTAGGGAATTTAATTCGGAGCAAGAGCTTGAAAAAATTGCGAGTGAACTTGAACAAGTGGATGATGCGACGCGTGCCCGTATGTCGGAAATCATCTTGTCAAAACAAAAAGGAGAACCGACGCGCTACGAGATCTTTATGAATGACGGAAATACGTTGCTCACACCGCCTTTGAAGTTAAGCGAAACCGTATCAAAGTATGGAGAAATATATGAAAACATCCCTAAAGGCGAGCGTGGAACAATCGTCATGGATGGTGGTTTTTATTTTGTTCCATACAAGAAAACGAATGAATAATCAGTTATATTACAGTCCTTAGACAGATAAGGACTGTTTTTTTGTCGTTTGTAAACGAATTGATAACGCGAAACCGCTTAAATTGTAGGATTCTACCTTTTCTCACTATCTTATTTGTTGTAAACTTAGATGTGAGATATCTTGTCGAAACCAACAACTTTATTGGATATCTGTCATATTTGTCATGTAATTTGTATAGGAAAATTATAGAGCGGAGGTGTTTCCCTTTTGGAAGCGAATGGTTATGTGGCCGCATTAGATATTGGAACGTCAGAGATTAAGCTCGTCGTCGGTGAATTGCTCGGCGGAACGCTTAATATTTTGGCGGAAGGGTGTGCACCGTCTGCGGGTGTAAAACGTGGCGCTGTCGTAGACATCGATAAAACAGTCCAAGCGATTAAACAAGCCGTTGAACATGCTGAAACATCGTTAGGCGATCAAATTCAATCTGTATACGTTGCCATTGAAGGAGAACATATCCAAATTGCCCCATGTCATGGGATCGCATCCGTGAAGCGAGAAGATCAGGAAATTACAGATGAAGACGTGATGGAAGTCATTAATTCAGCTCAAGTGATGCGACTACCAGATGAAATGAGTGTCATTGATGTGATTCCATCTTCATTCACGGTCGATCAACAAACGGGTGTCGTGGACCCTCGTGGCATGCTTGGTTATCGACTAGAGATGCATGGGAAAATGGTTACCGGATCGAAGACAATTTTACATAGTATTCGTCGTTCGATTGAACGCGCCGGACTACGTCTCGAAGGATTTATTTTGGGGAACCTCGCGCTCGGCATGAGTGCGGCCTCTGTTGACGAAATCGATTTAGGGATTGGACTTGTCGATGTCGGACATGAAAAGACAACGGTCTCAGTATTTTATCGTGGAGACCTCGTCTATTCGTATATCCTTCCAGTCGGTGGCGATCATATGACGAGAGATTTAGTCTATAAATTAAATTGTAAGTATCAAGATGCCAAAGTGGCGAAAGAAGAGTACGGTCTCGCACTCGAAGAAATGGCTGATGAGACAGAAGGTTTCTCCTACACGAATATCAATGGGGAAGTAGCATTTGAACCACAATCAGAAATTAGCTATGTTTTAGAAGCAAGAATAGAGGAAATGTTTACCCTTATGTTGAATATGGTTCAAAAAGTAGGTGTTCCGACGCTGAATGGTGGATATTTACTTTGTGGTGGAGCAGCTGCTCTACCTGGTATTCAAGAATTGGCAACGCGTATTATGGGCCAAAAGACGAGATTATATCAACCTTCGTCGATTGGGGTGAGACACCCAAAATATGCGACGGCAGTCGGCGTATTGAAATATGTCTTAATGAGTGATCATCACGTTTCAAAATCTCAACTTGAAAAACCGGAAGTTCGCTATGAATCGCTTAATAATAAGCAGGAAGCGACCGATACTCATGTTGGAGAGAACGAATACGAGACCGATCAAGAGTCGAAAAAAGGTTTTAGTCGTTTTATGGAAAAATTATTTGGCGTTTAAGCTGACGTTGTAATACAACTTGGAAAATATGTAGGGGGATACCTGAAATGATGTACTTTGATGAGGCGATTGACGCCGTAGCAAAAATTAAAGTAATTGGAGTCGGTGGTGGCGGGTCGAACGCTGTTAACCGGATGATTGAGCATGGGGTGCAAGGAGTCGAATTCATCGCTGTCAATACGGATGCACAAGCCTTGAACATGTCGAAAGCTGATGTGAAACTTCAACTTGGTGCTAAATTGACACGTGGTCTCGGTGCAGGTGCGAACCCTGACATCGGAAAAAAAGCGGCAGAAGAAAGTCGTGAACAGTTACTCGAAGCGCTTGACGGAGCGGATATGGTCTTCGTCACGGCGGGTATGGGGGGCGGAACCGGAACGGGTGCTGCTCCAGTTATCGCTGAGATTTCGAAAGAAATTGGCGCGCTAACAGTTGGTGTTGTTACAAAGCCGTTCATGTTCGAAGGACGGAAACGGATGCAACACGCCCAGCACGGGATACAGGCATTTAAAGAAAAAGTAGATACACTCATCGTGATTCCAAACGATAAGCTTCTTGAAATCGTTGAACGTAACACGCCGATGATTGAAGCGTTCCGTGAAGCGGATAACGTACTTCGTCAAGGTGTGCAAGGGATTACAGATTTGATTGCGATTCCAGGTCTCATCAACCTCGACTTCGCTGACGTGAAAACGATTATGACGGAAAAAGGATCTGCTCTTATGGGTGTCGGTGTCGCTACAGGTGAAAACCGAGCTATTGAAGCAGCAAAGAAAGCAATTTCGTCTCCACTTCTTGAATCTTCGATTGAAGGGGCAAAAGGTGTCTTGATGAACATTACGGGTGGACTTAGCCTCAGCTTGTATGAAGTGACAGAAGCGGCTCAAATCGTTCAAAGTGCAGCCGATGAAGAAGTGAACTTGATTTTCGGTTCGGTTATCAACGAAAACTTGAACGATGAAATCATCGTCACGGTGATTGCAACTGAATTCGCTGAGGAAGCGCAAGGGACGAATCCGTTCCCTCAGCAACCGAAAAAGCAGCCTGAAGTTGAGAACAAGGAACCTCAACCAAAAGCAAATGAAACGGCTCAACAAGATGAAGGGAACTTCCATCGCCCAGTGTATGGAGGAGACGTCCCAGATGAGACGATTAACATCCCTGCGTTCGTGAGACAACGTCGTAACTAAACAAGATAGGGATGCCGGTTCTCGGCATCCCTTTTTCTAAAAGGAGAGACTGATGCAACTGTTACATACATGGGAAACAAAGACGAATCGCTATCACGCCTATGTGACAACGCGAATGGATGGACACAATGCAGGGAATGTCGGACTTCACGTCGACGATGACATTGACCAGGTCGTTCTAAATCGTCAGTTTTTCTTTCAACAAGCTAACCTTTCTTTAGAAGGCTCGGTATGGGCCGATCAAGTACATGAAACGAGCGTTCGATATGTGAATGCCTCGGATCGTGGGAAGGGTGCATTTCGATACGATGAAGCGATTCCGCAAACAGATGGTCTCTTAACTACGGAAGAATCGTTGCCGTTAGCACTTGTCTTTGCAGATTGTGTGCCGCTCTTCTTCTGTGCAAAAGACTATGGAGTCATTGGGATCGCCCATGCCGGGTGGAAGGGAACTGTCGGTAATATTGTCGAGTCTATGATTCGCGCATTCGAAGACAATGGGATTGATGCTAAAGAAGTGGAAATGCTTGTCGGTCCGTCGATTTCAGGATACGACTATGAGGTCGACCGTCGTGTACTAGATGCGGTTCAATCCGTTTCGCCGATTGCCTATAACCAAGCGGTACGAGATGAGTCAGGCAATCATGCCCATTTATCACTTCAGACTGTTAATGAAGTATTGGCAAAAGAGCATGACACAACCGTCATCCAATCGAATTTAACGACTGGTGCAGACGCCCCGTTTTTCTCGTATCGTGATGGAGAGGTTAAACGTCGATTTGCAGCAGTCATCGTCAAGGAGCGTAAATTGTGAGTATTTCAGATAATGTAAAACAAGTTCAATCGATTATGTCAGCGCATGTTCAAGGAGTGGAACCAACGTTAATCGCCGTCACAAAGTCGGTTGGCGTGGATGTGACGAATGTCCTCTATGAAGAAGGGATTCGTGATTTTGGAGAAAATCGTCCGGAGTCATTGCTCGAAAAAGTCGAAAATTTGCCGAAAGATGCGAGATTTCATTTTATCGGTACGTTACAGACGCGCAAGGTGAGACAAATCATCGATCACGTCGCAGCCATTCATTCTCTAGATCGGTTGTCACTCGCATCAGAGATTGATAAACGAGCAAACAGAACAATTGATTGTTTCGTTCAAGTGAACACGTCAGGAGAAGATTCAAAACATGGGCTTGAAATAGAGGAAGTCATGCCATTCATCGAGAATTGTAAACAGTATCCTCATATTCGAATCATTGGGTTGATGACAATGGCGCCGTTCACGGAAGAAGAGACAATCCTTCGTGAGACGTTCCGTCGTTTACGCCATGTACGTGATGAAGTGACGGCAAAAGGATACGATCACGCTCCTTGCACGGAACTGTCGATGGGGATGTCAAACGATTATCCAATCGCAATTGAAGAAGGCGCATCGTTTGTTCGTATTGGTACCGTACTTATGCAATAATATATCTTAAGGAGGAATCCGTTATGTCAATCAAAAACAAAATGAAAGATTTCTTTGGACTCGAGGAAGATCCGAACAGCACATATGAGGAAGAAGAGTATGCCGTCGCAAATACAGCAACGCCTTCAACGACTGAAACATCGGTCATGAAACAAGAGGATCGTCCAAAATCAGCGAATAACCTCGTCGCGTTAAATACGAAAAAGAAAGAACGTTCAAAAGTCGTATTGGCTGAACCGCGTGTGTTCGCTGAGGCACAGGACATTAGTGATCAACTAAAAGAAAACCGTGCTGTCATCGTCAATCTTCAACGCATGTCAAAAGAACAATCGCGTCAAGTCGTCAACTTCCTTTCAGGTGTTGTCTATGCATTGGAAGGGTCGATGACTTCGATTGGACATAACACGATTCTGTGTACTCCGAACAACGTCGAATTGACTGGCTCAATCTCAAACTTGATCTCGGAGGATGAACTTCACAGTAAAGGGTGGTAACTGAATGGAAAATGTAATTCCTGCCTTAGGCAACACGTTGAGTGATCTACTTGGCATCTATAGTTGGATTCTCATCGGCTATATCTTATTATCATGGTTCCCGAACGCACGTGAATCAAAGTTTGGTCAAATTTTATCGGCTTTGTGTGAACCGTTCTTGGCACCGTTTCGTCGAATCATCCCACCAATTGGTGGCATGCTTGATATCTCTCCAATCGTCGCTTTATTCGTGCTTCGTATGGCACAAGTCGGAATTGCTGCGATTTTCGGGTGATGTATGAGCGTCTATGACCACTACAGACCAAGCGAACGGGCGTTCGTCGAACAAGTGCTCGACTGGGTGCAACAAGTCGAGAGTAGTTATGTGTTGAAATTGACGGACTTTTTGGACCCGCGTGAACAACAAATCGTCAAACAGATTGTCGGTAATCAACTTGTTATGCATAGCGATGGCGGATTCGAAGGCGCAGAAAGGTGTCGACTTATTTTGGCTCCGGATTACTATGAACTGAATCCTCATGATTTTGAAATTGAAATCCGACGTATCGAATACCCAACAAAGTTTGTGGATTTGACGCATCGACAAGTGACGGGAACCTTACTCAATGCAGGGCTGAAACGTCAAAAGTTTGGAGATGTCGTCCTTCAAGATGAGATTGTACAATTTGCGACGACGCGTGAATCAGTTGGATTCATCGAAATGAATTTGGATCGTGTCGGAAAAGCGAAAGTTCGCATTTCCTCCGTTGAGCAAGACGAGATTCTTGTCGTTCCGACAATTGAATGGATCGAAGGATTTGGTATCGTTTCTTCTTTACGATTTGATACGGTTGTGAGCGAGGTTTTAAACATGTCCCGTCAAAAAGCACAAGCACTCGTCAAACATGGCGACTGCAAAGTAAATCATAAAGTCATTGAAGATGCGAGCTTCATTCTCGAACCAGACGACCTTCTATCCGTTCGTGGACACGGTCGCATCAAATTGATGGAAATTCTAGGTTCGACCAAACGTGAAAAAATTAAAATACAGTATGGCACCATACGTTGAATTTTAGGAGGAAAGTCGAATGGCGTTGACACCGATTGATATTCATAATAAAGAATTCTCTTCCCGTTTTCGTGGGTACGATATCGATGAGGTCAATGAATTTTTAGATCAAATCATTAAAGAGTTTGAACTATTGATACGTGAGAATCGACGGTATGAAGAACTTGTCAACGATATGCAAGCTCGCATTGACTACTTTTCCTCGATGGAAGATACATTGAACAAGTCGATTATCGTTGCACAGGAAGCTGCGGAAGAAGTGAAGAACAACGCTCAAAAAGAAGCGAGCCTCATTTTGAAACAAGCAGAGCGTGAGGCGTACGCCCGTGAAGAAGAAGCAGCCCGAAAAGAGAAGCTTGCTGAACGAGAAGTCGTTCAAATGCTCAAAAAGGTTGAGTTATACCGTACACGTTTCCGTGTCCTCGTAGATGCCCAAATGGAGCTCCTCAATAGTACGGAGTGGGAAACGATTGTCGGCGAGCCGCCTGTACAGACGGTTCTTGACGATAGAACTGAACTTGCGTATAATGACGACGAAGTCACACAGAATGAAGAACAACATGGATAAATGATCAACACGTTGAGTAGGACGCGTCGATCGAGTCATACCTACGAAGCGACTTAGGGGCGGTGAGAGCCTAAGAGAAAGACTCGAATCGGTATCCCCTATGAGTTGTCACGCTGAACTTGAGTAAGCGTGTCCGCCTGACCTCGTTATCGGTTACCGAGAGCGGTCTCATTTGAGGTGAGACTAGTAGGGTGGTACCGCGAGTCAACCAACTCGTCCCTATCAGGGATGGGTTGGTTTTTTTTGTTTTCTAAAAAATGTTGATGGAGGAGTTTCGATGAACTACAAAGATACGCTATTAATGCCAAACACTGAATTCGCGATGCGTGGGAATTTACCAAAACGCGAACCAGCGATGCAAACGGAATGGGAAGACATGGACCTTTATAACAAGGTGCAAGAAAAAAATGCTAGGAAACCACAATACATCTTGCATGATGGACCTCCATACGCGAATGGCGACATCCACATGGGACACGCGATGAATAAAGTATTAAAAGATATCATCGTTCGTTTCAAAGGGATGAACGGATATCAGTCTCCAATGATTCCAGGTTGGGATACACACGGACTTCCAATCGAGAATGCCCTTCAAAAAGCAGGCGTCAACCGTAAAGAGATGACGGTCGCTGAATTCCGAGAGAAGTGTGCGGAGTATGCAATGGAGCAAGTGAATTCGCAACGTGAACAATTCAAACGTCTCGGTCTTCTCGCAGACTTTGAAAATCCATACATCACCCTCCTTCCTGAGTATGAGGCTGCACAGATTCGCTTGTTCGGAACGATGGCTGAAAAAGGTTATATCTATAAAGGGAAAAAACCTGTCTATTGGTCACCATCTTCTGAATCGGCACTCGCTGAGGCAGAGATTGAATACTATGATAAAAAGTCACCAGCAATCTACGTGGCATTCCGTGTCGTAGATGGGAAAGATACGTTGACGTCAAACGATCACTTTGTCATCTGGACGACGACACCTTGGACAATCCCGGCGAACCTTGGTATCGCGGTGAGTGATGAGTTGACGTATACGCGCATCGAACATGAAGGAAAAGGTTATATTGTCGCTGAGACGCTTGTCGGCGAAGTGACGACAGCGCTCGGATGGTCAGATTACACAGTGAGCGGTTCTTGGAATGGACGTGACTTCGAGTACATGACGGCACAACACCCGTTGTATGAACGCACGTCACTCGTCGTCCTTGGCGATCACGTCACAGCGGATGCGACAGGACTCGTTCACACAGCTCCTGGGCACGGGGAAGACGACTACCGCGTCGGACAAGCGTACGGATTAGATGTCCTTTGTCCGGTAGATGACCGTGGATATATGACGGATGAAGCACCTGGATACGAAGGGCTATTCTACGAGGATGCAAATAAGCAAATCGGGATGAAACTTGAGGAGAATGGATATTTGCTCAACTTAAAGTTCATCAAACACTCGTATCCACATGACTGGCGTACAAAGAAACCGGTCATCTTCCGTGCGACACCGCAATGGTTCGCTTCAATTAAAGATTTCCGAGAGGATATGCTCCGTGAAGTCGAAGAAGTGAACTGGGTCCCGGAATGGGGAATGACTCGTCTTTACAACATGGTTCGTGACCGTGGAGACTGGGTCATCAGCCGTCAGCGTGCGTGGGGTGTTCCGATCCCAATCTTCTATGCGGAAGATGGAACGGAAATCATCACGAACGAGACGATTGATCACATCGCAAACTTGTTCCGTGAACACGGTTCAAACGTTTGGTATGAGCGAGAAGCAAAAGATCTTCTTCCGGAAGGATTCACACATCCGAACAGCCCGAACGGAGAATTCCGTAAAGAACTCGACATCATGGACGTCTGGTTTGATTCAGGGTCATCCCATGCCGGTGTGTTAGAAGAACGTGAAAATCTTCGTCGTCCGGCAGATCTTTACCTTGAAGGATCTGACCAATACCGCGGATGGTTCAACTCATCACTCTCAACGGCTGTTGCGACGACAGGCAAAGCACCGTACCGTAACGTCTTAAGCCATGGTTTCGTTCTTGATGGGGACGGACGCAAAATGTCGAAATCTCTTGGTAACACCATTGCACCGAACGATCTCGTGAAGCAGTACGGTGCTGAAATCGTACGTCTTTGGGTCGCATCTGTCGACTATCAGTCTGATGTACGTGCGTCACATGACAACTTTAAACAAGTATCAGAAGTTTACCGGAAGATGCGTAACACAATCCGTTTCCTTCTTGGAAACTTGAACGGCTTTGAACCATCGATGCGTGTCGCGTTTGAAGATATGCCGGAAGCGGACCGTTTCATGGCAACGAAGCTCAAGCAATTGCAGGCGAAAGTTGTTAAAGCCTATGATGAATTTGACTTCATGGCCGTGTACCATCTCGTTCATAACTTCTGCGTCAACGAGTTGTCATCGTTCTACCTTGACTTCACAAAAGATATTTTGTATATCGAGCGTGAAGACGATCTCCGTCGTTGTGCTGTTCAGACGGTCATGTACGATGCCGTCGTCCTCTTGACGAAACTATTGACTCCAATTCTTCCACACACTGCCGACGAGGCGTGGAAAGAGGTTCCTGGGAAGTCAGAAGCAAGCATCTTCTTGACTGATCTTGAAGAAGTCGATGCGTTGACTACTGACGAGAAAACGTTGTTAGAGAAATGGTCGAAATTCCTCGTCTTCCGTGACGATGTCCTCAAAGCGATCGAAATCGCACGTGGCGAGAAACTGATCGGGAAACCGCTTGAGGCGAAGTTGATTCTTGCACCGAAAGCCGAGACTGCCGGCTTGTTGAATACAATCGACAACGTAAGCCAACTGCTTCAAGTATCACAAGTGGAGTGGGCTGAGACGGCAGACGTTGATTATGCGACGACGAAAATCACAGTCATGAAAGCAGATGGTGCCGCTTGTGCACGTTGTTGGACTTACTCGACAGAGGTTGGACAAAACGAAGAGTATCCTGAGCTTTGCCCACGCTGTGCATCAGTAATCGGTTAAGACGAACCGGAGTGGCGTCCCCACTCCGGTTTCTTAACGGCTTGAAAGGAGACGTATATGAAACGATATTATGGATTGGCCTTCATCTTAATTTTGCTCGACCAACTAACGAAATGGGTCGTTGTACAGACGATGACGATTGGTCAATCAATTGAGGTCATCCCGAATTTGTTGTATTGGACTTCTTATCGCAATAAGGGAGCGGCTTGGGGGATGTTAGAAGGACAGATGGTGTTTTTCTTCATCATCACGATTCTCGTCGTCGCCGGTTTGGTATACTTCTTACACAAAGAGGTGAACGGGTATCAACTTCTTGGATATAGCGTCGGATTATTGTTGGCCGGTGCCATCGGTAACTTTATCGATCGCTTGTTTCGTGGCGAAGTCGTCGATTTTGTCGACACGTATCCGTTCGGCTACAACTTCCCGATTTTTAACGTGGCTGATATGGCGCTCACGTTCGGTGTCATTTTGATGGTTATTGGTATTTTATTTGAAGAAAAATTACACAAAGAAAGGGGACAATCGTAATGGAATCCTATACTTTTGTCGCCGATGGAAAGGCAAGGATTGATAAGTGGGTAAGTGACCGTGGAGAATGGTCACGCTCGCAAGTACAAGAATGGATAAAGACAGGGGTATTACTCGTTAATGGTACTGCCGTCAAACCGAACTATAAGCTCCAATTGGGCGATGAGATTGAAGTGAACATACCGGAAGCGGTAGAACTAGAAGTGTTGCCTGAACAAATTTCACTTGATATCGTATATGAAGACGAAGACGTCATCGTCGTCAATAAGCCACGAGGGATGGTCGTTCACCCTGCAGCCGGTCACACGTCCGGAACGCTCGTCAACGCCCTTCTTGGACATTGTGATGACCTATCAGGTATCAATGGTGTGAAGCGTCCGGGAATCGTACACCGAATTGATAAGGATACGACAGGACTCCTCATGGTCGCCAAAAATGACTTGGCTCACGAGTCACTTGCGAGTCAATTGAAAGACAAGACGATCAAACGTGAATATATCGCGCTCGTCCATGGTGAACTCGTCCATGAACTTGGGACAATTGAAGCGCCGATTGGACGCGATACGAATGATCGTCAGCGTATGACGGTGACGGACCGGAACGCAAAAGAAGCCGTTACACATTTCCGTTTGCTCGAACGCTATAAAGACTTTACCCTCGTCGAATGTAAGCTTGAGACAGGTCGTACGCACCAAATTCGTGTGCATATGCGCTATATCGGTCATTCGCTCGCGGGAGACCCGAAGTATGGACCGCGTCGTACAATCGATTTAGGGGGTCAAGCATTGCATGCGGCGACACTCGGTTTTTACCATCCTCGAACAAAACAATGGATGGAATTTGAGGCGCCACTCCCTGAAGACTTTAAAGCGGAACTCGCAAAGTTAGATAAAATCGAGAAAACTCGTTGACTTCTATCCCGTTCCGATTTATAGTCTAGGAAGCATAACACCTTTAAACCCAGTCCAGAGAGGCTGTGAAAGGATTGTGACCGAGGTCATATTTACGTCAATTCAAGCCTGGCATCAGACTGCCGTTTTTGATGAAGACTCCCTTTCCAGCCGGACAAGGGAGTCTTCTTTTTTGAATGAAGCATGAAAGGAGGAATCACGTGAAACAATCAGTTATTTTAGATGAGTCAGCCATCCGTCGCGCCTTGACGCGAATCGCCCATGAAATCATCGAGCGTAACAAAGGAATCGATGATATCGTTCTCGTTGGGATTAAGACGAGAGGGGAGACACTCGCCGATCGGCTTGCCCGTCGCATCGAGGAGATTGAAGGTAAACCGGTCGCACTAGGGAATCTCGACATCACTCTTTATCGCGATGACTTATCGAAAAAGTCGTTAGATCCGGAAGTGAAAGCAACAGAACTGCCACATGACATCAATGGAAAGACTGTCGTCCTCGTCGACGATGTGCTTTATACCGGTCGTACGGTTCGTGCCGCAATGGACGCGCTCGTCGACCACGGTCGCCCGGATTATATCCAGCTCGCGGTTTTGATTGACCGGGGACATCGGGAACTTCCGATTCGACCTGATTTTATTGGGAAGAACGTTCCTACATCCAAATCCGAGCAAGTCGTCGTCCGGCTCAGTGAAGTCGACACGGCAGATGAAGTCACAATCAACCAGCAATAAATCATACCTTTAAGGTGGTCCAGAGAGGCCAGGAAGGAGAAATTCAATATGAAACAACCCGTTCTACACATCCACGAGCGTCCAGCTCACTTTCCGCAATGGCTGTTATTCAGCCTTCAACACGTCTTCGCCATGTTCGGAGCGACGATTTTAGTCCCAATCCTCACGGGATTAAATACATCGGTCGCCCTCGTCGCTTCCGGAGTGGCCACGCTCTCATTCTTAGCGATTACTCGCTTCAAAGTCCCGACATATCTCGGTTCGAGTTTTGCCTACATCGCGCCAATCATTGCGGTCAGTCAGCAATGGGGTGTCGAAGCCGCACTGTTCGGCGGCATCGTTGCCGGTTCCGTATACGGTGTTGTTTCGTTGATCATCTATAAAACAGGTGTCAATTGGTTGCTTCGATTGCTTCCACCGGTCGTTGTCGGACCGGTCATCATGGTCATCGGGCTCTCGCTCGCACCAGTCGCCATCGACATGTCGATGAATCAAAATGATGCATACAATGGCACATTCATGATGATTGCACTACTTACACTTGGGATCACGATGCTCGCCATGACGAAATTGAAAGGTGTTTGGGGAGCGGTTCCGATTCTATTCGGAATCGTTGGAGGGTATGCCATCGCCGCTGCGTTCGGAATCATCGACTACTCACCAATCCAACAAGCTAGCTTGTTCCAACTTCCTGACTTCACAATGGTGTTCGTCGACTATATGCCGATGTGGCAAGTCGGTGCACTCCTCGCCATTGTACCCGTCGCACTCGTCACGATGACGGAGCATATCGGAGATCAAATGGTCACCTCAAAAATCATTGGACGAGAGACGATGAAAGATCCGGGTCTCCACCGGACATTACTAGGTGATGGGGTAGGGAAGGCAGTCGCTTCTGCGCTTGGTGGTCCACCGTGTACGACGTATGGGGAAAACAACGGTGTCATGGCGATCACACGGGTGTACAGTGTGTATGTCATCGCAGGAGCGGCGCTCATGGCCATCAGCTTCGGATTCCTCGGTCACGTTGAAGCGTTCATCTCGACCATCCCGAATCCGGTAAAAGGGGGCATCTCGATCCTCTTGTTCGGAGTTATCGCCTCAAACGGACTGCGCACGATGGTGGAAAGTAAAGTTGACTTGGCGGAGAAACGCAACTTGATTATCTCATCGGTCATCCTCGTCATCGGTCTAGGCGGGGCAATGGTACAACTTGGCAGCTTCCCTGTACAAGGAA
Organism: Exiguobacterium sp. s101; assembly: GCF_018617835.1. Lineage (NCBI taxonomy): Bacteria > Bacillati > Bacillota > Bacilli > Caryophanales > Exiguobacterium > Exiguobacterium sp. s101. The sequence continues at coordinate 265,573 of NZ_JACSKX010000001.1, read as the reverse complement.
TGGCGCTCGCGACAGTCGTCGGGATTCTCTTAAACGTCATTTTACCGAAAGAAGGAGACGATTCGATTGTCGAAGTCAACACAACTGAAGAAACGAAACAAGCAAGTAACTTTTAAATCGATCCCGTGAGGTCGGCAAAGTGAAGGCTCGTTTATTTGGGCGTACTCTGCTCAAGTAAAGGCGTCCCTTCACTCGGTGAAGAGACGCCTTTTCTCTTTGCCTCTACAAAAGGAGGAGACGAACATGAATACGATGCAAACCAATGTCAAACCAGTCAAACATTTCGTTAGCTTAGACACACTTTCTCTCGATGAAATCATGGGCATGATTGAAGAGTCGTTGCGCTACAAGCAAGGTGATCTTCCGCCACTATTTGACGGAAAGACGGTCGCAAACTTGTTCTTTGAAAACTCGACCCGGACGAAAAACTCGTTTCAAATGGCCGAGCGACATTTGAACATGCAAGAGATTCCGTTCGATGTGACGACGTCATCTGTCACAAAAGGTGAAACATTGTATGACACATGCAAGACGCTTGAAGCAATCGGAGTAGACGCGCTCGTCATCAGACACCCGGAAGCGGGGTACTATCATGAACTCGTTGAGAAATTGAACATCCCGGTACTGAATGGGGGTGATGGCAGTGGCGAACACCCATCCCAATCGTTACTCGATCTCGTCACCATCTTTGAAGAGTTCAGAACGTTTCAAGGATTGAACGTCGCCATCTGTGGAGACCTCGTTCACAGTCGTGTCGCTCGCTCGAATGCAAGTGTTCTGAATCGCCTCGGGGCAAATGTGGTCGGATGTAGTCCGGCTTCCTGGTGGGACGATTCGATGGGTTTGGAGCGAAAAGAGCTTGATGATGTCTTAGGTGAAAGTGATGTCATCATGCTGCTCCGTGTCCAGCACGAGCGCCACATTATGGGTGACATCTTTTCAAAAGAAGAGTACCACACGCGTTACGGCTTGACAGTCGAACGAATCGAACGAATGAAAGAAGGTGCCATCATCATGCATCCGGCACCGTTCAATCGGGATGTCGAGATTGCGGGCAGTCTGATCGAACATGAACGGTCACGCATCTTCCCGCAAATGAAGAATGGGGTATACGCCCGTATGAGCATCTTAAATCGAGCATTAGGAGGACAACAATGATACTTCAACACGCGACATGGTATGACAAGGGAACGAAGCGTACGACAGCCATTCAAGTGAAAGACGGAAAGATTAAATCACTTGACTATAAAGGGGAGACGACGGGACAAGAAATCGTCGATGCATCGGGCTATTTGCTCGCTCCAGGACTTGTCGATGTGCATGTTCATTTAAGAGAACCAGGAGGCGAAGCGAAAGAGACGATCAAGACAGGGACGCTGGCTGCTGCGGCAGGTGGTTTCACGACCATCTGCTCGATGCCGAATACGCGACCGGTTCCAGACAATCGCGAGACGATGGATGTTCTCCTTCAAAAGATTGAACAGGATGCGGTCGTCCGTGTCCTTCCATACGCCGCCATCACGAAACGACAGCTCGGTGAAGAACAAGTCGACATGGAATCGCTCGCAGATGCGTTTGCTTTCACAGATGACGGGGTCGGCGTCCAATCAGCAGCGATGATGCGTGAAGCGATGCGTGAAGCGAAACGATTGAACAAAGCAATTGTCGCTCACTGTGAGGACAATACGCTTAAAGCGGGCGCGGTCCACGAAGGAAAATTCAGTGAGGTGCATGGCATTCAAGGGATTCCGAGCCTCGCCGAAAGCATTCATATCGCTCGCGACGTTTTGATTGCTGAAGAGACAGGGTGTCACTATCACGTCTGTCACGTCTCATCGCGGCAATCGGTCCGTGTCATCCGGGATGCGAAACGGGCAGGCATCAAAGTGACCGCCGAAGTGACGCCCCATCATCTCGTCTTGAGCGAAGACGATATCCCAGGTCTCGATGCAAACTTCAAGATGAATCCACCGCTCCGAAGCGAGGATGATCGACAAGCCCTCATCGAAGGATTATTCGACGGGACGATTGACATGATCGCAACGGACCATGCTCCCCATACAGCTGAAGAAAAAACACAAGGGATGGAGCGGGCTCCGTTTGGCATTACCGGTTTCGAAACAGCACTTCCACTTCTTTACACGACGTTTGTAAAAACCGGGGTCATGGAAGAGCATCAGTTGCTCGACTGGATGACGAAACGTCCGAGTGACGTATTCGGCTTATCGAGTGGGGAACTTCAGGTGGGGGCGGACGCGGACATGGTTCTCATCGACACGGAAACGACGCGTGTGGTCGATCCCACTACTTTTTATTCAAAAGGAAAGAATACACCGTTCGCGGGGAGAGAGCTTGTCGGGTGGCCAGTCATGACGATGGTCGGCGGCGAAATTGTATATAAGGGGCGATTTGATGAAACGAACATTATGGCTTGAGGATGGCATGGCATTTGTCGGTAAAGGATTCGGGGCACCGGCGGATACGATGGGGGAAGTCGTCTTCCAGACAGGGATGACAGGTTACCAAGAAATCTTATCGGACCCATCGTACTGCGACCAAATGATTGTTCTTACGAACCCACTGATCGGGAACTATGGCGTCAATCGTGAGGATTTTGAAACGACGGTACCGATGGCAAAAGCACTAATCGTGAAAGAGGCGTGCGATACGCCATCGAACTTTCGTTCAACGGCGACACTCGAAGCGACACTTACCCGCTTCGGCATTCCAGGACTATCGGATATCGATACACGGATGTTGACACGTCATTTACGTGCAAAAGGGGTCATGCGCGGCGTCCTCATCGATGGAGAGTTGACTTGGGACGAGGTACGGGCTCGATTTGATGAAGTTTCTCCAACAGATCAGGTGGCACGCGTATCGACGAAACGGACGTATGTGAGTACGGGAACTGGTCCTCGCATCGCCTTGATCGACTTCGGGGCGAAACTCGGTATCATGCGTGAACTGATGAAGCGAGAGTGTGAGGTCATCGTCTTCCCGCACGACGTGACGGCAGAAGACGTATTGCGGTATGAGCCGGACGGTATCATGTTGTCGAACGGACCTGGAAATCCAAAAGATGTTCCGACGGCACTACCACTCATCGAACAACTCATGCCGACGACTCCGATGTTCGGGATTTGTCTCGGTCACCAGCTGATCGCTCTCGCAAACGGGGCGGACACGTTCAAGCTTCCGTTCGGACACCGTGGCGCGAACCATCCGGTACTTGAGCTCGAGACAGGTGCCGTGACCATCACGTCACAAAATCATGGATATGCGGTAGAGGAAACGTCACTACTCGATACACCGCTCATCGTGACACATCGTGCGGTCAACGATGGAACGATTGAAGGGGTGAGACACCTCCACCATCCGACGTTCTCGGTACAGTACCATCCCGAGGCAGCACCGGGACCGTACGACGCCAACGACTTGTTTGACCGTTTCATGCAACTCGTACAAGAAAACAAACAGAAAGTGGGAATTTGACATGCCAAAACGACCAGATATTCAGAAAATCCTCGTAATCGGATCAGGACCGATTGTAATCGGACAAGCAGCGGAGTTTGATTATGCTGGTACACAGGCATGTCTTGCCTTGAAAGAAGAAGGCTATGAAGTCATTCTCGTCAACTCGAATCCTGCAACAATCATGACGGATCCGACGACAGCGGACCGTGTCTACATCGAACCGCTCGAACCAGAATTCGTCGAGCGGATTATCCGGCAAGAACGTCCCGATGCACTTCTGGCGACGCTAGGAGGACAAACAGGTTTGAACTTGGCATTTGAACTCGACAAACGGGGTGTCTTACGTGATTGTGGCGTGGAACTTCTCGGGACGAAACTGTCTGCGATCGTTCAGGCGGAGGACCGGGAACAGTTCCGTAACTTGATGTTTGAACTCGGTCACGGTGTACCTGAAAGTGAGATCGTCCATACGCTCGAGTCTGCTTGGGGATTTGCGGAACGGATTGGGTATCCGATCATCATCCGACCTGCGTACACGCTCGGGGGAACCGGTGGAGGGATTGCCCATGACCGGGAATCGTTCGAGCAAATCGTCGAATCTGGACTAAAAGCGAGTCCTGTGACGCAAGTCTTGTTAGAGAAATCGATTGCCGGGATGAAAGAAGTCGAGTTCGAGGTGATGCGTGACTCGAGTGACCAAGCCATCATCGTCTGTGCGATGGAAAACTTTGACCCGGTCGGAATCCACACCGGTGACTCGATTGTGTTCGCCCCGACTCAGACGCTGTCAGATCGGGATTACCAGATGCTACGTAGCGTCTCGCTCGACATCATTCGGGCACTTGGGATTGAGGGAGGATGCAACATCCAATTCGCCCTCGACCCAGACAGCTTCACGTACTACGTCATCGAGGTGAATCCACGTGTTTCCCGAAGTTCGGCGCTCGCTTCAAAAGCGACAGGCTATCCGATTGCCAAACTCGCTGCAAAGGTCGCTGTCGGCTACAAGTTATCAGAATTGAAAAACCCGGTCACAGAGACGAGCTACGCCTCGTTCGAACCGGCGCTCGATTACGTCGTCGCCAAAATCCCACGTTTCGCTTTCGATAAGTTTGAGTCCGCGGATCGCCGCTTAGGCACACAAATGAAGGCGACGGGTGAGGTCATGGCCATCGGTCGAAATTTAGAAGAGGCACTGTTAAAAGCGGTACGTTCGCTCGAACTGGGCACGGAAGAACTCTATGTTCCACAACTTCAAGCATTAGACACAGAACAGCTCGAGAATGGACTCATCCATCCGACAGACGAGCGTTTGTTCATCGTATATGAGGCCCTTCGTCGCGGATACACGGTAGAAGCGCTACACCAACTGACAAAAATCGATCGATTCTACTTACACAAACTGAGTCGGATTTGGCAAGTTGAGCAACAACTCGTCGCGGAGCCGTTAACGTCAGAACGTTTATTCGATGTGAAACGCCTCGGATTCAGTGATGTGGCAATCGCCCGCATGCTCTCGATGGATACAGAAGCGGTTCGCACGAAACGGAAAGAATGGAACATACGTCCCGTCTATAAGATGGTCGATACGTGCGCGGCCGAGTTCGCTTCTGAGACGCCATACTTCTATGGAACGTATGAAGTGGAGAATGAAGCGGTCAAGACAGACCGGGAGTCCATCCTCGTCCTCGGGTCGGGACCGATTCGAATCGGTCAAGGTGTCGAATTCGACTATGCGACCGTTCACTCGATCCAAACAATTCGAGATGCGGGTTACGAAGCAATCATCATCAACAACAATCCAGAAACGGTCTCGACGGACTTCTCCATCTCCGATCGATTGTATTTCGAGCCGTTGACGACAGAAGATGTATTAGAGGTCATCGAGAACGAGAATCCTCTTGGTGTCATCGTCCAATTCGGTGGGCAGACTGCCATCAATTTGGCGGCATCGCTAGAAGCGAACGGCGTAAAGATTCTTGGGACGGCTCTGGAAGATATCGACCGTGCCGAAGACCGGAAGGCGTTTGAAGCCACATTGTCCGCTGAGCGATTGGCTCAACCACCAGGGAAGACAGCGACAAATGTGGAAGAGGCCGTCGTTTGTGCGAATGAACTCGGCTATCCGGTACTCGTCCGACCATCGTATGTCCTCGGTGGACGGGCGATGGAAATCGTTTATGAACAGTCTGAGCTTGAGCGGTACATGCGACATGCGGTCATCGCCTCGAAAGATCGACCGGTACTCATCGATCGCTATTTGACAGGAATTGAGATTGAAGTCGATGCGATCTGTGACGGGACGGACGTCTACATCCCGGGGATCATGGAGCATATCGAACGTGCCGGCGTACACTCGGGCGATTCGATTGCCGTCTATCCGCCACAACGTCTCAGTGGCGAATTGAAGCAAAAAGTCGTCGACTATACGATCAAATTGGCGAAAGCATTCCGAATCAAAGGGCTTCTCAATATCCAGTTCGTCTATGCGGACGACCTATACGTCATCGAGGTGAACCCACGTGCGAGTCGTACCGTGCCGTTCATCTCGAAAGTGACAGGTTTACCGGTCGCACGAATCGCGACTCAGACGATTCTTGGGACGAGCTTGAAAGAACTCGGTCTCGGGACGGGCATTCATCCAGAGTCAGACGGTATCTCGGTCAAAGTACCAGTCTTCTCGTTTGCGAAATTGAAAGAGGTAGACCCATCGCTCGGACCAGAGATGAAGTCGACAGGGGAAGTTATGGCGACAGACCGGACGCTCGAAAAAGCGCTCTACAAAGGGCTCGTCGCAGCAGGGATGAACATCGCCTTGAAAGGGAACGTCCTCATGACGATTGCCGATCATGATAAGGATGAGGCCATCGCCTTGGCGAAACGTTTCGACCGTCTCGGTTTCCGCCTCATGGCAACGAGTGGGACGGCAGACGGTCTCGAAGCGGAACAGATGCGTGTTCGTCGAGTCGGCAAAATTCAAGAAGATGGTGAGACGATGCTCAGCGTGATCGAGCGAGGAGACGTCGACTTGATTATCAATACGACGAGTCGTGATGCCTTCGTCACAAAAGATGGCTTCTTGATTCGGCGTATGGCTGCAGAACAAGGCACGCTCTGCCTCACATCGCTCGATACAGCCGAAGCCTTGTTACAAGTCATTGAAAGTCTATCGTTCCAAACGGTCAGCATTCCGGCGTTCACAAAGTTCGGGGTGATGGTATGAAACGTGACGTGACAATTGTCAGCAACCGTCAAATCGCCAGAGCGACGATGGAGATGAAAGTACATTGCCCCGGGGTGGAGATCGCCCCTGGGACGTTCTTTCATATCAAGACGTCCGGCTTGTTACGTCGGCCGTTGTCAGTGGCGAACGTCGAAGGAGACGAAATCACCTTCATATATAAAGTGATTGGGGAAGGAACATCTGAATTAGCTGCTAAGCGTGTTGGGGACACGTTGGACGTTCTTGGTCCACTCGGAAACGGATTTCCACTTGCACAACATGGAAAGCGGGTCGTCCTCGTCGGTGGTGGCATTGGGGTCCCACCCCTATACTACGTCAGACGTCGACTACATGATATGGGGATCGAGACGATTGCGATTCTCGGGTTTGATTCACAAGAAAGTGTCTTTTATGAAGACGCATTTCGTGAACTTGGTGAGACCATCATCACGACAGTAGACGGCAGTCACGGGGAGCCTGGATTCGTCACGAGACCACTTGCACGCGTCGAAGCGGACGTGTTGTTTAGTTGTGGGCCGGAAGCCATGTTAAAGGCAGTCGCCGTTTCACCCATTCCTGAACGATTTATCTCGATTGAGAATCGGATGGGCTGCGGGATTGGCGCCTGTTTTGCCTGCGTCTGTCAGGCACCGGAGGGTTATGTGAAAGTCTGTAGTGACGGTCCGGTATTCAATGCGGAAGAGGTGCTGTTATGAGATTGAATGTCGAGTTACCAGGTCTTCATTTAAAAAACCCGATCATTCCGGCTTCGGGATGTTTCGGATTCGGTGAAGAGTTTGCAAAACTGTATGATCTCTCCATCTTAGGAGGCATCATGATTAAGGCAGCGACGGAGGAATCGAGGTTCGGAAATCCGACCCCACGTGTCGCCGAGACTGCACAAGGCATGCTCAATGCGATCGGTCTTCAAAATCCAGGCGTCGATGCAATCATCGAAGAGAAATTGCCATTCCTCTCGACGTTCGATACGGAAATCATCGCCAATGTCGCCGGTTCGACGCCGGGTGAGTATGTAGAAGTCGCTCGTCGAATCAGTGCAGACCCGACCATTAAAGCGGTCGAATTGAACATCTCGTGTCCGAACGTGAAATGTGGGGGCATGCAGTTTGGGACGGACCCGGTGATGGCTGCAGAACTCACAAAACTCGTCAAAGCGGCTTCGAGTAAGCCGGTCTATGTCAAGCTGTCCCCGAACGTCACGTCGATTACCGACATGGCACGAGCGGTCGAGGCGGCCGGTGCGGACGGATTGACGATGATTAACACGCTCGTCGGGATGCGAATCGATATCGAAACGGGGCGACCGATTTTAGCGAACCGAATCGGCGGATTATCCGGTCCAGCCATCAAACCGGTAGCCGTCCGAATGGTATATGAGGTCGCGCAAGCGGTCAATATTCCGATTATCGCCATGGGTGGGGTTCGAACGGTCGACGATGTGCTTGAATTCATCTACGCTGGGGCGTCAGCCGTCGCGGTCGGAACGGCAAACTTTGAGAATCCATACGTCTGTCAGGAAATCATTGATGCGCTACCGGCACGACTTGATGCACTCGGAATCGAACATATTTTGGATGTGAGGGGGAAGGCTTATGCACAACTTGTATCTCGCCCTTGACGTGGAGACACGAGAAGAAGCATTTCACTTGTTACAACCGTTCCCGAACCGACCGGCTGTCAAAGTCGGGATGGAACTTTTCTATCGGGAAGGCGCACGATTTGTGGAAGAGTTGGTCGACCGCGGTTACCCGGTCTTTCTTGATGTGAAAGTACATGATATCCCGGAGACGGCACGTCGTACGATGTGTCAAATCGGAAAACTTGGGGTGGCTGTGACGAACGTCCACACACTAGGTGGCGAAAAGATGATGCGTTATGCGTTAGACGGGTTACGCCAGGCAAGTGATACGACTCGTTTGATTGGGGTGACACAATTGACGTCGACAGATGAACGAATGATGCAGACGGAACTAGGAATCGCAGGACGACTCGATCAAGCTGTCATCCGCCAAGCGACCCTCGCCAAACAGGCTGAACTCGACGGGGTAGTCGCGTCTGTCCAAGAAGCGAAGATGATTCATCAGGAACTCGGGGACGCGTTTATGACCGTCACGCCAGGTATCCGACTCGGTGAAACCGATGATGATCAAGTACGGGTCGCGACACCGAGTGAAGCTAGGCTGGCTGGTGTCCACTCGATTGTCGTCGGGCGACCGATTACACGTGCGACCGATCCGGTTACCATGTACGAACAATTCATGATGGAATGGGGACAAACGTATGAAACAAATTGCTGAAGCACTATTACAGATTGAAGCTGTCACACTTTCGCCGACCGAGCCATATACATGGTCGAGCGGGCTAAAGAGTCCGATTTATTGCGACAATCGGTTGACACTCAGTTATCCTGAAGTTCGTCAGGTGATCATCGATAAGTTGGTGAAGTCGATTACCCCTACACAGGTTGATGTCATCGCAGGCACAGCTACGGCCGGTATTCCTCACGGGGCATTGCTCGCTGACCGACTTGGTCTTCCTTTCATCTATGTTCGTTCGAGTGCGAAAGGACATGGAAAGGGAAATCAAATCGAGGGGAAACTCGATATAGGCGCACGCGTGCTCGTCATCGAGGACTTGTTGTCGACAGGGATGTCAAGTATCGATGCAGCGAAAGCGATTCTTGAAGCGGGTAGTAAGGTCGTTGGGATTCAAGCCATCTTCTCTTACGAATTGCCGATTCTCGAAAAAAATCTAGCCGCGGCAAACCTTTCTGCCGAGTCATTGACGACATTCTCAGAATTAATTGAAGTTGCAGAAACGAAAGGAATCCTCAACCGTTCGGAACTTAATTCTTTACGTGAGTGGCAGCAAGACCCCCGTGCTTGGAGCGATTTGGTCACCTCTTAAGAATCCACCCTCGGGCGGATTCTTTTTCGATTCGGCATATGTCATACTTCATGGTAAAATAACGGAAGTGATTCAAAAAGGAGAGGCATATGGCGTATTCAAGAAGCAAAGAGAAGACATGGAGCGCACGGTTTCGTGCGATTCCGAAACACCGTAAAATCGCCTTCGGTCTTGTCTTGACCATCATCCCAACGCTGTTTTTCGTGAATTTATTTGTATTCAGCCATTTATTAGCGTTAGGAGACCAATACGAAGACCGATATCAAATGAAAAAGTTGCGACTCGAAACGAATCATGGCAACGTCGAATTTGTGCGAAGTCCAAATGAAAAAGTTCAGATTGAAGTGATGCAAACGAACTCAAAAGAACGACGAATCAAAGTCAAATCAGTCGGAGATACCATTTACGTTGTCGAGAGATATGGATGGTTCAGTTATGTCGGTAGCCGTGCGAGTGATGAACCTTCACGCTACAAGATACGTGTCTCGTTACCGAGCTCTATGACATCTGTTCACCTTGAGGCTGAGCAAGTGACCGGACAAGGATTGAATGCGAAGACGATTGTGATGGATGCGAATGCGGTGAATTTGAAACAAATCGATAGCGACCGTCTGCGAATCGAATCAAAAAGTGATACGACGATCGAGTCGGCAAGGCTCGTGAGCGGGGTCATTCGTTCTTATCGCCATGCGACCGTCAGTGACGTCGTCGTCAATCAGGCGATGACCATTCAAACGGAAGCGGGAACGCTCAGTTATACGCCAAAACATGCGACCGGGCAAGTGAACGTGACGACAGCGGGGAAGGTTACAAGCAGCGACCGTTATGAGGAAGTCGAGCCGGGTGTCTATCAATTGTCTACCTCGAATCGACCAGTCGTGGAGTTGATTTCTGAAACAGGGAAGGTCGATTTGAAATGAATGGAAAACGATACATCCCGAAAGTCGGGCTTCGTACGTTAAAGACTGGTATTGCCGTTTCGATTACCGTCGCTATCTCATGGTATGTATTTGGAATTTATTCTGGAATGGGGGCCATCGCAGCCGTTGTTGCGATGCAACCGACGGTCAAACGTTCCTCAAATATTGTATTCAGCCGAATCTTTGGAACGGTAGTCGGTCTCATGTGCGGACTCTTTATCGTTTACTTATTCGGCGTCAATCCGCTATCAATCGGATTGGCCGTTATCGTGGCCCTCACGCTCAATACGACGTTTGATAAGACACATATGTCGACATATGCGGCATTTGCCATCGTCATGATGCTCGAAAGTCCGACTTCTGATTTCTTTCATTACGCATGGACGCGTTCGTTATTGACGGCAGTCGGAGTGTTCGTCTCACTTGGCGTCAACTATGCGTTTTTGCCGCCTCGTTATGAAGATCGGTTATTAAATGAGGTACGAAAGACTTCATCCTTCCTGTTTCATCATTGGCGCGAACTCGTCGGCTCACCGGCTGAACTATTGGAGACGCGAGCCCGTATTCTAGGGCATCAAGAGTTGCATATGATGCTTCAAGAGGATATGAAAGTGACGAACGTTAAATTGAAATATATGACGATTAAACAGTACCGATTATTGATTCACCTTGAAGACAAACTCGTATTGTTACTAGAAAGTTTAGCCGAACATCGAGAAGCGCTTTTAATGATGAGTGAGGAAGAACGACAAGCGTTCGAATCCGAATTTTTATATTTACTGGCACACCATCACGATATTCTATATACATGTGACAAGCCCTATTCGCTCTTCAAACTTCCACATGAAGATTTATCCGTTTCAGAAATTTTACATGGGCATTTGCTCGATTATCATGAACAGCTCGAGGCGTTTAAGCATGATCCGAAAATCTGAACTCTATACGTAGAAGACCCGCCATGATGATGACGGGTCCAGCTTGTTGACAAATAACATGTTCGAACTCGTCCTTCCGGCGCCCACGCTTACTGTAGGAGTCGGGGCTCCGTCGGGCGAGCAACGCAAACGGTCGTCATCTGGCGGCCGTTTGTCTTTTCTAAGGCCACGACGGCAGAAGAAAAAGCTCGATACTTACTTCGAATCGATGTATCAGGGGGAAGGGAAGCTAGACGTCGAGCCCGCCCGTCATCGACCCCGAGATCATCCGCCTCGGGCCGCTATTCAACATCCGTTCCGTTCGTCAGACCGCGAAGGATGGATCGTGTCGACTTGTTGATCATTTGATCCGCCCCTGTGTGTTCTTATCACACCATTATATGGGACGAAGGATAAAAGGTGACCAAGAACGGGCAGGCGAGACTCCTGAGGGAATAGCAAGCAAAGGGAGACCAGCAGTGACGCAGTCGCGATGCGGCTCCCTGCTTGCCCCTAGGAAAGCGAGCCGTGTTCGGATTGGGCATAACACCTATACTTTGTTTATAGTCTGGGCCCGCCATCATCATGGCGGGTTTTCTTGTTTACGACTGTTTCAGTGACTTCATCACTTGTTCATCTGGTGTCACGTAGACGGTCTGTTGATCCGTATAGATGACGAATCCTGGTTTTGCACCGCTCGGTTTTTTCACGAAGCGGGCGCGCGTATAATCGACAGGGACGCCGCTTGACGCACGAGCTTTCGAGAAATAAGCGGCGACTGATGCGGCTTCAAGAAGCGTCGTCTCATCCGGTTCCATCGAACGGATGATGACGTGTGAGCCCGGGATATCTTTAACGTGTAGCCAAATTTCATCACGTCGTGCGAACTTGAACGTCAAATGGTCGTTTTGCGTATTGTTCTTCCCGACATAAAATTCCGTGCCGGTCGATGACGTGTACGCTTCAAGCGAAATTTTCGGATTCGCTTTTTTCTTTTGACGTTTTTGACGAATGTATCCTTCTTCAGTGAGCTCTTCACGAATCTCAAGAATGTCGGAAGGGGAGGCGACGTCGAGTTGTGCGATGAGCGTCTCTAAATACTCGATTTCCGCATCGTTTAGTTCGAGTTGCTTCTGTACTTCCACCTTTGCGATTTTTAGCTTGTTGTACTTTTTATAGTACTGCTGAGCATTCTCGTTCGGTGTTTTGAGCGGGTTGAGCGGAATCGAGAGGGTCGCACCATTCTCGTCATAATAATCAACGACTTCGGCAACACGCATCCCTTTCTCCAATTGGAACAGATATGTCGTCAACAACTCACCGTATTTTTGTAACTCATCCGCTCGCTCCGTCGCTTTCAAATCATCCAAGAGGCGGCGGCGTTTCAATTGATTCTTTTCGAGTTCTGATTTTAAGAGACGTTCGACATCGTGCGCTTGTTGTCTGACGCGGTCCCGGTTCGCCTTTTCATAGTAGAAACGGTCGAGCACTTCTTTACTCGATTCATACGTTTCCTCGGTTTCGATGTCTCCAGCTGTCAACGCAATCGGAGCGAATCGTTCTTTTCCACTCACGAGTTGTTGAAAGACGTATGGTCCGTCGAGTTGACGTAGAACGTTCTCGAACGCTTGCTGCAAGGAATCACGGTTCGGCATCTTCGTGAGATGGACGACTTCTTGAGCGATTTGAGGGCTGACGCCTGCGAACGTGGCGACAATTTGTTTATCCAACTTACCGGCATTCCAATCGATGCGCTTCAATCCTTCCGTCATTTCTGTCAACGGATCAAACTTGTTTTGTTCAGGCGGGAGTAGATAGTCACTTCCTGGCATGATTGTCCGGTACGTATTTTGTGAAGGGGGAAGATGTTTGATTGCATCTAAAATCTTGCCCTCTTCCGTCGTCAAGACGACGTTCGAGTGGCGCCCCATCAGTTCGATGTATATTTTCTTCGATTCTTCATCGCCGAGCTCATTACGAGAGTGAACCGAAATGACGATGACGCGGTCCCGTCCGATTTGTTCGACCGCCGTGATGAATCCGCCTTCTATATGCTTACGAAGCATCATGCAAAACATCGGTGGTTCTTGCGGATTTTTAATCGGTGTATCCGTCAATTGGAGACGGGCATACATTGCGTTTGCTGATATGAGTAGTTGCGCGTTCTGTCGATTCGAGCGAATCTGTAGCATCAAGTCGAGTGAATACGGTTGATGTACTTTGTTGACTCGTCCTCCGACGAGCGATTGTAATTCTTTTACGACACGATATGTCATTAATCCATCATAAGCCAATGATCTCATCACCTTTGTTCATTTTCTGTCTCTACGTTATCAGAAAAACAGAAAATATGGTACGATGGAGTAGGAAATCCGAACTTCTTCTTGCCGGAACAATTGATTGACTGCTATTATAATTAAATGTGATGTTAGAAGATGGAGGGCTTGCAGTGAATTTTAAAGAACGAGGATTATTAATCGTTTTGTCTGGACCAAGCGGTGTCGGTAAAGGAACCGTTTGTCGTGCTCTTCGTGAGGAAGAGGACAACAACCTTAAATATTCGGTGTCGGCTACGACTCGAAAGCCACGTGAAGGGGAAGTTGAGGGAATACATTACTTTTTTAAATCGAGAGAAGAGTTCGAACGGATGATCGAACAAAAAGAACTGCTTGAACATGCCGAATTTGTCGGCAACTATTACGGGACGCCTGTAGAGTGGGTGCGTGAAACGCTCGAAAACGGCCAAGATGTCATTCTTGAAATTGAGGTGCAAGGGGCGTTCCAAGTGAAGGAACTTCTCCCGGAAGCCGTCTTTTTATTCTTGGCACCACCTAGCCTTCAAGAGCTCCGTAATCGTCTCATCGGACGGGGAACAGAGTCAGAAGAAGTCATCAAGCAACGCCTGCTCGTCGCGCGTGAGGAAATCGAGTTGATGGATGCCTATGACTACGTCGTCACGAACGACGAGGTCGACAAAGCCATCGATCGAATTAAAGCGATCGTGACAGCTGAGCATTGTAAACGTGAACGTGTTGCGTCACTCTATAAAAAAGCTATGATGGAGGTCATTTAATGTTATACCCTTCGATTGATGCCTTACAACGTGTTATCCCGTCAAAATACACGATCGTTACGGTCGCTGCAAAACGGGCGCGTCAGATTCAAGATGGAAAAGCACCGAAAGTCGCCGAGCCAAAATCATATAAGCCGGTCGGTCAAGCGTTAGAAGAACTATTTTCGGGTGATACGACAATCATCGTGAACGAAAAAAACAACGGATGAAGTGTGACCCAAGTCGTTTGCGACTTGGGTCTCATTGTCTATAAGGGGGAGTTTGGGAATGGTGAAGGATCGTACTATTTTGTTATGTGTGAGTGGTGGCATCGCGGCTTATAAAGCGTGTTCGCTCACATCGAAATTGGTTCAAGCCGGAGCGAATGTTCACGTCGCGATGACAAAGTCAGCAGAACAATTCGTGGGTCAGGCGACCTTCCAGGCACTCAGTCGAAACCCGGTCTATACGGACGTATTCGAAGAACATGACCCGACAAAAATTGCCCATATCGATGTGGTCGACTCGAGCGACTTGATCGTCGTGGCTCCAGCAACGGCAAACACCATTGCGAAATTAGCGAACGGGATTGCCGACGACTTCATCACGACGTCGATTTTGGCGGCGAAGTGTCCAGTTATCGTCTCACCGGCGATGAATGTGAATATGCTCGAACATCCTGCGACGCAGCGAAACATCGAGACGTTGAAATCATACGGCTATCAGTTGATTGAGCCCGGCGTCGGCAATTTGGCATGTGGTTGGATTGGCGGTGGACGTCTACCTGAACCTGAAGATTTGGTTCGCATCATCGAGAGTCAGTTCGTTCCGAAACTATATATGGGGAAAGAAGTATTGATCACGGCTGGTCCAACTGTCGAACGCATCGATCCGGTCCGTTACTTATCAAACGACTCATCTGGAAAAATGGGTGTAGCGCTCGCTGAAGTGGCACGTGACATGGGCGCCCGCGTCACACTCGTCCACGGTCCTCTTCAAGTCCCGGTCCCAGACGGTGTGAAGGCCATTCCGGTCGAGTCGAGTGAAGAGATGCTTCGAGAAGTGACGAGCCGCTTCGAGTTGCTCGACCTCGTTGTGAAGTCGGCAGCGGTCGCGGACTATCGCCCGAAAAATGTTTATTCAGAAAAACATAAAAAGGTTCACGGTCCGCTCACAATCGAACTTGAAGAAACGACAGACATTTTAAAGACACTTGGTGAACAGAAGACCCATCAAGTGTTGGTCGGCTTTGCGGCAGAGACGGAACGACTTGAGGAGCATGCGGCAGCCAAACTGAAGCGAAAGAATGTCGATTTCCTCGTTGCTAACGATGTATCTGGCAGTGACATCGGATTCGGTGCGGACGACAATGAGGTCGTCTTGTTTAGCGGGGACGGATCGATTCTTAAGTTGCCGAAACAATCGAAAAAAGAGTTGGCCTTCGAGTTGCTCACATATTTTAAGGAAGCGGTCCGATGATTGCACATGTTCATGTCGATGCGCCGGTGATCACGATTGATCGCCCGTTTGATTATGAAGTACCCGAACAGTTTGAGACGTTGATTGAACCAGGTATGCGTGTATCGGTTCCGTTCGGGTCACGACGTTTACTCGGAATCGTCGTCGGAATGTCAGACGGGACGAGAGAAGGATTGAAACCGTTAGAAGCCTTGTTAGATGAGGAATCCTCACTCACGGAAGAATTACTCGACCTGTCAATCCATGTGAAAGAGACGACGCTTTGCTTTCGGTCATCCGCTCTTCTTGCGATGCTCCCGGCTGCGCTCAAGGTCAGCTATGACAAAGAAATCAAAGAAGGTCAGGTCCCAGACGGTGTCCGTTTAGGAACGCATCTGTCTGAATATCCGAAAGACGTACAATCGCTCATCCTCGGGCTAGCTAAAAAGGGGAAATTGACTCTTGCACCTGTCTTGAAAGAAAAGAAAACGGTCAAAACCGATGTCCTTGTCGAGCTACTCGATTCGACTGTCGTCTCGAAACGTGCGAAAAAGCAACTCGAGGCAATCCGTCAGCTTGAAGAGACTCCTCGTATGTATTGGTCCGCGCTTCGACAAATCGGATTGACCCGTCCGCAGCTACAAAAGCTCGCGGACTTAGGTGCAGTTCGATTGACCGAGGTAGAATTGAATCGTGATCCGTACGCGACGATTGAACAAGTCAAAGAAACGGTCCAATTAAATGACAGTCAGGCGAGAGCGGTCCAGGCCATCCATGAGGCGGACGCGGGCGAGACACTTCTCGTCCATGGTGTGACGGGGAGTGGGAAGACTGAGGTCTATTTAGAATCAATCGGACAAGTCATCGATGAAGGGAAACAGGCGATCTTACTCGTCCCTGAGATCAGCTTGACCCCGATGATGGTGAAACGGTTTAAGCGACGGTTCGGTGACCGGGTCGCAGTGTTACACAGTGCACTTTCAAAAGGTGAGAAGTATGATGAGTGGCGAAAAATCAAACGTCGTGAAGTCGACGTCGTCGTCGGCGCACGTTCTGCCATCTTTGCCCCGCTCGACCGACTTGGTCTGATCATATTAGATGAAGAGCACGAGACGACGTACAAGCAAGAAGAGAATCCGCGCTATCATGCGCGTGATGTCGCCATTTGGCGGGCGCGGTATCATGGGTGTCCGGTCGTATTAGGCAGTGCGACCCCATCACTTGAATCGTATGCTAGAGCACAAAAAGGTGTCTACCGCTATTTACATTTGAAAGAGCGGTATGGTGGCGAGATGCCGCCGGTCCACATCATCGATATGCGTCGTGAGCTGGCCAAGGGCAATACGACAATGTTCTCGGAAGAATTGTTTAACGGCATCCTCGACCGAATCGAGAAAAAAGAGCAGTGCGTTATTTTGCTAAATCGTCGCGGGTTTACTACATTCGTCATGTGCCGTGATTGTGGAGAAGGGATGACATGTCCGCATTGCGCCGTCAATTTAACGTATCATCAACATGGAGACCGGTTGAAGTGTCATTATTGCGGCTACGAGGTAGGTATGCCATCGACGTGTCCGTCATGTAGCAGTAAGAAAATCAAACAGTTCGGGTCAGGCACTCAAAAAATCGAGACAGAATTACTGAACCGAATTCCAGAGGCGCGCATCATTCGTATGGATCAAGATACGACGTCACGAAAAGGTTCACATGAGCAATTGTTGCGCCGTTTCGAAGAAGGAGAGGCTGATATTTTACTCGGCACGCAGATGATCGCAAAAGGACTCGACTTCCCGAACGTCACACTCGTCGGGGTGCTCGCAGCGGATGCGACGCTCGGAATGCCTGATTTTCGGGCGACCGAACGTACCTTCCAGCTCGTCACACAAGTGGCAGGACGTGCGGGACGGGGAAAACTTCCAGGTGAAGCATTCGTCCAAACGTATAATCCTGACCATTATGTTATTGAAACAGCGAGTGAACATGATTATGAGTCGTTTTTTGCCAAAGAGATGGGTCTAAGGCAAGTCGGAAATCATCCTCCGTATTGGTTTTTGACGCTCGTCACGTTTTCGGCGGAAAATCCGCTTGTCGCCAAGAATGAGGCGGAATTGTTCGCATCCGACTTTTTACAAGCGCAAGTGGAAAACAGCCGCTTGAACGGTCCAATGCCTGCGCCTTTGTCAAAGCTGAAGAACGCGTATCGCTATCAAGTGTTTATAAAAACGAAGCAACCCGAAGCGCTCTATGTGGAGCTGGCACGATTACAGCAAGCGAGAGCAAAAGCGATCAGTAAGAAAGAATATCAAATGAGTATCGATGTGAACCCATACGTATTCATGTGAGGTGGAGAGACATGTATAAAGTAGTAGAAGTACCAAATGAAATTTTACGCGTGACGTGCGAACCAGTGACAAAGTTCGATAAAAAGTTACGTCAAACGGTCGACCGTTTATTCGATACAATGTATGAGTATGATGGAGTCGGTGTCGCGGCACCGCAAGTCAATTTGAATCAGCGACTTGCGGTCGTCCATACAGACGATGAGACGGGACCGCTCGTCTTGATCAATCCGGAAATCATTGAGACGTCAGGTCGAGAAGTCGGACTTGAAGGATGTTTAAGTATCCCGGGTGAATTCGGATTCGTGGAACGACATGAATCGATTGTCGTCAAAAATCAGGACTTGAAAGGACGTACTTATACGGTTAAAGCGAATGGCTTTTTTGCCCGTGCGATTCAACATGAGATGGACCATCTGGACGGCGTCTTGTTCACAGACAAGCTCGCGGTGCCTAATTCCGGGAAGGACAAACGCATCGTCTTCATGGGAACACCGACCTTTGCTGTATCTGTACTTGAGCGACTGCTTGAAGAAGGATACAATGTCGTAGGTGTCGTTTCTCAGCCCGACAAACCGGTCGGACGAAAACGTGAGCTGAAGCCGACGCCTGTAAAAGAATGTGCCCTTCGTCATGGGATTCCGGTTCTACAGCCCGAGAAAGTTCGAACAGATTATGCAGAGATTTTAGAGTTACGCCCAGACCTCATCGTCACAGCGGCGTACGGACAAATCGTTCCGACTGGATTACTCGAGGCACCGCCAAACGGAGCCATCAATGTCCATGCCTCTCTTCTTCCAAAATACCGCGGAGGTGCACCGATTCATCAAGCGATCCTCGATGGTGAGTCTGAGACGGGTGTGACGATCATGTATATGGTCGACAAGTTGGACGCAGGTGATATGATTGCCAATACGATTGTACCGATTAAAGAAACGGATACAGTCGGATCATTGTTTGATAAACTAGCTGTAGCAGGCAGTGACCTGCTCATTCGCACCCTTCCGGCCTTCTTGGAAGGATGGATTGAAGCAGTCCCTCAAGATGAACGTGAGGTAACATTTGCGCCAAATATCAGCCGTGAGCGGGAACAGATTGACTGGACGATGGACGGGGAAGCCATATACAACCATATTCGAGGTATGAATCCCTTCCCGACTGCCTATTCTACGCTGGACGGAGAACGGGTGAAGTTGTTCATGGGAGAAAAAACGACCGGCACAGGACAACCTGGAGAAGTTATTCGTCTCGAAGAAGACGGATTTGTCGTGGCGACCGGAAACGATGTTGCAATCAAAGTGACGGATTTGCAACCGGCCGGTAAAAAACGAATGGATGGTGCGACCTTTATGCGTGGCGCCGGACAGAAGCTACGTGTTGGCGACCGATTAGGAGGAAATCATGAACGTACGTGAAGCAGCGCTTGATACGCTGATGAAAATTGAACAGGGCGGCGCGTACTCTACGATTGCCGTCAATGACACATTGAAACAAAAAAAGGTGACCCCTAAAGATGTCGGCCTTTATACAGAACTCGTTTACGGGACACTAAGCCGTAAGGGAACACTCGATTACATTTTAAAAGATCGCATTCGTTCCCCGAAGAAGCTCGATAAGTTCGTCATCCCGCTACTTCGAATGAGTGTGTATCAACTCTTTTATCTCGATAAAGTACCGGACCGAGCCGTCCTACATGAAGCGGTCGAAATCGCGAAGAAACGGGGGCATCATCTCGGAACGAGTAAGTTTGTGAACGGGGTGTTACGTAACGTGCTCCGTGAAGGGTTTCCGGACTTCAGTGGCTTGACCGACGCGGAAAGGATTTCAATCGAGCATAGTCACCCGGAATGGCTCGTCGCAGACTGGATTGACTTGTATGGAGTCGAGACGGCAGAGGCGATTTGTCAATTGAACAACGAACCTGCTCCTGTAACGGTTCGGGTCAACCGCAAACGTATTACGGTAGATGAGATGATGAACAAATTGGCTGACGCAGGTGTTCTGACGTCGCGGTCTGAACTATCCATCGATGGATTAGTAGTAGAGTCCGGAAACGTCCATTCGACCTCATTCATCGAGGAAGGCCTTTTGTCGATTCAAGATGAGAGTTCGATGATTGTCGCAGATGCTCTCGGTGTTTCGACAAATGATCATATTTTGGACGCGTGTGCCGCCCCTGGTGGGAAGGCGATGCATACGGCCGAGCGAATGGAAAATGGGTCGCTCACCGCACTAGATTTACATCCACATAAAGCAAAGTTGATCGACCAGCAAGCCAAACGTTTACACATCAATGGAGTGACCGCACTTGCCCTTGATGCTCGTTTAGCAGGTGAACGGTTTGAACGAGAGAGCTTTGATCGGATTCTTTTAGACGTTCCGTGTTCAGGACTCGGCGTCATTCGCAGGAAGCCGGATATTAAATGGACGAAGGATAAGACCCAGCTTGAAAACTTACCAAAGATCCAACGACAAATCATCGATGCCGTATTGCCACTGCTCAAACCAGGTGGTACGCTAGTTTACTCGACATGTACGATCGACCCGTCTGAAAATGAGATACAGGCTGACTACATTCTGTCGAAAGGATTGGCGTGGGACGAAACGCTCAAAGGACGTCTCCCGCAATCTGTTCGTCCGATCATGGAATCGGACCGTGCTGAACTAAAATTATTACCGACGACATTCGGTACCGACGGCTTCTATATTGCCGCATTTAAGAAAGAGGTATAAAACAATGAATCCAAAAGCAGTTGAAAAGAATCCACTCGTAGGCGCAAAGCCGTCACTCTATTCGTTGACGTTTCCTGAACTCGAGGCATGGGTTATCGAAGCAGGAGAAAAGTCATTCCGAGCGAAACAGTTATATGACTGGATGTACGTCAAACGTGTCATAACTTTCGACGATATGACGAACGTCCCGAAAGCGCTTCGCGACAAACTTGAAGCATCCTTCCAATTGACGACATTAAAAGAATTGGTCAAACAAGAATCACAGGACGGTACAATCAAGTTCCTATTTGAATTACAAGACGGTTATTCGATTGAAACGGTTCTCATGCGTCACGAATACGGAAACTCAGTTTGTGTCACGACACAAGTCGGATGTCGCATCGGATGTACGTTCTGTGCGTCCACACTCGGTGGATTGAAACGAAATTTAGAAGCCGGTGAAATCACGGCGCAGGTTCTCGACGTGCAGCGTGCATTAGACGCAACAGGAGAGCGTGTCGACTCGGTCGTCGTCATGGGAATCGGCGAGCCGTTCGACAACTACGATGAGTTGATGCGTTTCTTACGTACGGTCAACCATGACAACGGGCTCAACATCGGAGCGCGTCATATCACGGTATCAACAAGTGGGATCGTTCCTAAAATTTATAAGTTTGCCGATGAAGGAATGCGAATCAACTTCGCCATCTCGCTTCACGCGCCAACGACTGAATTGCGCACCAAGCTCATGCCAATCAACCGTGCCTTTGACTTAGACAAGTTGATGGATTCTGTCCGTTATTACACGGAAAAGAGCGGTCGTCGGATCACGTTTGAATATGGACTCTTCGGTGGCGTAAATGATACGGAAGAGTATGCCCATCTTTTAGCGGACCTATTGAAAGGAATCAAATGTCACGTCAACTTGATCCCCGTCAACCATGTACTCGAACGTGATTACGTACGGACACCACGAGCTCAAATCTTCGCCTTTGAAAAAGTGCTCAAAGACCGCAACGTGAACGTAACGATTCGCCGCGAGCAAGGATCGGATATCGATGCCGCTTGTGGACAGCTTCGAGCGAAGGAGCGCGAACAAGAAACGAGGTAATCAGATAGATGGAATTAGCATTTCGAACAGATCGCGGACAAGTACGCACACAAAATGAAGATGCAGTTTTAATCTTAGGCGATACCTTATCAGGAATTGCGCTAGTTGCAGACGGGATGGGTGGACATGCAGCGGGAGAGGTCGCGAGTCAAATCGTGATTGAAGAGTTTCGACGTGCTTTCCCGTCGCTCCCTCAAACTCCTGTCGAAATCGAACGATGGTTCCGCCATCACATCGACCTGGCGAATGAACAAGTACTACAATTTGCGAAGCAATCCGATCTCGTCATGATGGGAACGACTGTAGCGGCCGTTTGTTGGAGCAGGGAGACGGTTGTGATTGTCCATATTGGAGATAGTCGTGTCTATGCGCTCCAAGCGAACGAATTGAGACGTCTTACGGAAGACCATTCTTACGTCAACGTGCTCAAACAGCTCGGTGAATTGACGGAAGAAGAGATGCGGATTCATCCGAAACGAAATGTCATCACTCGGGCGATCGGTTCAAGCGAACAGGTCAAACCTGACGTGCAAGTGCTCGCTGACCCTGAGTTTGATGTGATTTTAATTTGTACGGATGGATTGACGACACATATGACCGATGGGGCGATTCAACACGTTTTACAACAAGCTGTATCGGCTGAACAAAAAGCTGAACAACTCATTGCGGAAGCCAATCAATTGGGAGGGAGCGACAACATCACGGTCGCCCTCATTCAATTTACAGATAGAAAGAGAGGATGAATCCGATGCGAAGCGGAGAACGAATCAACGATCGTTATCGGATCGAACAACAAATCGGCAGCGGAGGCATGGCAAATGTCTACCGAGCTCATGACGAGATCTTAAACCGAACCGTCGCCATCAAGGTGTTGCGATCTGAATTCTCACATAACGAACAATTTATACGCCGGTTCGAGCGAGAAGCCCATGCGGCTACGAGTCTGAACCATCCGAATATCGTCGCCATCTATGACGTCGGCGATGAAGAAGATTTGTACTATATCGTCATGGAGCATGTCGATGGGGTGACATTGAAACAATATTTGCAAGAGGAGTACATATCTGTCGATGAGGCACTGCGTATCATGGGACAGATTTGTGATGCTATAGATCATGCCCATGCGAACCGAATCATTCATCGTGATATCAAACCACAAAATATGATGATTGATCAACTTGGAAACGTGAAGGTGACCGATTTCGGGATTGCGGTTGCGATGTCGAATGCGACGTTGACGCATACGATGTCGGTACTTGGATCTGTCCACTATTTCTCGCCTGAACAGGCACGTGGTAAATTTGCTGATGAGAAGTCAGATATTTATTCGCTCGGTGCCGTCCTTTATGAGCTGTTGACAGGTCGTGTGCCGTTCATAGGAGAGACACCGGTTGCCGTTGCGCTTCAACATCTGCAGGATGATCCAATTCGACCGATGGACTTGAATCCGAATATTCCCCAAGCACTTGAAAACTGTGTCATGCAAGCGTTGGCGAAGTCACCGGGTGCCCGTCATACTTCGGTTGCAGCCTTCAAGAAAGATTGTATGACCGCATTGAGTCGTGAACGTGCCGATGAACCGAGACGTCTCCCAACCAATCAGGATGAGTTCGACAAAACGCTCGTCATGACACCAATCATGACTGAAGAAAAAATGGAAACACCTGGATCAACATCTTCAATTTCTGCATCAAAAGAACAGGAAGCTGAAGAACAGCCACTGGTCAAAAAGAAGAAGCGTAAATGGTGGATTTGGATTTTGCTCGTCGTGTCATTAATTGGTGGTGGTATCGCAGCATACGTGGTCGCTGATGAGGTGTCACGTGCCGTCGTACCTGATGTTGTCGGAATGAGCATCGGTGATGCCACGTCTGAACTTGAAAACGCAGGCTTTGTCGTCGAAGTGACAGAGCGGGCGAGTGATGACGTCAAAGAAGGTGAGGTCATTTCGCAAAACCCTCAAGAAGGACGTAAACCGAAACGAGGCACGACGGTGTCAATTGTCGTTTCTGCCGGTAAAGAGACGGTCGAGATGCCGAATGTGGAAGGACTGTCGCAAACTGCGGCTGAACGAATGCTAAAAGACTTGGCGTTCAGTGACCTTGAAATTAAAACAGAGGCTTCAGAAACGGTCGACAATGGAGATGTTATTTCCCAATCGCTCGAACCAGGTGAAGAGGTCGTGCCGTCCGAAGTAACGGTCACGCTCGTCGTATCGACAGGAAGCAACAAAGTGGAACTGTCGAATCTTGCCGGGTACACGTTCGAGGAAGCATCGACCTATGCTGAGCAAAACAAACTGAAAATTGTGAGACGTGATGAATTTTCGACAAGTGTTCCAAAAGGTCAAATCATCCGCCAACTTCCGACGGCAGGGACTGCAGTTGACCCTGGTACAGAACTCACAGTCATCGTCTCAGAGGGCGTTGAACCGACCGATGTTTCGATTGAACGAGAAGTCAGTGTCGAAGTCGAGCAACCGGATAAAGACAAAAAACCGAAAGCGGTCGAAGTCGTCATTCGTACGGTCGATGCACGTGGTGAAATTGAAGTATTACGAGATGAAATCACAGAAACAACAACGTATTCGTATACGCTCGTCATTGCCCCCAACGAAGTCGGGACAGCAACGATTGAAGTTGATGGTGAGATCGTCCGAACCGATTCAGTCACATATGCGCAAGCCAAAGAGGCACAATAAAGAGGTGACGGTAGCGTCACCTCTTTTTAAAGGAGGTAGTCATATTGAAAGGAACGATTATTCGCTTACAGGGTGGATTTTATGATGTCATGACCGAATCGAATCAAGAGATTCGGTGTCGCGCCAGAGGAAACTTTCGGAAACGTAACATCTCGCCTGTAGTTGGTGACGATGTAGTGATTCAAGACCAAGAGGATGGGACCGGCTATATTCTTGAAGTAGAGGAGCGTCAGAACCATCTCGTCCGACCGCCGATTGCCAACATCGATCAAGCATTTCTCCTCTTTTCAGTAAAAGAGCCAGCATTTTCCTATCATTTACTTGATCGATTCCTCATTCTGATTGAGTCAAAACAGATCCATCCGATCATCGTCTTGACGAAGATGGACTTGCTGAGTGAAACAGAAACCGGACCGATTCAAGAGGCTGCGGATTGCTATCGTGCAATCGGATATGATGTGATTGAGACGTCAACGGAGCTTTCGGATGGAGTCGAGCAAGTACGGAGACTCTTTAAAGGGAAGACGAGTGTCTTCGCCGGGCAGACGGGCGTCGGAAAAAGTTCGCTACTGAATGCAGTCGCACCAGAACTCGAGTTAGCAACCGGTAAAATCTCCAAGTCGCTCGGTCGGGGGAAGCATACGACGCGTCATGTGACGTTGATTCAATTGGCGGACGGACTAGTAGCAGATACACCGGGATTTTCGAGTTTGGAGTTTCCACAGGAACTCGAGACTGATGAGCTCAGATGGTGTTTCCCGGAGTTTGTCGAACGACACGACGATTGCAAGTTCCGAGGATGTGTTCACATCAACGAACCAGGCTGCGCCATTAAACAAGCCGTTCAAGATGGTAAAATTGCTTCAACTCGCTACAATAATTATGTTACCTTTATGGAAGAGTTAAATGATCGAAAACGGAGGTATTGACAGATGATTAAAATTGCACCATCCATTTTAGCTGCCGATTTTGCCAATTTGGAGGCAGAAGTGAAAGCTGTTCAAGAAGCGGGAGCAGACTATATCCATTTCGATGTGATGGACGGTCAGTTCGTGCCAAACATTTCGATTGGTCTACCTGTGCTCGCGAGCTTACGTAAAAAATCAGATATGGTCCTCGATGTGCACTTGATGATTGACCAACCGGAGCGATACGTGGAAGATTTTGTGAAGGCAGGCGCGGATATCGTGACCGTTCATGTGGAAGCAACGAACCATTTGCATCGTGTCTTGCAACAAATCAAAGTGGCTGGTGCGAAATGTGGAGTCGTCTTGAATCCGCATACACCATTGTCGACAATCGAACATGTGCTCCCAGATGTTGATATGGTATTGCTCATGACCGTCAACCCAGGGTTTGGTGGACAAGCGTTCATTGAATCGGTCGTACCGAAAATTTCAGCGCTCAACCAACTGCGTCAGGATCGCCAACTTGATTTTGAAATTGAAATCGATGGTGGGGTCAACGAAGAGACGGCGAAACATTGCATCGATGCGGGTGCCGATGTACTAGTTGCCGGTTCGGCCATCTACAATCAACCGGATTATAAAGCAGCCATCGATAGCATTCGTGGCGC
This sequence comes from Exiguobacterium sp. s101, assembly GCF_018617835.1. Classification (NCBI taxonomy): domain Bacteria; kingdom Bacillati; phylum Bacillota; class Bacilli; order Caryophanales; genus Exiguobacterium; species Exiguobacterium sp. s101. The sequence continues at coordinate 239,162 of NZ_JACSKX010000001.1, read as the reverse complement.
ATCTCGTGTATAATCAACTATAGAACAACAAGATATTGTCGCAAGGGGTGTCACATGATGTGGCTGAGAGGCATACGCTAACCCTTTGAACCTGTTCCGTTCACACGGACGTAGGGATGTGGCGAAAATGCACGTTGCGAATCTAAGCAGCATGGCGTTTACGTCATGCTGCTTTTTGTCGTTCAAACAGTTAAAGGAGGAAGAAAGATGAAATCACGTTTTAAATTACAAGCGCTCATCGAAATTTCATTGTTTGCGGCGCTCGGGCTAATCTTTGATTTACTCATCCCATACCGCTTGCCACAAGGGGGCTCGATTAGTCTAGCGATGCTCCCGATCTTTGTGATGGCATTCCGTCACGGATTGAAAGGGGGACTTGCGACAGGTGCACTCGTCGGGACGCTTCAACTGTTGTTCGGTGCCTACATCTTCACGCCTGTACAGTTCTTGCTCGACTATACGGTCGCTTATGGCCTCGTCGGTATGGCGGGTGTGTTTGCTGGTCGTGTGAAACAGGCGGCCGGTCAAGGTGCAACAAAGACACTCGCGACATATTTGGTGCTCGGTGCCTTGATCGGGTCGGTGTTGCGTTACGCGGCACATGTCATCTCGGGTATCGTCTTTTTCGCCGAGTATGCGGAAGGCCCGGTCGTAGCGTATTCACTCGGTTATAACGCGACGTACATGGCCCCATCCTTTATTATTTCAGCCATCGTATTAGTATTACTCTTTACAACAGCTCCACGTTTCACACGTGTAGCTACACGGGACATTCGTCAATGAATGTCTTGATCGTCGCGGCAAGTCCGGAAGTTATTCCTTTACCGCGTCGTGCCGATTATGTCATCGGTGTTGATGGAGGTTATCAGAGACTGTTAGATGAAGGGATTGAACCGGACGTTGTGGTCGGAGATTTTGACTCGTTTGTGGGAAAACCACCGAAAGAAGCGTTACGCTATCCGTCCGAGAAAGATGTGACGGACCTTGAGATTGCGCTTCAGTTGGCAAGAGAGCGAGGGGCAACGAGGATGCACGTATACGGGGCGCTCGGTGGGCGAGTCGATATGACGTTCGCGAACGTCGGTTTGCTCGAGAAGTATCCTGAGATGGTTTTGCATGGGAATGGTCAAACAGTCTATCTCGTTAAAGCCGGTGATTATAGCTTTTCAAAAAAAGAAGGCTACTATTTGTCTTTCATACCTTGGAAGACAGCGACTATTTCTATTGATGGTGTCAAGTACCCGCTCGAACATCATGACATCAAGAGTGAAGAAGCGCTGACGATTTCCAATGAATGGACTGAAGCATTTGCCCGATTGACGGTTCATCGGGGGATCGTTCTCGTCATGGTCGTCAAAAAATAAGCAAAAAAAATCCCATCGGCGAATGCCGCTGGGATTTATTCGTTCGTGTATAAGTATTATACGCGTTCAACGAGACCAGATTTAAGTGCGCGAGCTGAAACCCAAACGCGTTTCGGTTTACCGTCAACGAGAATACGAACTTTTTGTACGTTCACACCCCAAGTACGTTTTGTCTTGTTGAGTGCGTGCGAACGGTTGTTACCTGATTTAGGTGATTTACCTGTTACGTAGCATTTACGTGCCATGCGTTTCCCCTCCTTTTTTATGTGGGTTCGTCCTAATAGACACTCGTTTATATTAGCACGGCTTTTTTCCCGATGCAACTAGAAAATCATACCATGACAAGAAAAAAACTTGACATTACTCGCAAGGATTTGAATAATGAATGAGGTTATCGCGCTAATTGACCGAGTTTCTGGAGCAGGTTCTTTTAATAACTAGGTACTTATTGTAGAATGTACATTAGGAATCATTCCGAATAAAGGAGGCTACTCCATATGGCAATTGAAATGAAGACAACATATGGCAATATTGACATCACAAGTGACGTCATCGCAACACTCGCAGGTGGTGCAGCGATGGAATGCTTCGGTGTGGTCGGCATGGCTTCACAAGCACAATTGAAAGACGGCATTGCTGAATTGTTAAAACGTGAAAATTATGCACGTGGTGTCGTCGTACGTCAAGAAGATGAAGACGTACATATCGACATGCACATCATTGTAAGCTACGGAACGAAAGTATCTGAAGTCGCATACAACGTGCAAAGCCGAGTGAAGTACACGCTCGGAGAAACTTTAGGATTAAACGTTTCGTCGGTAAATATATTCGTTCAAGGCGTTCGTCTGACGAATGACTGACGAAAACGGAGGAGGATTTGGTGTGGGTTTAAAACGTTTAGATGGATTGGCGCTCTCAAACATGATTGCGAACGGAGCGACCAACTTGAGCCAAAACGCAGATTATGTAGATTCGCTTAACGTCTTCCCGGTTCCAGACGGAGACACGGGAACGAACATGAATTTGACGATGACGTCAGGTGCGAAAGAAGTAGCGGCCATGAACTCATCAAATATTGCAGAGGTGTCATCAAAGTTCGCTCGCGGACTGCTCATGGGGGCACGTGGGAACTCGGGCGTTATTTTAAGTCAGTTGTTCCGCGGATTCGGTAAAGCCGTTGAAGGAAAGACAGAACTCACGACAGTTGATTTTGCGGAAGCTCTCAAGCGAGGTGTCGACACGGCATACAAGGCGGTTATGAAACCGGTTGAAGGAACGATTTTGACGGTTGCTCGTGAAGCGGCCGACGAAGCGCTCCTTGCATCAGAGTCGACAAGTGATTTTACTGAATTTATGAAACGTGTCATCGTTGAAGCGAAAGCATCGTTAGATCGTACGCCGGACTTGTTACCGGTATTAAAAGAAGTCGGTGTTGTCGACTCTGGCGGTCAAGGACTTCTCGTCATCTATGAAGGATTCCTCGCGAGCCTAGAAGGCAAAGAACTCGAAAAACCTCATGCTCCAGTGATGGATGCGTTGATTGAGGCAGAGCATCACGCGCATGCGGCGCAAGGATTCATGTCAACAGAAGACATTGAATTCGGCTACTGCACGGAAATTATGGTTCGTTTCCAAGATGATAAGTTGAAAGATACACCATTCAACGAAGACACGTTCCGTAACGAATTGTCTGAACTAGGGGACTCACTTCTTGTCGTCGCCGACGAAGAATTATTAAAAGTTCACGTTCACGTCGAGACACCAGGTGAGGTCATTACGAAAGGGCAGCGCTTCGGTGAACTCGTCGCAGTCAAGATCGAGAACATGCGTCAACAGCACTCGACCATTCTCGAAGAAGAACACGGCATAAATCTACAAGGCGTTCAACAAGATGAGAAACCAAAAGCACCATTTGCAATCGTGACGGTGGCAATGGGTGAAGGTGTCAGTGAGTTGTTCCGTTCCCTCGGATCGGCACACGTCATCGAAGGCGGACAGACGATGAACCCATCAACAGAAGATATCGTCAAGGCGATTGAATCTGCACATGCGGAACATGTCTTCATCTTCCCGAATAACTCAAATATCATCATGGCTGCTGAACAAGCAGCGTCTGTCGCACCTTGTGGCGTGTCGGTCATTCCAACGAAGACGGTCCCGCAAGGCCTTGCAGCAGCAATCGCCTTTAATCCTGAGGCAGATGTCGAGATGAACGAACAAGCGATGAAGTCGGCTGCTGAGACAGTGAAATCCGGCCAGGTGACGTACGCTGTTCGTGATACGAGCATCGATGGCGTTGAGATTAAAAAGGACGAGCATATGGCGATTGCAGAGAAGAAAATCGTCTCGTCGTCTTCATCAAGCCTTGAAGCGGCTAAGCGACTAGTCGATGCTCTCATCGATGCGGATGACGAAATCATCACAATTCTAACGGGTGAAGGTTCATCTGAATCAGATGTAGAAGCGTTGACGTCATATATCGAATCAGTGAATGACGAGATAGAAATTGAAGTTCACGACGGCAAACAACCGCTTTACTCTTATATTTTTAGTGTGGAATAAGCTGTTTCAAGTCCCTACCTTCTGTATAATGAAGGTAGGGATTTTTGAAAGGGGGAAAATTGATGAAATATCGTAGTGTGTTTGACATTATCGGTCCAGTCATGGTCGGTCCGTCGAGTTCACATACAGCAGGAGCCGCTCGAATTGGGTTGATGGCAGGGAAGTTGTTCGGGAGAACACCACGTACCGCGCATATCACATTTTACGGGTCATTCGCTGACACATATCGAGGTCACGGGACAGATGTTGCCATCGTCGGTGGAATCATGGGGTTTGAAACGTTCGACTTGAGAATCCCGCAGGCGTTAGACATCGCTAGTGAGAAAGGCATCGAAGTCATCTTTGAAACGAGTGATTTGTTGACAGATCATCCGAATACGGCACGCGTCCTGCTCGAAGATGAACTTGGGACATTTGAAATCGTCGGTGTCTCAATCGGTGGGGGAACGATTGAAATTACCGAATTGAACGGGTTCCCGTTAAAATTGACAGGAGGGGGACCTGCACTCGTCGTCTTACACCATGATCGATTCGGTGCAATCGCAGCAGTTACGGGAGTTTTGGCGAATCACCAATTGAACATCGGTCATATGGAAGTGAGCCGTCACGAAAAAGGAATGCAGGCCTTGATGGCCATTGAGATTGATGAGACCATCCCTGCTGACGTGCTAGCAGAACTCGAGCGGTTGCCACAAATTGAACGGATAGCTATTTTTGGGGAATAAGGAGAATGTGTGATGTTTAAATCAGTAGAAGAGTTAGTGAAGATTGCCACTGAACGAGGCATTCCGATTTCTGAAGTGATGATCGAACAAGAGATGCACGTCAGACGCTCAAGTCGGGAGGACATCATCGGTATGATGAACCGGAATCTCGAGGTGATGGAAGAAGCGGTCGAACGTGCGCTCCAAGGTGTTACGTCTGTTACGGGATTGACGGGGAACGATGCCGTACTCATGCAAGACTATATTCGTTCAGGCAAATCGCTTGCCGGAGACCTCATTTTAGATGCGGTGTCAAAAGCAATCGGGACGAACGAAGTGAATGCCGCGATGGGACGAATCTGTGCGACACCAACTGCGGGGAGCGCGGGCGTCGTGCCAGGAACGTTGTTTGCTGTGAAGGATCGTCTCGAGATGGACCGTGATGCGATGATTCGTTACTTGTTCACATCAGGTGCATTCGGATTCGTCGTGGCGAACAACGCCTCCATATCGGGAGCGGCGGGCGGATGCCAGGCCGAGGTCGGATCGGCGACCGCAATGGCTGCAGCTGCAATCGTCGAAGCGGCCGGCGGAACACCGGACCAATCGGCTACAGCATTTGCAATCGCACTTAAAAACATGCTTGGTCTCGTCTGTGATCCTGTGGCGGGTCTCGTAGAAGTCCCATGCGTGAAACGTAACGCTATGGGTGGTGCCAACGCAATTGTCGCCGCAGACATGGCGCTCGCGGGTATCACCTCGCGTATTCCATGTGATGAAGTCATCTCGGCGATGCATGAAGTCGGTCAAATGATGCCGACCGCATTAAAAGAGACGGCAAAAGGTGGACTTGCCAATACACCAACGGCTCATCGTCTCGAACGAAATATATTTGGAGCGAAAGAAGATGCGAAACAATGAACGACTAACGACTTTGAAAGGAGTCGGGCCAGAAATGGCCAAAAAATTAGAAGTGATGGGACTTGTTCGAATCGAGGACGTGCTAGAGCACGTCCCGTTTCGTTATGAGAATTATAATAGCGGAACTGTGACCACGGCTATACATGGGGACCTTGTCAAATGGAGTGGGACAGTCCAAGGCGAACCGCTCGTTCGTTATTATAGTAAAGGTAAAAATCGCCTTCAGTTTAGACTATTACTAGAAGAACGGTATGCAGTCCAAGTGACGATGTTCAATCGCGCGTTTTACAAGGACAAGCTAGTGATTGGCGAAACGGTGACGGTCAAAGGAAAATGGGACATGAATCGGATGACGATCAGCGCGACCGACCTCGAATTTGGTGCCCCGTCAGGCGGACTACAGCCGATTTATTCACTTCGAGCCGGGCTGACGCAAAAGAATTTCAGTCGAATCGTGAAACTGGCTTTTGAACAGGTGAGCGATCTCCCGGAACAGGTGCCGGAAGTCATTCGCGACCGGTATCGACTAGAAGATCGGATGACGATGCTTCGTGGGATGCACTTTCCAGATACTGTTGACACTTATAAACGAGCGAGACGAAGTTATGTATATGAAGAATGTCTCATGTATCAATTGAAATTGCAGGCGTTTCGGAAAATGGAGCGGTCAGGAAACGGTCGGGCCCTTCAACTCGACAAACATCAATTGAATGAATTCGTCAAACGACTCGCATTTCCGTTAACGGGAGCTCAGACACGGGTCATCCGTGAAATTGTATCTGACCTTGAAAAACCAGAACGGATGAACCGACTATTACAAGGGGATGTCGGGAGCGGGAAGACCGTCGTTGCCGCGATTGCCTTGTATGCGACCGTCATGGCAGGGTATCAGGGTGCATTGATGGTGCCGACAGAGATTTTAGCAGAACAACATGCGACGTCTTTACAGGAATTGTTTGAACCGTTTGGCATCACGATCGCCCTGTTGACGAGCTCGGTAAAAGGAAAGGCGCGAGAAGCGCTCCTTACAGCAATCCAATCAAGAGACGTCGACATCATCGTAGGGACACATGCGCTCATTCAAGGGCCGGTCGAGTTTTCGAATTTACATTTGGCGATCACGGACGAACAGCACCGTTTTGGTGTCGAGCAGCGGAAGAAGCTACGAGACAAGGCTGAATTTGCGGACGTGTTATATATGACCGCGACTCCGATTCCAAGAACACTTGCCATTAGCGCGTTCGGAGAGATGGACGTCTCGACAATCGATGAGATGCCAAAAGGACGAAAACCGATTGAAACGTATTGGGCGAAACATGACCAAATCGATCGTGTTCATTCGATGGTCGATCGGGAACTGTCGCTCGGTCGCCAAGCATACGTGATTGCGCCACTTATTGAAGAGTCGGATACGCTCGAAGTGGAGAGTGCGACGGCTTTGTATGAAATTTTGAAAGACCGCTTCCCGAATCATGAAGTCGGACTGATGCACGGAAAGTTATCGAGTGCTGAAAAGGATGACGTGATGAAGTCGTTCGCCGATAATGCGACACAAATTCTTGTGTCGACGACTGTCGTCGAGGTAGGCGTGAACGTTCCGAACGCTTCTCTCATTATCATTCATGATGCCGAACGTTTTGGGCTCGCCCAGTTGCATCAGCTGAGAGGCCGGGTTGGTCGTGGCGCCCATCAATCATTCTGTGTCCTTGTCGGAGACCCTAAGTCCGACGTCGGAAAAGTTCGACTGAAAACGATGACTGAAACGAACGACGGCTTCGTATTAGCGGAAAAAGATTTGGAGTTACGTGGTGCCGGTGATTTCTTCGGTACCGCGCAGAGTGGTCTACCAAGCTTCCGGGTCGCCGATCCCGTTCTCGATTTGAAAGTGATGGAAGTGGCGAGACAAGATGCTGTGGCGATGCTCGAAAGTGACGCATTTTGGCATGAAGACCAGTTTAAGGTGCTACGTAGCTATTTAAAACAACTCGACCTTCTCGTAGGGGAAAGGTTAGAATAATACTTGAAAATGACGACTAAAGAATATATACTGCTATTAGTACCAGGTGTTAAGTTCTTTAGTGATTAGTTTAGGAGGGAACTGAATGCGGGTACCTAAGAAAGAGCGGCAACGCTTGTTACAAGAGACGATTGAACACAACCCGTTCATCAAAGACGAAGAACTATCAAAACAGTTTTCCGTCAGCATCCAGACGATTCGGCTCGACCGGATGGAATTAAAAATTCCAGAAGTAAGGGAACGAATCAAACATGTGGCTTCCGAACATCTCGATGAAGTCAAATCGCTTTCAATGAGCGAGGTCATCGGTGATATGATTGACTTAAAACTAGATGACTCTGCCATCTCAGTCCTCGATATAGAAAAAGAACACGTCTTTAGCCGCAATGAGATTGCCCGTGGACACGTCTTGTTCGCGCAAGCCAACTCGTTAGCGGTGGCGCTCATCAATGATGAATTGGCGTTGACCACTAAAGCGGACATCCGCTTCAGTCGCCAAGTCCATCTTGGAGAGCGAGTCGTTGCCAAGGCTCGTGTGATGAAGCTACGTGGGGACGGGAGAACAGATGTCACGGTCGAAAGTTATGTCGGCGAGGAGTGCGTCTTTGACGGCGACTTCACGATTTACCGACGTGGTGAGGAGGAACAAGCATGAAGTTAGCGATTGATGCAATGGGTGGCGATCACGCACCGAAGGCGATTGTGGAAGGTGTGAAACGGTTCGTCGATCAATATCCGAACGAATCGATGGAACTCTTTTTAGTCGGTGATGAGGTAAAAATTGCCTCATACGGTCTTGACGACCCGCGTGTGACGGTCGTTCCAGCAAGTGAGATCATCACAAGTGAGGATGAACCGGTTCGAGCGGTTCGCCGTAAGAAAGACAGTTCGCTCGTTGTAGCGGCAAAGCTCGTCAAAGAAGGGAAAGCGGATGCCCTCGTGTCTGCCGGAAATACTGGGGCATTGATGGCGGCATCTCTTTTCATCATCGGACGAATCCCGGGAATCGAGCGTCCGGCATTATCTCCGACGTTCCCTACATATACAGGTAGTGGTGTCGTCGTACTGGATGTCGGAGCGAATCCGGATGCGAAGGCCGAACACCTTGTAGATTATGCGATCATGGGTTCACTCTATGCGGAACACGTTCGTGGCATTAAAACGCCACGTGTCGCCCTTCTCAATATTGGGACAGAAGCCGGGAAAGGAAATGCGCTCACAAAAGATGCGTTCCCCCTCCTTGAAGAGGCCCCTGTCCACTTCGTTGGAAATGTCGAGGCACGTGAAGCGATGTCTGGTGACGTGGACGTCATCGTGACAGAAGGATTTGCTGGAAACATCTTATTAAAAGGTGTAGAAGGCTCGTCGGCGATGCTCATGAAAATGATGAAAGAACAATTCACGAGCAATCTTGTATCAAAACTCGCCGCTCTCATCTTAAAACCAAAATTAAGACGATTGAAAGAAACGCTTGATTATCGCGAACATGGTGGAGCTGGATTATTTGGGATCAATGCGCCTGTCATCAAAGCTCATGGGTCGAGTGATGCACTCGCGATCATGAGTGCATTGAAACAGGCAAAAATCATGGTAGACCACGATGTCGTCGATAAAATCAAGCGTGCCAAAGCGATAGACTAAGCGAAAGCAGGTGAGGACATGGGGAAAGTAGCATGGGTGTTCCCAGGACAAGGCTCTCAAGCCGTAGGAATGGGACAGACATTTTTAGATCATCCGGAGACACTTCAAGCAATCGGGCGTCGACTCGGGTTTGACCTTCTTGAAGTCATGTCATCGGGATCGAAAGAAGACCTTCAAGCAACTGAAGTCGCACAGCCGGCCATCGTGGCGCATGCCTCGTTGCTCGCAAAAGCCTATGCGGATAAAGGGGCGGCACCAGATGTCGTGATTGGGCATAGCGTAGGTGAATACGCAGCGCTCGTCAGTGCGGGTGTCATCGATTTAGAAGAGGCGACCGTGCTCGTCCGTGAACGTGGTCATTTGATGTCTGAAGTGAAGGACGGAACGATGGCGGCTGTCGTCGGGATGACCGATTTGACAGAAGCGCATCACATCACAGAAAAAATCAGTGCGAGCGGGGATTTGGTTCAAATCGCTAACTTGAATTGTCCTGGTCAATTTGTGATTTCAGGGCATGTCGACGCTGTCGAACAGGCGAGCGTTGAATTGAAAACCGCTGGTGCGAAACGGGTATTGCCATTGAATGTATCTGGAGCGTTTCATAGTTCCTACATGATGCCGGCAGCGACACGATTCCAAGATGTCCTCGCCTCGTCACCGTTTGAAGCGGCTTCAGTCGACTTTATCTCGAACGTGGATGCTGCTGTACATCGTGACCCTGAACAATTGAAGGTGCTATTGACGAAACAACTTTATTCGTCAGTCCGCTTCGAGGATTGTGTTCGAAAAGCGATTGCAGATGGTGTGGACACATTCATTGAATTCGGTCCGTCTTCACCACTTTCTGGATTGATTAAACGAATCGATTCGAGCGTTTCGATTCAAAAGGCGACCACGCTCGAAGAAGTCGCCTCGTTAGGGGGAGAAGTTCGTGCATGATCAAGTAGCGATTGTGACTGGCGCGTCCCGTGGAATCGGTGCGGCCATCGCGAAACGTTTAGGGGAAGACGGTTTTCGAGTCGTCGTGAACTACTCGGGTAGTGAACAGAAGGCAAATGACGTTGTGACAGCGATTGTGGAGGCAGGCGGAGAAGCCATTGCCGTGAAGGCAGACGTCTCAAACGCAGATGATGTTAAAGCGCTCGTCAAGACGACAGTCGATTCATTTGGACGAATCGATTGCCTCGTCAACAATGCGGGGATTACACGTGACGGGTTACTCATGCGAATGAAAGAAGCCGACTTCGAAGACGTGCTATCGACGAACTTGAAAGGGGCCTTTCTGACATCGCAAGCCGTCACGCGACCTTTGCTCAAATCGAATGCAGGTCGAATCATCAATATCGCCTCGGTTGTCGGGATTACTGGAAATGCGGGACAGGCGAATTATGCGGCTGCGAAAGCAGGGTTAATCGGATTGACAAAATCGGTGGCTCGCGAACTCGCGGGACGTCATGTGACAGTCAATGCCGTATGTCCTGGTTTCATTCAAACCGACATGACCGATGCCTTGACAGATGCACAACGAGAGGCTACACTCGAGCAGATTCCGTTCAACCGTTTTGGTCAAGTCGAAGAGGTGGCGAATCTCGTCTCGTTCCTAGCATCAGAACAAGCCGCATATGTGACCGGACAGACAATTGCCGTCGACGGTGGCATGACAATGGCGTAAAAGAGAACTTTACCAATAGACTGACATTTAATATACTTACCTTTGGAGGGATTTTATCATGACAAAAGAACAAATTTTAGTAGACGTACAAGAAGCAGTGGCAGAGAAGCTCGGGAAAGATGTATCTGAGATCACAGCGGACAAATCATTCAAGGATGACCTTGGCGCTGACTCGCTCGAAGTGATGGAAATGGTGATGGACCTCGAAGATAAATTCGACATCACAATCGAAGACGAGGACGCTGAAAAACTTTCGACTGTCGGCGACGTAGTGGCTTATATCGAAACAAAAGTGTAATCAAGCCATCCCACCGCCCGGAACCGAGCGGTGGGCTTGTGCTTATTCATGGAGGGAACTATGACAAAAGACAAAAGACGGTTTGACCGTCAAGGGTCGGCGCAGCGACGTCGGCGACAGGAGATGGAACGAGCACGCATCTTAGAATTATTCAAATCATTAGAAGAACGTTTAGACGTTCAATTTTCAGATCGCGACTTACTCATGCAGGCCTTCACCCATTCTTCTTATGTGAATGAGCAACGAGGGTTACGGAAAGATAATGAACGTTTAGAATTTTTAGGGGATGCTGTTCTAGAGTTAACTGTATCTCGCTTCTTATATGAGACTTATCCGGAGCGCTCCGAGGGGGAATTAACGAAATTACGAGCGGCGATCGTTTGCGAACCGTCACTCGTGAATTTTGCGGAAGCCTATGCTTTTTCTGACTTCACCTTGCTTGGAAAAGGTGAAGAGTTGACCGGTGGGCGAAAACGTCCGGCACTACTTGCCGATGTATTCGAATCCTATATCGGTGCTCTTTATTTGGACCAAGGAATTGAGGCAGTCGAACGATTCCTCGCCGAAGCGGTTTTTCCGAAAGTCTTAGCGGGTGTATTTGAAGAACAGACTGATTTTAAAAGTCAGTTGCAGGAAAGTGTGCAACGTGAAGGGCTCGGTCCTGTATCGTATGAGATTATCGAAGAGCGTGGTCCGGCGCATAGCCGTGAATTCGTGGCGCATGCCCGTCTCAGTGACGATATCGTCGGTGAAGGGATTGGACGCTCTAAAAAAGAAGCCGAGCAATTGGCGGCGAAAGAAGCGCTCATCGCCTTTAACAGGCGTTACGCAGATTTATAAACGAAAGGAGTGGACCCGATTAGGTCCACTCCTTTTTCATGTCAATTGACCGAGCTCTTCGACAATCCCGTCAACTTCCGATATAGAAAGGGAAGAACGTGTCATTACATACTCGTAAATCTCTTTCACCGCTGATGGGTCGGCTGCATTATATTCTTCCGCTTTGATCGCACCGCGGTTAATAATATTCATTTTATCCAAAATAGCTTCAACCATCTGTTCATTCGTCATCTGTATTCCCCTTTCTACAGTTCTTTTAAGAATAGCATGATTCGGGCATTTTGACGAACTGTTAACTGTGGTAAAATATACAGATGAATGCTTACTGCGGATAGGATGGTCACGATGCACTTAAAACGAATCGAACTCGCTGGCTTTAAATCATTTGCCAAGCGAATTGAATTAGATTTCCGTCCCGGCGTCACGGCTGTAGTTGGGCCGAACGGGAGCGGGAAATCAAATATATCGGACGCTGTTCGCTGGGTACTCGGAGAACAGTCGGCCAAATCACTTCGTGGTGCCAAGATGGAAGATGTCATCTTTGCCGGAAGTGAGGGTGAGAATCACCGTAACGTCGCTGAGGTCACGCTCGTCCTTGATAATCGCGACGAACAGTTACGTTTGCCTTATGAAGAAGTGAGTGTGACCCGTCGCGTGACCCGAAGTGGGGACAGCGACTATTTTATGAATAAAAAACCTTGTCGATTAAAAGACGTGATTGATTTGTTTCTCGATACAGGTCTTTCCCGGGATGCGTTTGCCATCATCGGACAAGGTCGGGTCGAACAAGTCATTTCCGGGAAACCAGAAGACCGCCGAGCCGTCATCGAAGAGGCAGCGGGAGTCCTCAAATATCGTCAGCGTAAAAAACAGGCTGAGCGTAAATTACAGGACACCGAGTTAAATTTGTCCCGAGTCGATGATATTTTATTTGAATTGGCTGATCGTGTCGAACCGCTACGTGAACAGGCAGCACTTGCAAGAGAGTATAAAGTCGCGAAAGCAAGACACGATGAACTTGAAACAGGCATTATGGGTGCCGAAATTCAGTTGCTTCAACGTGAGATTGAACAAGTGACGGTCCGTCATGCAGAATCTGTTCAACAGTTATCCGATTGCGACCGTTTGGTACGTGACCTCACGGAGGAACGTAGCGGGCTCGAAGCAACACTTGCTGAGTTGCGCGAAGAATTGACAGAGCTCAACCAAAACGAACGGGAGCACTCGACCTATGTCGAGCGCTTGACGGGTGATATCAAGCTCGCAAAAGCACAAGAAGAACATGGTGCCGAAATGAAAGAACGACTCATCCGTCAACGTGAAGAAGTACGTGCGGAGATGACCGAGCTTGAAGCGCGGTTGAAGGTCGTTCGTGAAGAACTTGACCAAAAAGGAAACACATTGAAACAAACGACTGCGACGAGAGAGACGCTTCAACAACAGTTGACAGCCGCCTCTCGTGATTTCAATTCCGAAATTGAAGCGTTACAAAGTGAGGCGTTTGAACTCGCGACAACGAAAGCGACAATCGGTAATCAACAAAAGCGGGAACAACGAGATATCGATGTCGCCGTCGAGTCGAAAGAACGCCTTCTTCGCGAGAACAAACATCGTCTCGAGAATCGTTCCTCGCAGGAAGCGACGCTTTTGACGACTCGAGAACAGTATGAAGTGGTACAAAGTCGCTTTGAACAACTGAGTAAAAAAGAAACGGAACTTCGGGACGAAGAGACGTCAATTAGTGAAAAACGTACCCGAGCCGAATCGTCTTATTACGATCTCGAACGCCGCCGTCAGAAGACGGAAGACCGAATCGAGATGCTCGAACGGATGAAGCAATCGTATGAGGGCTATTTCCATGCGGTCAAATTCGTCTTGAAAGACCGTTCGCCAGGTGTCCTTGGTGCCGTCGCTGAATTGATTCGTGTCCGTCCTTCTTATGAGGCGGCTATCGAAACGGCACTTGGTCAGACGCAGCAGCATGTGGTCGTACAAGATGAATCAGTGGGTCGCCGTGAAATTGACAAATTACGAAAAGCCAACGCAGGACGGGCGACATTCTTGCCGATGACGACGATCAAACCGAGATTCGTACCGAGTGACGTGTTAGATCGACTCGATTCGATGAACGGATTTGTCGGGGTGGCGTCGGAACTCGTTGAAACAGATGCATCATACGAGACGTTGAAAAAGTCGTTGCTCGGTTCGGTGCTCGTCGCTGAGACACTTGAAGTCGCGAATCGCATCGCCCAATCGACGGGATATCGTTTCCGTGTCGTCACGTTAGAAGGGGACATCGTCAACGTTGGTGGTTCGATGACGGGTGGTAGTCGCAAGCAGGGTGTGGCCCTGTTCACGCAGTCGCGCGAATTGGATGACTTGAAACAAGGTCTCACCCAAGGGCTCGCCATGTTACATGAACAAAAAACACGTCTTCAAGAGTATACAGAACAGTTGACGGACATTACGCGACAATTATCTGAACTTCGGGATGAGAAACGTTCCGTTGAAACGAATCTCCGTGAAGTCGAGTCGTCCTATCGTACTGCGGAACGTGCCTCGCTCGATGCCAAGTCACAACTGGAACTGTTCGATCATGAAATGATGCGCTACGAGCGGACGATTGAGACAGCGACTGCCGAATTAGAGCGACTGACGATTGAATTGGCCGACACAGACCGCGCACAAGCTGACATTCGTTCTCGTCTCGAATCGCTTCGGGCAGAGCAGGCGAAAAGTGCTGAGAGCACGGGCCAACTGGAATCGATGCTTCGTCAAAACGAGCTCGATCTACAGCGTCACACGCTCGAAGAAGAGCGGGTCCGATATGAATTGGACCGTTTGACGACCGAACAAAATCGTCTGCAGGAACGAAGCAATCAAATGGAGCGTGAACTGAAGCGGATCGAGAGTGGAGAAGTCGTGTCGTCTATGGAACTTGAGGCAACGCTTGCCACTGCCAAACTGGATTTCACAGAAATTCAAGAGCGGCTTCAAGAAGTGACGGCAGCACTCAAGACGAACGAAGAGGCGTATCGAATCTTACGTCAACGGGTCGACCAGGCAACGGAGGCAAGACGGCAAGCTGAAGTTGTCGTCCGAAAACTCGAAACGGCAAAACAAGAGTTCGAGCTGAAACGACAATGGAAGCTCGATGCATTAGAAGAGCATGGACTCGTTGCAGAACTATTGCCGGCACTCGAAATCCCACTTGAAGAGGCGAAAGAGGAATTCAAGTTGCTCGTTCGTCAAATTGAGGAGATCGGACCGGTCAATCTAAATGCGATCGAAGAGTTTGATAGTGTCCACGAACGGTTCACGTTCCTGTCTGAGCAACGGGATGACCTCGTCAGTGCAAAAGAGGATTTATATGAGATCATCGCCGAGATGGACCGCGAAGTGACACGCCTCTTCAAAGAGACGTATACGAGCGTCCGGGCGCACTTCAAACAGACGTTCATCGAACTCTTCGGTGGCGGGGAAGCGGATTTGAAATTAATAGATGAGTCGGATCTACTGAATACGGGAATCGATATTGTGGCCAAACCACCTGGCAAAAAGTTACAGACGCTCAGTCTATTGTCCGGGGGGGAACGTGCGTTGACGGCCATCGCTTTGTTGTTTGCGATTTTGAAGACGCGTCCGGTACCGTTTTGTGTCCTCGATGAAGTCGAGGCGGCTCTTGACGAGGCGAACGTACATCGATTTGGAGAATATATTCGTACGCTGTCGATTGACACGCAATTCATCATCATCACGCACCGAAAAGGTACGATGGAAGCTGCAGATACGCTATACGGCGTCACGATGCAACAGAATGGGGTGTCCGAGGTGCTCTCGGTTGAACTGTCTGAAGCAAAACGTGTCGTCGAAATGGATGAAGAGATGGAGGAATCACGTTGAGTTTTTTTAAAAAGTTAAAAGATAAATTAACGACATCTACTCAAGAGGTGTCACAGAAGTTTACAGATGGGTTGACGAAGACACGTGACGGATTTGCGAGTGCGGTCAATGACCTCGTCTATCGTTTCCGTGAGGTGGATGAGGATTTCTTCGATGAACTCGAAGATTTGCTCATCCAAGCGGATGTAGGTGTCACGACGACGATGGACCTCGTCGAAGACTTGAAGGAAGAAGTGAAACGACGCAATTTGAAAGACCCGGTCCTTGTCCGTGACGCACTCGTTGAGGTCGTAGCGAACCGGCTTCAAGAAGGTGAATCGGATCGTGAACTCAATATGCAGGATGGACTCACTGTCATTTTGTTTGTCGGCGTCAACGGCGTCGGAAAGACGACGACGATTGGGAAACTGGCGCACCAATTGAAGTCAGAAGGTCGCTCCGTCATGCTCGCGGCAGGTGATACGTTCCGTGCCGGTGCTATAGAGCAACTTGAAGTGTGGGGAGAACGTGTCGGGGTGCCGGTCATTCGTCAAACGGAAGGATCGGACCCAGCGGCAGTCGTATACGATGCCGTTCAGTCTGCGAAGTCACGTAACATGGATGTACTCATCTGTGATACGGCAGGACGTCTCCAAAATAAGGTCAATTTAATGAAAGAGCTCGAGAAAGTGAAACGTGTCATCGAACGAGAAATTCCGAACGGACCACACGAAGTCTTGCTCGCGCTCGATGCAACGACGGGGCAAAACGCCATGATTCAAGCGAAAGCGTTCAAAGAGGCAACGAACGTAAGTGGGATCGTCTTGACTAAACTCGATGGGACGGCAAAGGGCGGAATTGTCCTTGCAATCCGTAATGAACTCGACATTCCGGTTAAATATGTCGGTCTCGGAGAGAAGATGGATGATTTACAGGTGTTCAATCCGGAACAGTTCGTCCTTGGATTGTTCGGTGATGTTTTTGAAGACAAGATACAGGATGACTCGACTGAAAAAGACGACACAAACAAAGACCTCGCCTAAGTTTTACTGTTAAGAAAAAAACTTGACAAGTACTTGGGACGGCTGTACTATTGGTAGTTGTAAAGGGATTTCACTTAACATGTGGAGGTGAAAGGTTTGACGCTCGAAAAAACGAATCGTATGAACTATCTCATCGATTTTTATCAAGCGCTCCTCACACCGAAACAGCGCAACTATATGTCTCTTTATTACCTAGATGACTACTCGCTCGGAGAGATTGCGGAAGAGTTTGAAGTCAGCCGTCAAGCGGTCTACGATAACATAAAGCGTACAGAAACGATGCTTGAACAGTACGAGGAAAAGCTAGCTCTATTCGAAAAATTCATAGAGCGCCAGCAACTTCTTCAGACCCTCAAACGTCAAGTCGAACTCACAGATGATGTGAGTGCTACGATATCTGCGCTTGAGAATTTAGAGTAGGGGGCTGAAGCATGGCATTTGAAGGATTATCAGAACGATTGCAATCGACACTTTCCAAAATGCGCGGTAAAGGAAAAATCTCGGAGGCCGATGTCAAAGAGATGATGCGTGAGGTTCGCCTCGCCCTTCTAGAAGCCGACGTCAACTTTAAAGTGGTCAAACAATTCGTCAATGATGTGAAAGAACGTGCGATTGGTCAGGATGTCATGAGATCATTGACGCCAGGACAACAAGTCGTCAAGATTGTTCACGAAGAGTTGACAAATTTGATGGGAAGCGACGTCGTCCCGATTTCATTTAGTCAGAAACCACCGACAGTCGTCATGATGGTCGGTCTGCAAGGTGCGGGTAAAACGACGACGACCGGGAAGCTAGCGAACTTGATTCGTAAAAAGCATAACCGCAGTCCACTTCTCGTCGCGGCGGATATTTATCGTCCGGCGGCAATCAAGCAACTTGAGACAATCGGAAAACAACTCGATTTACCGGTCTTTTCACTTGGTGATCAAGTGAAGCCGGAAGAGATTGTGACGAAAGCGCTCGAGTACGCAAAAACAAATCATCACGATTTCGTGTTGATCGATACGGCCGGTCGCCTTCATATCGATGAGACGCTCATGGGCGAGCTCGAAAATGTGAAGATGATTGCCAAACCAAATGAGATCTTCCTCGTCGTCGATTCGATGACGGGTCAAGATGCGGTCAATGTGGCCGACAGTTTCAATGAGAAACTCGGAATCACCGGGGTCGTGCTGACAAAGCTCGACGGAGATACACGAGGCGGGGCAGCCCTTTCGATTAAGGCAGTCACGGGAGCGCCGATTAAGTTCGTCGGTCTCGGAGAAAAGTTGGATGCCCTCGAACCGTTCCATCCAGAGCGCATGGCGTCACGCATTCTTGGAATGGGGGACGTGCTCTCACTCATTGAAAAAGCCGAGACACAGATGGACCAAGACGCAGCGAAAGAGCTAGAAAGCAAAATTCGTGATGCGTCGTTCACGTTCGATGATTTCATTGAACAGTTGGCTCAAGTGAAAAACATGGGACCAATTGATGAATTACTTTCGATGTTACCTGGTGCAGGTAAAATGAAAGGGTTGAAGAACGTCCAAATAGACGAGAAACAACTCGATCACGTCGAAGCGATCATTCGCTCGATGACGAAACATGAACGCTCCAACCCGGAAGTTCTCAATGCGAGTCGTCGTAAGCGAATCGCAAAAGGGAGCGGTCGCTCGATTCAAGAAGTGAACCGTCTCATCAAACAGTTCGATGACATGAAGAAGATGATGAAACAAATGTCAGGACAAATGAAAGGGAAGAAAAAAGGCCTCGGTCTTCCATTCTTCTAACAAAAACTTTTGTCAGTCGAACGAAAAAGCTGTATACTATAAAAGTTGTCAATTCTTAAACACATGATGGAGGTATATTACCATGGCAGTTAAAATTCGTCTTAAGCGCATGGGCGCAAAAAAATCACCTTTCTACCGTATCGTTGTAGCAGACTCACGTTCACCACGTGACGGTCGCTTCATCGAGCAAGTTGGTCACTACAACCCGGTTGCAAAACCAGAAGCAGAAGTTCGCATCAACGAAGAACTCGCGCTCAAATGGTTGGCAGACGGCGCGAAGCCATCTGACACAGTACGTAACTTGTTCTCTAAAGCAGGGATCATGGAGAAATTCCACAACGCGAAAAACGCGAAGTAATGATGTGGCCGACCTTTTCTGAGGTCGGCCTATTTTGTTGAGGAGGGAAATGAGATGGATTGGTTATATGTTGGAAAAATCGCCAATACGCATGGACTTAAAGGCGAAGTGAAGATTTTGGCAGCAACAGACTTTCCGGAAGAACGTTTTAAAAAAGGAAACACGCTGTTTCTTGATGTGAACGGAACGAAACAAGAAATGACAATCACGACATATCGTCCGCATAAGCAGTTTCATCTTGTCACGTTCAAAGGACTTGAGAATATCAACCTCGTAGAAAAATATAAAGGATTGAAGCTATATGTTCATGCCGAACACGTCCACGAGTTAGATGAACATGAATTTTATTATCATGAAATCATTGGTTGTGAGGCCATCGTGGACGGGATTGTCATCGGTGTCGTCGATGACATCTTTGAAACGAACGGTGCGAACGATGTGTGGGTGATTAAGCGCCCAGGTAAGTCGGATGCTCTCATCCCCTATATCGAATCGGTCGTTAAAGAAATCGACTTGGAAACGAAGCGAGTTGTCATCACACCGATTCCTGGAATGATTGACGATGAAGATTGATGTGTTGACGTTGTTCCCGGACATGTTTCAGGCGCTCGATCATTCCATCGTTGGCCGGGCGAAAGCGCTCGGGCAGGTGGACATGACCTTCGTCAACTTTCGGGACTTTTCAACGAACAAGCATCATAAAGTCGATGATTATCCGTATGGCGGCGGGGCGGGCATGTTACTCACGCCACAACCAATCTTTGATGCGTTTGACTCTCTCGAGGCACGAAAGCCTCGAATCATCCTCACGACCCCAACTGGAAAACCGTTCAATCAACAGATGGCAGAGGAATGGGCAAAGGAAGAACATCTGATCTTTTTATGCGGGCATTATGAAGGGTTTGACCAGCGCATCCATGATGAACTGGCGACCGATGAGGTGTCGATTGGGGACTTTGTTCTGACTGGTGGAGAGCTTGCGACGATGGTGATGATCGATGCGACCGTGCGACTACTTCCGGACGTCCTCGGCGATCAGGCGAGCCATGAAGATGATTCTTTCTCGACCGGACTTCTTGAGTATCCGCACTATACACGACCGGCTGAATTTCGTGGGTTGAAAGTACCGGACGTCCTCCTATCGGGGAACCATGCCCGAATCGAGGAATGGCGGCGGGAACAATCGCTTGAGCGGACCTATCGAAAACGGCCGGATTTGCTCGAACATGCCGAGTTGACGGAACATGATAAAAAGTTTCTGCAATCGTTGCGCGATTGAGAAATATATGCTATGTTTGAGCATGTGGGTTAAACCACCGATTACCGATGTTCCGCTGTTGGATGCTTGGGCATATGAAGATATGAACATTGAAGAAAAAGGAGATATGATTCATGAACACACAAAAACTGTTCCGTGAAATCACAGAAGAACAATTCAAATCGGACGTACCTGCTTTCCGTCCTGGTGACACAGTACGTGTCCACGTTAAAGTTGTAGAGGGAACGCGCGAGCGTATCCAGATCTTCGAAGGCGTAGTCATTAAGCGTAAAGGTGGCGGCATCAGCGAAACATTCACAGTCCGTAAGATTTCTTACGGTGTAGGTGTTGAGCGTGCATTCCCGCTTCACTCACCACGCGTTGCGCAAATCGAAGTTGTACGCTACGGTAAAGTTCGCCGTGCGAAACTTTACTACCTCCGTAACCTTCGCGGTAAAGCAGCACGTATTAAAGAAATCCGTCGTTAAGATGGGAATTGAGCTTGTCGCTTGCGACAAGCTTATTTTTTTCTAGTACAATAAGTTCAAATGGATAGAGGAGTGAGTGAAGTTGAAAGAAGTGTTTAGTTGGCTAAAAGCCATCGTCGTCGCTCTTGTCATCGCGTTCGTTATCCGGACGTTCATCTTCGTTCCTGTCATCGTTGAAGGAGAGTCGATGATGCCGACGCTCCACAATGCGGATCGAATGATCGTCAGTAAAATTTCGAACTATGTTGGAGAGCTAGACCGAGGCGATATCGTCGTATTCCATGCGACAGAGTCAAAAGATTATATTAAACGTGTCATCGCTATTCCAGGCGACACGCTCGAATATCGAGATGACGTGCTCTATATTAATGATGAAGCGGTTGAAGAGCCGTATTTAGATGAGTTCCGTGCACAGATGAACGGATTTCCGCTGACGGAGAACTTTACACTTGAACAAGTGACGGGTGAGTCGGTCGTTCCTGAGGATTCGTATTTCGTCATGGGAGACAATCGTCAAAATTCGAAAGACAGCCGTGAGATTGGGTTTGTGTCGAAAGAGGAGATTGTCGGCAAGACAAACTTCATCTTCTGGCCGCTCGATGATGTTGGCACGATAGAAGATTAAGGTGGTGCTTTTTTGGCAATTCAATGGTTTCCTGGCCACATGGCCAAAGCAAGAAGACAAGTTACTGAAAAGTTAAAACTGATTGATGTCGTCATCGAGCTCGTAGATGCGCGTGTGCCGCAATCGAGCCGTAACCCGATGGTCGATGAGATTACGGCGGGCAAACCCCGTCTTATCGTCTTGAACAAGTCAGACATGGCGGATCCCGTCGTCACCGACGCTTGGCTCCGCGCATTGAAGCGCGATGACGTCGAGGTCGTCGCCGTCGATGCAAAGCATAGTAAAGGCTTGAAACAACTCATCACGGGTGCTCAAAAGTTGATGAAAGAAAAACATGACCGCATGCGTGAAAAGGGGCGTAACCCTGGACCGATTCGTGCACTCATTATCGGTATCCCAAACGTCGGGAAGTCAACACTCATCAACCGTCTCGCAGGACGAAACATCGCCATCACGGGCGACCGTCCGGGTGTGACGAAGCGTCAACAGTGGATCAAGATGAAAGGCGGCGAGATGGAACTCTTGGACACGCCAGGTATTCTCTGGCCGAAATTTGAGGACCAACAAGTTGGTTATCGCTTGGCCGCAACAGGCGCCATCAAAGATGAGATTCTCAACTTGGACGACATCGCCCTGTACACCGTCCGAGAATTGCAGGCGCGTTACCCGGAGCAATTAAAGGAACGATTCAAAATCGAGACGTTACCTGATGATGCGGTGGAACTTCTCGAGACGATTGGGAAGAAACGCGGTTTACTCAGTGGTGGATACGTCGATTTTGAAAAAACGAGCGAACTACTTTTGAATGAACTTCGACATGAAAAAATCGGACGGGTCTCTCTCGAGACACCGGCCGACCATGAAATGATTTGAAGCTCTGTGAAAACAGGGCTTTTTTGAGTAGGAGGAGAAAGATTGTGACGATTCAACAGATTAAACAACAGCTTCAAGACATCCGATATGAAGAGTGGATACAAATGAAGTCAACTTTATCACAAGACCCACGGGTGGGTGTGCAGACGTTGATTCGGCAGAAGGAGCTGCAATTTGAACGGGAGCGGATGTTACGGTCCGATTTCGAACGACGCTTGACATATGAGCGCGAGTTAACACGTGCAGGATATGAACGGATTGTCGGCGTGGATGAGGTCGGTCGCGGTCCACTCGCAGGACCAGTCGTGGCGGCTGCCGTCTTATTACCTGAAGGATTTTACGTTGCGGGGTTGAATGATTCTAAAAAAATGACGAAAACGGCACGAGATGCGGCTTACAATCAAATCATGGAAGTTGCAGAAGTTGGTGTCGGAATCGTCGAGTCGGGGACAATTGATGATATCAACATATATGAAGCGACAAAACTTGCAATGATGGTGGCCATCCGTCAAGTCGGAGACGCCGATGCCTTATTGATTGACGCGATGAAGCTTGACCTCGATATTACACAACAATCTCTAATCAAAGGGGACTCGCTCAGTGTCTCGATTGCCGCGGCAAGTGTCGTCGCCAAAGTCGTTCGGGACCGGATGATGGAAGAATACGACCTTACATATCCTGGATACGGATTTGACAAGAACGCAGGATACGGGACCGAGGCACATATAGAAGGGTTGAGGCGCCTCGGGGTGACGCCAATTCATCGTCGTACGTTTGCCCCTATCAAGCATATGTGAAAGGAGTGATCGCGTTGCGTATCGATCACCAAGGAGTATTACCGTTCAAAGTGACCGAACAGACATCGCGACCGCTTTTGCTAGGCAATACAGTGGTCGGAAAGGTGTTGCAATTGTTACCCGGCAACGAGGCGGTTATGCAACTACCGCAAGGCATGTTCCGAGTCGGAGTCAATGCGAACGTCAAGGAGAATGTGACGTATAAGATGGTCGTCACGGACGTCGAACCAAAGCTTGTCTTGAAAGTGGTTACCCAAGCGACAGAGTCACTCATGACTGCTAAGTCCCCGCTACAAGTGCTAGGGGAGCAACTGGCGCGATTCATGCGGGAGCCGATGCAGACGCCGGAATCACTCAAAAACGCGGGAAAAACAATGCTAGAGAGCGGATCCGGCAATGATGTGAAGACACTCGTCGGAGAACTGTTCAAAGCGAAAGGCGAGCCAAAGTTTGAGCAGTTCGTGAGAGCACAGGAGGTGTTCAACGCAGCCCAACATCCACCATTCGTCGCTCAAGCATTTCACATACCGCAATTAGGTCCGTTTGAAAACGTCCAATTTCGGTTAGAGGCACCGAAGCGGGATGTAATTGACTCTGATCATGCAAGGATCGTGTTGTTTCTTGAGACGCCAAAGTTTGGCGAAACGGGAATCGATGTGTTGATTCAAAAGCGATACGTGTCTGTTCGAGTGTTCAATGAGCGACACGATTTAAGTCAATATGTTAGCGCATATGAACCGCTCTTGAAAGAGAGCTTGAATCGCGTTTCGTTCGAACTATCTTCTTTTTCGTATGAAGCGAAACGAGAACATGTTCCTGCTACGTTCGCGCCGCTTGGAAAGGTGGACCTCCAAGTATGAAAGACCAGAAGAAAGCGATGGCGCTCACCTATGAGCAGTCGATGGATGCGCCACATGTCGTCGCCAAAGGAACGGGAATTGTAGCCGAACGCATGCTTGAGATTGCACTCGAAAACGGAATACCTGTTCATGAAGACCCAGCACTGCTATCCTTACTCTCTGCTTTGAATATCGAAGATCAGATTCCGGAGGACGTCTATCAAGTCATTGCCGAACTTTTTGTGTTTCTCTATCAGATGGAACAGGATAAAATTTGATTTGTCTAGGGATATATGTGAAAAAAAGATGAAAACTTAAAGTAAGAACGATAGACAGCGCTTTCAGTTTTTCGTTACAATAGACGTGCCGATATTAAAGGGGACTAAGGGGGAAAACATATGAATATCCATGAGTATCAGGCAAAAGAATTGCTAAAAGAGTTTGGGGTAGCCGTTCCGACGGGTTATCCAGCCTTTACGGTTGAAGAAGCTGTAGCAGCAGCTGCGAAGCTTGATGGTGAAGTGAAAGTTGTAAAAGCACAAATTCACGCAGGTGGCCGCGGTAAAGCTGGCGGCGTCAAACTTGCGAAGACAGATGAGGAAGTGAAGCAATACGCTTCAGAGATTCTCGGGAAAACGCTCGTGACACACCAAACTGGTCCGGAAGGAAAAGTTGTCCAGCGTCTCTATATCGAAGAAGGTTCTGCGATTGACCAAGAATTTTACTTAGGACTCGTGCTTGACCGTTCGATCGGCCGAATTGTCATCATGGGTTCATCTGAAGGTGGTATGGACATCGAAGAAGTCGCTGAACATACACCGGAGAAGATTCATAAAGAGATCGTCGACCCAGTCGTGGGCTTACGTCCATTCCAAGCTCGTCGTCTCGCATTCAAGATGGAAGTCCCGACGAAACTCGTCAACAAGTTCAGTGACATGGTCATGAAGTTGTACAAAGTGTACGTCGAGACAGATTGCACGATTGCAGAAATTAACCCGCTCGTTACGACGAAAGACGGCAACGTCATCGCGCTCGATGCAAAATTGAACTTCGATAGCAACGCACTCTATCGTCACTCGGAGATCCTTTCGCTCCGTGACACGACAGAAGAAGACCCGCGTGAAGTGGAAGCGTCTAAACATGACCTCAGCTATATCGCACTTGACGGGAACATCGGCTGTCTTGTCAACGGTGCTGGCCTTGCGATGGCAACGATGGATATCATCAAACATTACGGCGCCGAACCCGCTAACTTCCTCGATGTAGGCGGCGGCGCGACGAAAGAAAAGGTAACAGAAGCATTCAAATTGATTTTGTCAGACGACCAGGTCAAAGGAATCTTCGTGAACATTTTTGGTGGAATCATGAAGTGTGACATCATCGCAGAGGGGATTGTCGCAGCGACGAAAGAAATCGGACTCGACTTGCCACTCGTCGTTCGCTTAGAAGGAACGAACGTTGATGCCGGGAAACGCATTCTCGATGAATCTGGACTTGCGATCACGACAGCCAACTCGATGGCTGATGGTGCGGAAAAAATCGCAGCACTTGTTCGATAAGGGGGAAACGACATGAGTATTTGGGCGAATAAAGATACGAAAGTAATCATTCAAGGGATTACAGGGAAACAAGGTCTGTTCCACGGCGAACAGATGCTTGCATATAACACGAAATTAGTCGGTGGTGTCACACCTGGTAAAGGTGGCACGACGGTGCTCGACAACGTGCCAGTCTTCAACACGGTGTCTGAAGCGGTAGAAGCGACAGGTGCCAATGCATCCATCATCTATGTTCCACCAGCTTTCGCAGCGGACTCGATTATGGAAGCTGCAGACAGCGGCATCGAATTGATCATCTGTATCACAGAGGGAATCCCTGTTGTAGACATGATTCAAGTGAAACGCTATCTCGAGGACAAACCGGCGCGCTTGATTGGACCGAACTGTCCTGGAATCATCACACCAGGAGAAGCAAAACTTGGCATCATGCCTGGCTATATTCATACGAAAGGGCATGTCGGAATCGTCTCACGTTCTGGGACGCTCACGTATGAGGCGGTACATCAGTTGACGACTGCGGGAATCGGTCAATCAACGGCTGTTGGAATCGGGGGAGACCCAGTCAACGGAACGAACTTCATTGATACGCTCAAAGCGTTCAACGAAGATGAAGACACGAAAGCTGTCATTATGATCGGGGAGATCGGTGGAACAGCTGAAGAAGAGGCTGCTGAATGGGTGAAAGCGAACATGACGAAACCAGTCATCGGGTTCATCGGTGGCCAAACGGCACCTGAAGGCAAGCGCATGGGACATGCCGGCGCGATTATCTCAGGCGGCAAAGGGACGGCTGCAGAGAAAATTAAGACATTGAACGCAAATGGGATCGAAGTAGCTGAAACGCCAGCTGTCATCGGTGAAACATTGATTCGTGTCTTGAAAAATGAAGGTTTATACGAAGCGTGTGTCACGGGTCAACCGACGACATAAGAGTCTTGAGGGATGCTTGCATCCCTCATTTTTTTAAAGGAGAGTTTGTGATGAATCAAACAATAGCTCGGTTTGCCGCTGCACGAATTCCGGTTGAATTTGTGCATCATTATTTGAACGGGACGCTAGAAGCACATCGCACTCAAATCTCTACACACGTTTGGAAGCGGGCTGAACGGGCGTTGCACGCGTCTGAGTCCTATACTCAGTTCGTCACGTGGGAAGATGAGCTGTTTCCAAAACGGTTACTCGACATCCCCAACCCACCATATTGCTTGTTTTACGATGGAGATTTAGAGGTACTACAAGAAAGAACGACTGCGATGGTCGGAAGTCGTGAGTTGAATCGAATCAGTCAATCGCTCGTGAATCATTATCACTCTTTAATAGAAGAAACTGTTTCGGTTTCAGGCGGAGCGCTTGGCATTGATGGCCTTGTCCACGAGCTTGCCTTAAATAAAAATCGTCCGACCGTGGCGGTGCTCGGAGCGGGGTTAAAAAACCTCTATCCAGCAGCGAACCGGAACATGCTTCTACGACTTCCTCTGAATGGAATTTTGTTGAGTGAGTACACGCCCGACACCCCGATTCAAAAATTTCAATTTTTGGAAAGAAATCGATTGGTGAGTGGTCTCGGTGATACACTCGTCGTCTTACAAGCAAGGAGAAAGAGCGGAACCATGAATACGGTCGGACACGCTTTAGAGCAAGGAAAGACGGTATTCGCGGTACCAGGTTCACCACTCGATCCACTTGCTGAAGGACCGAATCGATTGATTGAAGAAGGTGCGATTCCATTGACGAATTCTGATCAAATTATTCAAGATCTCAAGATTGTACGTTGACAAACCGGTGAGAACATGAATATTATGGTAGGGATTTAAATGACCTCTAAAAGGGGAGCAGATGTATGGCAAAATATTTGGTGATCGTCGAATCACCTGCGAAAGCAAAAACGATTAAACGTTATTTAGGTCCGAATTATATGGTCAAAGCTTCGATGGGACACGTCATCGATTTACCGAAAAGTCAACTCGGTGTAGATGTGGAACACGACTTTGAACCGAAGTATATTACCATCCGTGGTAAAGGGCCGGTATTGAAAGAATTGAAGACAGCGGCTAAAAAAGCCACGAAAATCTTTCTCGCGGCCGACCCCGATAGAGAAGGGGAAGCGATTGCCTGGCATTTGGCTCGCGCGCTCGGTGTCGATGAGACGACTGAATGTCGCGTCGTCTTTAACGAGATCACAAAAGATGCGATTAAAGAATCGTTTAAACACCCACGTAAAATTAATCATGACCTCGTCGATGCGCAGCAAGCCCGGCGTATTCTAGACCGTCTCGTCGGTTATGGGATGAGTCCTTTATTATGGAAGAAAGTAAAAAAAGGACTATCTGCTGGACGAGTCCAATCGGTTGCTGTAAAGATGATCATCGACCGTGAACGCGAAATCAATGCGTTCGACCCGGAAGAGTATTGGACAATCAAGCTTGAATTGAATCATGATGGGGAAATGTTCGAGACTTCATTTTACGGAAAAGATGGGAAGAAGATGGAATTGAAGTCGGAAGAGGACGCTCAATCAGTTCTTGATACCATCGATGACACGTTTAAAGTCATTGACGTAACGAAGAAAGAACGAAAGCGAAACGCTTCGCTACCGTTCACGACGAGTTCGTTGCAACAGGATGCGGCGCGTAAATTGAATTTCCGTGCGAAGAAAACGATGATGCTCGCCCAACAATTATATGAAGGAATCGATCTTGGTAAGAAAGAGGGCACGGTCGGTCTGATCACGTACATGCGTACAGATTCGACACGGATCTCTGATTTGGCGAAGACAGAGGCAAAAGAATACATTGAATCGACATTCGGCGAGGAATATGTAGCTCTGCAGAAACAAAAGGAAAAGAAAGCAGCAAACGCACAAGATGCCCACGAAGCCATTCGTCCGACTTCAGCGCTACGTGACCCAGCTTCCTTGAAGCCTTATCTGTCACGCGACCAGTTGAGACTATATAAATTGATTTGGGAGCGTTTAATTGCAAGCCAAATGGCACCAGCAGTATTAGACACAGTTAAAATCGATGTCGAGTCGAACGGCATGATTTTCCGTGCCAATGGATCGACCGTTAAATTCCCAGGTTTCATGAAAGTGTATATTGAGTCGAAAGATGATGATATCGTGGATACGAATCAAGAGAAGGAAGGGCTACTACCTCCTCTTGAAGTGGAGGATACGGTTAGTTTCGAAACGATCGAACCGAAGCAACACTTCACGCAACCGCCACCACGTTATACAGAGGCGCGCCTCGTTCGGGCGATGGAAGAACTCGGTATCGGTCGACCGTCGACTTATGCACCGACACTCGACACGATTCAACGACGAGGTTACGTCGTTTTAGAAGAGAAGAAGTTTGTTCCGACTGAACTTGGAGAACTCGTGATTGAAATGATTGATGAGTATTTCAATGACTTTAT
Organism: Exiguobacterium sp. s101; assembly: GCF_018617835.1. NCBI lineage: Bacteria > Bacillati > Bacillota > Bacilli > Caryophanales > Exiguobacterium > Exiguobacterium sp. s101. The sequence continues at coordinate 210,235 of NZ_JACSKX010000001.1, read as the reverse complement.
TACTGTTCAGTTCACGGCCGATATGGAGACACTCCTTGACTCAATCGAGCATAAGGAAGTCGAGTGGACCGAGGTCGTCGCACCGATTTATCGATCATTCGAGAAGCGCTTGAAGCGCGCCGAAGAAGAAATTGAAAAAATCGAAGTGAAAGATGAGCCTGCGGGAATCGACTGTGAAGTCTGTGGTTCGCCGATGGTCATCAAAATGGGACGATACGGTAAATTTATGGCTTGTTCGAATTTCCCGAACTGCACAAACACGAAACCGGTACAAGTCGAAATCGGGGTTCCTTGTCCAAATTGTAAGGATGGGCAAATCGTGGAACGACGCAGTAAAAAAGGTCGTCTTTTCTATGGATGCTCGAATTATCCGGAATGTGAGTTCGTTTCATGGGACAAACCGGTTGCGAAACCGTGTCCAGTGTGCGACAGCTTGATGGTCGAGAAGAAAATTAAAGACGGTCTGAAATATCAATGTACGAACTGTACCCATACCGAGGTACATCAGCAAGAGGAGGATTAATGTTGCAACAACGTGTAACTGTAATCGGGGCTGGGTTGGCCGGTTCCGAAGCGGTATGGCAACTCGCCAAACGCGGCATTCAAGTCGATTTGTATGAAATGAGACCGGTACGCCAAACACCGGCTCACCACACAGATCAATTCGCAGAGCTCGTTTGTTCGAACTCGCTCCGTGCGAACGGTCTTCAAAACGCGGTCGGTGTCTTGAAAGAAGAGATGCGGACGCTTGATTCGCTCATCTTGAAAGCGGCAGACACGGCAAGCGTGCCGGCTGGTGGCGCCCTCGCTGTCGATCGTCATGAGTTTGCCGGATTCATCACCGAGAAACTAAAAAATCATGAGAACGTCACAGTGCATACTGAAGAGTTAAAAGAAATTCCAGAAGGCATTGTCATTGTAGCGACAGGCCCATTGACGTCTCCTGATCTTTCTGCGTCACTCAAAGCGTTTACAGGTGAAGATTATCTATACTTCTATGATGCGGCTGCCCCAATTTTAGATGGCGATACAATCGATCGCGAAAAAGTATATTTGAAGTCGCGTTACGACAAAGGTGAAGCTGCTTACTTGAACTGTCCGATGACAGAAGAAGAGTTTGATGTGTTTTATGAAGAACTGGTCAAAGCGGAAGTCGTCCCGCTCAAAGAGTTCGAAAAAGAAATTTACTTCGAAGGATGTATGCCGTTTGAAGTCATGGCGGAGCGTGGGAAGAAGACACTTCTATTCGGACCGATGAAGCCGGTCGGATTAGAAGATCCGAAGACGGGCAAACGTCCGTATGCGGTCGTGCAACTTCGCCAAGACAACTCAGCAGGAACGCTTTATAATCTAGTTGGCTTCCAGACGCATTTGAAATGGGGCGAACAAAAGCGAATCATTCGACTGATCCCTGGGCTTGAAAATGCAGATATCGTCCGTTACGGTGTCATGCACCGAAATACATTCATCAATTCACCGAGCCTGCTCAAGCCGACGTATCAGGCACGCACGCGTGATACACTCTTCTTTGCCGGTCAGATGACGGGTGTTGAAGGATACGTAGAATCAGCGGCATCTGGACTTTTAGCTGGAATTAATGCAGCGAAGATGATTGCGGGTGAAGAACTTGTCGTTTTACCAAGAGAGACGATGCTTGGTTCGATGGCGCATTATATCACCACAGCTGACGGGAAACACTTCCAACCGATGAATGCGAATTTCGGATTAGTCCCTTCACTCGAAGACACTACGAAGAAAATGAAAAAGCAAGAACGGTACGAACGTTATGCCAATCGAGCTTTAGATACGATTCAACAATTTAAAAACCTTTGAAAAAGAGAGCCAATTTTTGGCTCTTTTGTTTTGAAGTAAAATTTCAATTGTGTATTTTGTTTCATACTTTGAAAATTTTCAGATTATTGAACGACTATCTATTGTCACCGTACATTCTGTATGCTATGCTAATTTCGATTTGACGAGAACATGCGTTTTTACGTGTCATCGAGGAGGCGATAAAATGGGATTCTTAGAGGATCGACAATCATTTTTACGCTATTGCCAAATTGAACGTCGACTGTCTCCTCATACGAAACGCTCTTACGAGCAAACGCTCGAACAGTACGCCGCATATTGCCAATCAGCGCATCAAGACCCTTATGATGCACAGACGGCGCGGCGTTATTTATATGTCCTTTACGAGAAACAATTGGCCGCGTCCACGGTGTCCCAAAAAGTGTCTTGCCTCAAGCAATTCGGGAAGTATATGGCAAGGGAGTATGGGGGAGAACCGCTGTTTCACGATCTCACTTCACCGAAAAAAAGACAGTCATTACCGACCTTCGCTGTCCCGACTGAAGTCGAGCTACTGCTAGAGGCTGCGTTAAAGCAGGACGATCCGTTTTTAAAAGCGAGAGACGTAGCCATTCTCGAAGTTCTATATGGGACGGGGATTCGTGTTGCTGAGCTTTGTGGGATGAACCTCTCGTCCTTTGATGAAGTATTGTCATTCGTACATGTGTTAGGAAAAGGGAAAAAAGAACGGTATGTCCCGGTCGGACAATATGCTGTAGAAGCGTTACGACATTACATCGAAATACGCGTAGAAGTCGTTCCTCCTTCGGAAAATGCATTATTTTTGAGTCAAAGAGGGAATCGAATGACAACAGACCAAATTCGGTATGTTATGAAGCGTTTGAGAAAAGAGAGTGGGGTACATAAGCCGCTCACCCCGCATTCGTTGCGTCATAGTTTCGCAACGGACTTGTTAGAGCGTGGAGCGGACTTGCGCGCTGTGCAAGAGTTGCTCGGACATGAGTCACTGTCAACGACCGGGCGCTATACCCACGTATCGACTGAACGTCTACGTTCGATTTATCAAGCGACACATCCAAGAAAGTAGGAGGTTACGATATGTTTCATGCAACGACAATTTTTGCAGTTCGACACAATGGGCAATGTGCGATGAGTGGAGATGGCCAAGTTACGTTTGGGAATGCCGTCATCATGAAAACCAAGGCGAAGAAAGTGAGACGCCTGTACGGCGGGAAAGTAGTTGCCGGTTTTGCAGGTAGCGTAGCCGATGCTTTCACATTGTTTGAAAAGTTTGAATCGAAACTTGAAATGTATAACGGTAACTTGCCGCGTGCCGCGGTCGAACTTGCGAAAGAATGGCGCGGAGATAAAATGTTACGTCAGCTTGAAGCGTTATTGATTGTCATGGACGCCGAACATCTATTATTAGTCTCTGGGAATGGAGAAGTCATCGAGCCGGATGATGGGATCCTCGCGATCGGGTCAGGCGGAAATTATGCGCTCGCGGCAGGTCGCGCGCTCGTCCGTCATTCTCCTGACAAATCCGCAGAAGAAATTGCGCGAGCCGCTCTTGAAATTGCTGGTGAGCTTTGTGTGTATACAAATGATCAAGTCATTGTAGAAACGATCGGAGGCGCTGCTGAATGAATCGAGAGTTGACACCTAGACAAATCGTATCGGAATTAGACCGCTTCGTAATCGGTCAAAAGAATGCCAAACGGGCCGTAGCGATTGCATTACGCAATCGTTATCGCCGTCAAAAGTTAAGTTCAGACCTTCGAGATGAAGTCACCCCTAAAAATATCTTGATGATCGGACCGACAGGGGTCGGGAAAACTGAGATTGCCCGCCGTTTAGCTAAACTAGTCGGAGCTCCGTTCGTCAAAGTAGAAGCGACAAAATTTACAGAAGTCGGCTACGTCGGTCGGGATGTCGAATCGATGGTGCGTGACCTTGTGGAGGCATCTGTACGTCTCGTCAAAGAAGAGAAGAAAGAAGATGTTAAAGAACCTGCTGAACGTGCGGCGACTGAACGATTGTTAGATGCCCTTCAAGGGAAAGCGAAAGCTGCACCGAGCGCATCAAACCCGTTTGAAGCATTGTTCGGCGGTCAGACACAACAACCTGAGTCATCGAATGACACGACTAAAACAGACCGGGCCCAACTCCGTCGTCTGCTCGAGCTCGGTGAACTTGAAGATCGAGTCATTGAAGTCGAACTTGAAGAAAAACAGACTGTCGACTTGTTCCAAGGGCAAGGAATGGAAGGCTTGTCTAATCTACAGGATATGCTTGGACAAATCGTTCCGAAGAAACGGAAGCAACGTAAGCTGACAGTTCGCGAGGCACGCCCCCTTGTCGTAGCAGAAGAAGCAGAAAACCTTCTTGATTTGAACGAAGTCCACGATGAAGCGGTACAGCGAAGCGAGCAAATGGGGATCATCTTCGTTGATGAAGTCGATAAAATCGCAACAAAGTCACAAGATCACGCCGGTGTTTCTCGAGAAGGTGTACAGCGAGATATTCTTCCGATCGTCGAAGGATCTACGGTCGTCACGAAGTACGGACCGGTCAAAACGGACCATGTGCTCTTCATCGCAGCCGGTGCTTTCCATATGGCGAAGCCATCTGACTTGATTCCAGAATTACAAGGTCGTTTCCCGATTCGCGTCGAATTGAACAGTTTGACAGAGGAAGACTTCGTCAAAATTTTGACTGAGCCATCACAAGCGCTGATTAAACAATATACAGCACTGTTAGAATCTGAAGAAATCACGGTCGATTTTACACATGAAGCGATTGAAGAAATCGCAAAAATTGCGACACATGTCAACCGCGAGACCGATGATATCGGAGCACGCCGTCTATATACAATCATGGAGCGTGTCTTGGAAGATTTATCATTTGAAGCTGCGGATATGCCACAAACAAGCGTGGAAATCACACCAGCTTACGTACAAGAAAAAGTGGGCTCGATCGCAGATGATCGAGACTTGAGTCAATATATTTTATAAGATTCTGTATGCACATACAGGGAGGAAATAGACATTATGAATTTACTAGACAAAACTCGCCAATTAAACACGATGCTTCAACAAGAAGCAAGTGCGCACGTTGATTTTAAAGAAATGGCGGACAAAATGCGTGAAGTACTTGAATCAAACACGTTTATCGTGAGCCGTCGTGGACGTTTACTCGGCTTTGCAATCAAACAACAAATTGAAAATGAACGCATGAAGGCATTCTTGGTGGACCGACAGTTCCCAGAACCTTATGCCTCAAACTTGTTCAATGTCAAGGAAACGACAGCGAACATCGATATCGACAGCGAATATACGGCATTCCCTGTCGAGAACCACGATCTCTTCCTAAACTCGATGACGACGATTGTTCCGATCATCGGCGGTGGTGAGCGTCTAGGTACACTCGTCTTAGGGCGCTTGGCGAATGAATTCACAGAAGACGACCTCGTCCTCGCTGAATATAGCGCGACCGTTGTTGGGATGGAAATCCTTCGGGAAAAAGCTGCGGAAGCAGAGACATCAGCCCGTAAGAAGGCTGTCGTTCAAATGGCGATCAATTCATTATCGTATTCAGAACTTGAAGCAATCGAGCATATTTTTGAGGAGCTCGGTGGTAACGAAGGACTGCTAGTTGCTTCCAAAATTGCCGACCGAGTGGGAATCACACGCTCAGTAATCGTAAACGCACTTCGAAAATTGGAAAGTGCGGGGGTTATTGAATCACGTTCTTTAGGAATGAAAGGAACGTATATTAAAATATTAAATGACAACTTCTTGTTTGAATTACAAAAACTAAAATCAAACTAGAACGCCACTTTTGATGTATAATTAACATTGAAAACCCTTTAAAAAGGAACTTTATTCCTAAAAAACCGCTTTCTCTTGGCAGAGGGCGGTTTTTTTTAGTGCAAAAGTAATTTTTTTCAGAATTTGTCGGCAATTCGACAAAAATACATTAAGCCATTTACCTATGTTTTAAAAAATATCTTTCAGAACTGTTACAGATTTGTTTCAATGAAATAGTGGAATTTCCAAATCAGGTATATTCAGTAGTTATCACACGAAAGCGAGTGAACGCCGTGAATTGGATTGGTAGTGACTATCAATTACTCAAGCAAGCCGTTAATCATGCAGTTCTCAATCAGAAGGTTATCAGTCATAACCTTTCAAACATTGACACACCAAATTTTAAAGCGAAACAAGCGATATTTGAGCAGACACTTCAAAGTGAGATGCGTCTCAAACTACAAGATGGTCGACCGAGTGACTCGACTCAATCAAAAGTAGTCGATCGAGCAGGTGGAGCGATGAGAAGTGATGGCAACAATGTCGACTTAGATTATGAAATGAGTGAACTGGCACGAAACCAACTCCAGTACGAGGCGACGATGGAACAATTAAATCGCAGGCTCGGAGGATTAAAATCAGTTATTCGGGGAGGGCGTTAATCGATGGGAATGTTTGATAGTTTTCATATTTCAGCATCAGCGTTAACGTCTCAACGTTTACGAATGGATACCGTCTCGGCCAACATTGCCAATGCCCAAACGACACGAGGGAAACTCGTAGATGGCGAGTGGCAACCTTATACGAGAAAGATGACTGTGTTGCAGGAAGCACCTTTCCGAAAACAAATGGATACTGTTAATGGTGGGGTGCAAGTGTCTCAAATCATCGAAGACGATGCACCTTTCAAGTTGGCCTACAATCCGAGCCATCCCGATGCGGACGAGCGTGGGTACGTACAAATGCCAAACGTTGATTTGTTAAAAGAGATGGTCGACCTAATGGGTGCAACTCGCTCTTACGAAGCGAACATTGCTGCAATGAACGCATCGAAGGCGATGCTCGTCAAAGCGATGGAGATTGGAAAAGGATAAGGAGTGATCAGGGATGCAAATTAATCCGATTCAATTGATGAGCCCGGAAGTCATGCCATCAATGAACAAAACGAACCCATCTCAGTTTGGGTCGTATTTGAATGAAGCGATGAACGCGCTGAATGAGACACAACAAGCGACAAGTCAGGCCCGTAAAGATTTGGCCGTCGGAAAAGCTGACCTTCATCAAGTGATGATCCAAAGCGAAGAGTCGTCGATTGCGATGCAACTTGCCATCGAGGTGAGGAACAAGGCTGTTGAAGCCTATCAAGAAATGATGCGAATGCAAGTTTAATTGTAGAGGATGACAAGTTGCGATGAATGAACAATTAAAAGAACGATTCAAATCCATGACCGACTCATTGAAGGCGATTTCAACGAAGCAAAAACTCGTATGGGGCATCTCGATTGCGGTCATTCTAATCGCGGCCTTCGTACTTACATTCTTCCTTTCGAGACCAAACATGTCACCTCTCTATACGAACTTGTCTGCTCAAGAAGCAGGTGAAGTGACGGAGAAGTTGACGGCGGACGGAGTGAAGTCAGAAATCAAGGCGACTTCGAACGGTGTGAGCGTATATGTACCAAATGAAATGGTCGATCAGTTAAAAGTGAGCCTTGCCGCGGCCGGGATTCCAAAATCCGGATCGATTGACTATAGCTTCTTCAGTGAAAACGCAGGTTTTGGAACGACAGACCGTGAAATGGCTGTCATCGAGCGAAGTGCAATGCAGACGGAGTTAGAGCGTCTCATCACTCAAATAGAAGGTATCAATCAAGCGAAAGTCATCATCTCCCTTCCTGAAAAGTCTGTCTTTTTAGCAGAAGATCAAGGAGAACCGACAGCTTCAATTGTATTAAACGTCGGTGCAGGAACGAGCTTGGAACCGAATACAGTGAAAGGCCTCTATCATTTAATCAGTAAGAGTGTTCCTAACTTAAAACCTGAAAATATTTCAATTATGGATCAATACTTTACGTATTATGATCTCGATCAAACGGTAGTTGCAGGGGGCTCTTCATCTGACCCATTGGCATTAAAACGTCAAGTCGAAAAAGACGTCCGTCAACAAATCCAACAGATGTTATCTGTCTTACTAGGTGAACGGAGCGTACTCGTTTCTGTCACAGCTGATATCGATACGACACAGACAGCCGAAGAACAGAATTTAGTGACGCCAGTTGATGAAGAAAATATGGAAGGTATTGTGACTTCAGCTGAACGAATCGCAGAAGCTTACACAGGCGCAACTGGGACGGCGACAGAAGCAACTGGGACTGGTGAAAATGACACAATCAACTTCCCGGCAGCTACAGGGGACGGAACGGATGAAAGTGAAAAGAATCATGAAATCATCAATTATGAAGTGAATCGCATCACCAAACAGATTCAAGATGCACCGTATACGATTCGCGACCTAGGTGTGCAACTCATTGTTGAGCCGCCAGATGGTGCAACGAGTATCGATCCACAACTCGAAGGTGATCTCGAAACGATGATGTATTCCATCATTCGAACTTCATTAGCGAAGACGGATGTGGCCATCACAGATGCCGAACTCGAACAGAAGGTCGTCGTTGTGTCGAGACCGTTCGCCGAAGTAGAAGAAATCGCGGCAACGGAACTACCTACACCATGGTGGATGTATGCGACAGCAGCCGGAGCGGTCATTCTTCTTGCGCTCATCTTCTTCGCGATGCGTAGACGCAAGCAAGAAGTCGTGGAAGAGACGAACGAATGGGAAGTCCCATATGAAGATGAAGTTCCAGACCTGGACCTCGAGGAGCGAGGTGAAGGGGCAGTGAAGAAGAAACAGTTAGAAAAATTAGCTGAAAGTAATCCAGAAGAGTTTGCTAAACTGCTTCGTACTTGGATGTCTGAGGAGTGAGTAACGTGAATTATGCAAAACAATCGAATCGCGAAAAAGCAGCGATGCTCATGATTTCCCTGGGACCGGAAGTGGCGGCGAACGTCTATAAGCATCTTTCTGAAGAAGAGATGGAACAACTGACGCTTCAAATTTCAGCGTTAAAAAAAGTGTCCCCGGAAGAAAAAGATAGCATTCTCGGTGAGTTCCATGAGCTCGCCATGGCACAAAGCTACATCACTCAAGGTGGGATCGGATTTGCGAAAACGGTCCTTGAGAAGGCCGTTGGTGAAGATAAAGCGATGGCATTGATTCATCGTCTAACATCGACCTTACAAGTACGACCGTTCGAGTTTGCACGAAAAGCAGACCCGAAACAGTTACTGAACTTTATACAAAATGAACATCCACAGACGATTGCATTGATATTAGCCCATTTAGAACCGGTCAAGTCAGGCCAGATATTATCGGAGCTACCGCCTGAGATTCAATCGGAAGTAGCAAAACGGATTGCGACGATGGATCGACTCAATCCTGACGTTATTCATGAAGTGGAACAAATTCTTGAAAAGAACCTCTCGCAAACGGATATGCAAGATTATGCCCAGTCGGGTGGTATTGAGGCGGTTGTCGAAGTGTTGAATGGTGTCGACCGGACGACGGAACGCACGATTCTCGATGCGCTCGAAATCGAAGACCCAGAGCTCGCAGAAGAAATCAAGAAACGCATGTTCGTATTCGAAGATATCGTCACACTCGACTCTCGTGCGATTCAACGAATCATCCGTGAAGTGGCGAACGATGATTTGTTGTTAGCACTCAAAGTGTCTTCAGAAGAAGTAAAACAAATCATCTTCAAAAACATGTCACAGCGGATGGTCGAAACGTTCAAAGAAGACATGGAATTTATGGGGCCAGTGCGATTGCGTGACGTGGAAGAGGCGCAGAGCCGCATCGTCGGAATCATTCGCCGCCTAGAGGATGTCGGCGAGATTGTAATCAGCCGAGGTGGAGGAGATGACATCGTTGTCTAATGTAATCAAACGTCAACGTGCAATGTCGAACATTCCGCAACGGATTGAATCCAAACGATTAGAAACACCCGTTATTGAACCGACCGATCACATCGACCATCATCAAGTCATCGAGTCGCGCTACGAGAAGCTGAAACAGGATGAAGAAGCATTTCAACAGTTTCAGTTGACCGAAGTCGAACAGTTGGAGCGGTTGAAACAACAGGTGTTCGAGGAGGCGCGTTCAGAAGGGTATCAGCAAGGTCTCCTTCAAGGTAGGCAGGACGGATTGGCTGAGTTCGAGACCATCACCACACGATTAAATTCCGTTTCGACCGAACTTGAACTCATATTTGAAGAAAAATGGAGACAAGCGGAAGAACAACTCATCGAGCTGGCAATCTCGGTCAGTGCTCATGTGACAACGGATCTTGTTCGAAAAGATGAAGAGTTGTTTGCGACGATGATTCGTGAACAGATGTCACACCTAATTGACGCCGAATCACTCACAATCTTTGTACATCCGACCCGACTCGCATCGATTCAGCAATTCGAATCGATGTGGCGGACAGACGAGACACCGCCTCTTAAGTATCGTGGAGATGGATCGCTTGACGAAACAGCTATTCGAATTGAATCGCCACATCGTGGAAATGAAGTCGATTTATCGTACAGCTTCGAACGCATCCAAGCCAAAATCGAGGAGGTTTTAGCGGATGGCGCTTATTGAACAGGTCATCGAATCAATCAAGCAGTCCGCAGATGGCGAGTATATGCGTAAAATCGGCAGAGTCTGTCGGGTCGTCGGATTGATGATTGAATCAAATGGACCGAGCGCGTTTGTCGGGGAACGATGTTTGATTGTCCTTCCTTCAAATGAAACGGTTGAAGCAGAAGTGGTTGGCTTCAATGAAGAGCGTGTTCTTCTCATGCCATACGGTGAAACTATCCAAATCGCACCAGGTTGTCTTGTAAAAGGGACAGGGAAGATGCTTCAAGTTCCTGTAGGCGCAGAACTGATTGGACAGGTACTCGACGGTTTAGGGCGTCCCTTATCCGGTGAGCAACTCGTGACCGGAAAACGTTACGACGTTCAACGCAAACCGCCGAACCCATTGAATCGACCGAGGATTTTAGAAGCTCTATCGACCGGTGTCCGCATGATTGATGGTCTTTTGACCGTCGGGAAAGGTCAACGTGTCGGATTATTTGCCGGGTCTGGCGTAGGAAAGTCGACGTTGCTCGGGATGATTGCCAAACGTTCTTCTGCTGACATTAATGTCATTGCACTCATTGGAGAACGTGGGCGAGAAGTGAAAGAGTTCATCGAAAAAGAGCTTGGACCGGAAGGAATGGCTCGATCCGTCGTGATTGTAGCGACGAGTGATCAGCCACCGCTTGTCCGCTTGAAGGGTGCATACACGGCTACCGCGATTGCAGAGTATTTCCGCGACCAAGGAAAAGAAGTGGTTCTCATGATGGACTCGGTGACACGTTTTGCGATGGCGCAGCGTGAAATTGGACTCGCAACCGGTGAACCACCGACATCTAAAGGGTATACACCGTCTGTATTCGCCATGTTGCCACAACTGCTAGAACGGAGTGGTACCGCAGCCAGCGGATCAATCACGGCGTTTTATACGGTGCTTGTCGATGGGGATGATATGAATGAACCGATCGCTGATGCGGTGCGAGGGATATTAGATGGACACTTTGTCATGGACCGTTCGCTTGCGAACCGTGGACAGTTTCCTGCGATCCATGTCTTAAAGTCGATTAGCCGGGTCATGAATCAAATCGCGTCTCCTGTACATCGGGAAGCGGCTCAAACATTCCGTAGCTGGTTAGCAACTTATATCGATGCAGAAGATTTGATTAATATCGGTGCATATAAAAAAGGGACCAATCCAGCAATCGATACGGCAATTGAGAAGTATCCATTCTTATTGACGTTCTTGAAGCAATCGATTGAGGAAGACGCCGCATTTGAACAGACGATGGGCCACTTGTCACATATCGCGCGAGGTGAATCATGAATAGACTCATATTAGAACGAATCATACCTATAGCTGAACATGAGAAAGAAGATGCTGCCTTAGAAGTAAGAGGGTTGAAATCGAAACTCGAAACGGAGATGGAGAAGTTATATGATCTCCTCTTAATGTATGAAGCATTGATTAAACATCAAGATGAACAATCTGGAAGAATCGATCTCCTCATGTCGCAATATCGTGAAAAAACACGAGAACAAGTGAAACGTCAAATCGAGACGCAACAGCTCGTCGTTCAACAAGCGCGCAATCGCTATCATGTATCGCAAGAGCGATTGCTCGGCAAAGTGGTGGAAGAAAAGAAATATGTGACACTACATGAAAAAGCCAGCCTGCATGAGATGACAGTGGCAAAACTTACAGAGCAACAAATGATGGACGAACTTGCTGTGATTCATCATGGGAAAGGGAAGTAGCATGGCAAACGAGAACAATAAACGAGGCAAGCAAATGATTGTGGCGTTGGTCCTCATTCCAGCGATTTTCATTTTAGTTGGCGGAATCGTCGTCATGAACTATGCGATGGACCGTCCACTGTTATCTGTTCCCTTACTAGAAGTAAAGAATGACGAAAAGACGGGGGAAACTAAAACGTCTGAGACTCAAGTCAATGTGACGGGAATCGATTCAGAAACAACGAATCGCTTGAAAGCGGCGAACAGTGAGATTGAAAAATTACGGAATGAGAATATTGAATTGACGAACGAAGTAAAAGCGAGACAAGAAGAAATTACCGATTTGATTCGCGAACGAGATCGTCTCACCTCTGAGCTTGAAGCAGCGACTAAAGAAGATGAAACCTCATCCGATGTTGCCAGTGTCTATGAAGAAATGTCTGCCAAACAGGCTGCAGCAATCATGGGCGAGCTAGAGAGCCCGCAGGTAGCTGATCTGTTAAAGGAATTATCTCCTAAACAGCAGGCGGATATTTTAGGGCGTATGAACGCACAGCAAGCTGCGGTTGTGACGCAGCTTCTCCAATGAACATGAAAAGGGAGGGCCAACATTGAATATCGCTTTATTGACACAAGCCATTCAAGGATCAACGGCTCGAGCCGGAGTTGCGGAAGGTGAGTCGCAGAGTGCAGGCGGCTTTCTAGACCTCCTGTCGGCGATGCTCGGTTCGGCGCAAGGCTCTGGAGAGCAAACAGCACTTCCTCATCTTGAAGAAGGTGCGCTTCCTGAAGCAGCGGTCGACCTTGAAAAGATGGCTAAGGAACTCGAGTCATGGTTTCAAAAACCTGACACGTTGGATTGGCTTAAATCATTACCGCAAGATGCGTATCGTACGTTTATGGATGCGTATGTAGGATTACTCGGGCAATTGTCCAATTCTTCACAAGAAGCTGAGACGCTCTCGTCTTCGGTTTTACCGGTGATTATGCAGGCTAGCTCATCAATCAATGTAATGAACCAAAAAGAAGCAGCTGGTCAAACGCCACATGTTCCAGTCACTCAACCTGTTCCGAATCAAGAACTTGCAAAGCATGTTCAAACGATTCAGCGGATTATCACGCAACATAAAGGTCCAGGCGAGGGCACAATGAAAGAAGTTCCCGTAATGACGAATGTTGAAACCGTAAAAATAGCAAAACCTGCACTTCAATCAAGTAATGTCGACTGGATGCCGAAAGGAATGAACTGGTCGAGACCACAAATTGATGTGGATACCGTCATGTATGCTTCAAAAGGGTCACTTCCTGAAAACTTACAAGCTCGGATTGAAGCGGCTCTTCAAAAGGCACCGTTCAAAAGTGGGGCAGATGGTTCAAAAGTGTTCACCGTGAGGCTATATCCGGAGCAACTTGGAGAACTTGTCGTCAAGATGGAACGGAAGAACGGGGAGCTTGTCGTCAAAATGTTTGCCAGTAGCCAAGAGGCGAAGCAACTGATTCAGTCGCAAGTCCAACAGTTGCAGCAAACATTGGCACCTCATTCTCAAAACGTTCGGGTTGAGGTCAACTTGACACAACAAGCTCTTGATTCGAAGTCGGGCACGTCAGAAGGTTCTGAGCAACCGGACCAGGAACAACCTAACGAACAGCCGAAAGGAGGATCTGAAGATGACGAGCATCCAGCCGAAGACGAATGATTATACATTGCCAGACCAGTCGCTTCCAAAAGCGACGAATCAATACGACAAAGACATGTTCATGAAATTGTTACTCGCTCAAATCGCGAACCAGGACCCGATGTCGCCGATGGAAGACCGTGAATTCATCGCACAGATGGCGCAATTCTCTTCACTCGAACAGATGCAAACGATTTCGAAACAACTTGACTCTGTCCTCGTTGACCGCCATATGTCATCGATTTCTGAATACAGTAGCATGATTGGTAAAACAATTGACTTCACATCAGAAACGAGCGAAGAGACGACAAAAGGGTCAGGTCGCGTTGTCTCAATCTCTCGAAATGATTTAACAGGGTATATGGCCGATCTTGAAGACGGCACGTCAGTCAGCGTATACGATATCACTTCCATCAAATAAGCGTAGGGGGAAATATAATGTTAAGAGCAATGTACTCAGGAATCAGTGGATTGAAGAACTTTCAATCAAAGCTAGACGTCGTCGGGAACAACATCGCCAACGTCAACACGTTCGGATATAAAAAAGGTCGCGTCACATTCAAAGACCTCGTCAGTCAACAAGTCGGTAGTGCATCGGGTGGTAACGGAACGACTGCAGGGGGGATTAACCCGAAAGAAATCGGACTAGGTGGTACGATGGCAACGGTCGATAACGTGTACAACCAAGGGGCCATGCAAAATACAGGGCGTGCCCTTGATGTTGGAATTTCAGGTGAAGGTTTTTATGTAACACGAACTGAAAATGGATTCCAATATACTCGTGCAGGTAACTTTTATACTGACAATGATGGAAATCTTGTCACTGGGGACGGGACGTTCTTACTAGCTTCTCGTACAGCGACACCACCAGCTGGAACTCCACCACTTAATTCTGTTGAAACCGCAATTGCACCATACGATCCAACGGTAACTCCTGGTCCAGCAGATGGATATGGCCGTATTCAGATTCCTCCAACTGCCAAAGCGATTTCGGTTGCAAAAGACGGTAAAGTCAGCTTTGTAGATGATGCAGGTAAATTACAAGTTGCGGGTTATATTGTCACAGCAAACTTTGCGAACAATGCAGGTCTTTCAAAGACTGGGGCAAACAACTTTTCTGAATCACAAAACTCAGGTGTACCGCAGATTGGAGTCCCGGGGGCAGAAGGTAGAGGAACACTCGTCTCCGGTGCGCTTGAAATGTCAAACGTTGACCTCTCTGAAGAGTTCACGGAAATGATTGTGGCACAACGTGGTTTCCAGGCGAATACACGTATTATTACCACTTCAGACGAGATTCTTCAAGAGCTCGTTAACTTGAAACGCTGATGATTCGCGTCACGGCATTTCGAGGTGAGGAATTCGTGCTCAACGCCCTGCTCATCGAAACGGTGAAAGCAGAGCCCGACACGATTATCCAATTGTTTAATGGCAAAACGTATCTCGTGAAAGAAACGAAAGACCAAATCATTGAACGAACCGAAGTCTTTTACCGCTCAATTGGTTTAGTCGGAACGATGTTCACAAGAGGTGAAGAAGATGAGTGAAGAAGAAAAGAAAAAAGGTGGCGGACTGAAGGTCGTGATTATCTTGCTAGTCGTCCTGATCGTCATGGGCGGAGCCGGGTTCATGACCTACAAATACGTCTTCGGTGATAACGTCACTGCTAAAACGAAACCGGTCACGGCTGAAGAGTTGGCGGAACGTAGTTTCATGACAGATGATATGACGACAAACATTCAAGACGAGCGTTTCATCAACGTTCAATTTACGATTGTCACTGATGCAGCTGAAACAAAAGAGAATTTAGAACTGCGCAAGTTCCAAGTTCATAACGTTATTCTTGGCGATTTGGCTGGCATGACCAAAGCACAGTTGACGACGAAAGAAGATATGCAAAAGTTCGAACAAACATTACGAGAACAACTTAACGGACTGCTTGAAGAAGGTGAAGTCCAACGCGTCTATATGACGAAGAAAATTATTCAGTGAGGTGGCATCATGGGAGAAGTACTGTCTCAACAAGAAATTGATGCCTTACTATCTGCTCTAAGCAGTGGGGATGTCGAAGCGGATTCCTTTCTCGCACAAGAGGAAGAGAAAAAAGTTCGACAATACGACTTCAAGCGAGCCGTTCGATTTTCTAAAGATCAAATTCGTAGTTTAACTCGGATTCACGAGCATTTCACTCGCATGTTAACGACATTTTTCTCGGCCCAGCTTCGCACATATGTTCAATTTTCGGTCAACTCGGTCGAACAATTACCGTACGATGAATTCATTCATTCTATTCCGAGTATGACGATGATCAACTTGATTGAAGCGCCACCGCTCAACGGTCGGTTCATCATCGAGGTCAACCCGAACATTTCGTATGCGATGTTAGACCGCTTACTTGGTGGCCCGGGTGTCGAGGTGGATAAAATCGAATCGTTCACTGAAATCGAGATGCGGATTTTGACGCAATTGTACAAGCGTGCCTTTTCAAGTTATGGGGATGCATGGGAATCGATTGCAGAGATTAAAGCAGAAATGTCTGCTGTTGAAGTGAATCCGCAGTTCTTACAACTCGTTTCACCAAACGAGACGGTCGTGTTGATCTCGATTGGAGTGACGATTGGGGAAGTGAGTGGGACAATCAACGTCTGTCTCCCATTCGTGACAATCGAACCTGTTTTATCCAAACTCTCGAGTCATTATTGGATGCAGGAAGCGAATCGTCGGAATGCGAGCGAATCGAGTAAAGAACCGCTCAAAGCCCAGTTGATGAACTCGGCGGTCGAGGTTGTCTCTTTACTCGGTGAGACGACAATTACGTTTGGAGATTTACTGCATCTAGAAGTTGGAGATTGTTTGGCACTTGATCAATTAGCGAAAGAACCTCTATCCGTCATGGTGGGAGAAAATAAAGTATTTAAAGGGCAAGTCGGTGTGAGCGGGAAGCGAATGGCTGTGCAAGTGCTTCACCGTGTGAAGGAGGAAGAGCAATGAGTGAGATGCTGTCACAAGATGAAATTGACGCGTTATTACGTGGAACAAGCGACAATACGCCGACGTCGGAAGTCAAAGTGGAAGAAGAACATTTAGATTCGATGGAGAGCGACGCACTTGGGGAAATTGGTAACATTTCGTTCGGCAACTCGGCAACGGCCTTGTCGACACTACTACAACAAAAAGTTGAAATCACGACACCGATTGTTAGTGAAGTGACAATTGATGCCTTGCGTGAGCGTTACCCGACTCCTCACGTGGCCTTACGTGTTGGTTACACAGAAGGAATTAAAGGGGAGAACGTCCTCGTGTTGACTCGCGAAGATGCGGCCATCATTTCTGATCTTATGCTAGGTGGAACGGGTGAGAATGTAGATCCTGATAGTCTCGATGAGATTCGTTTATCGGCTGTTCAAGAAGCGATGAACCAGATGATGGGTGCGGCAGCAACGTCACTGTCGACGGTGTTTTCAAAAAAAATCGACATTTCCCCACCACTTGTTGAAGTATTTGATACAACGAAGAATCAGACAATTATCGATCGGCTTGAACTTTGGGAAACAATGGTACTCATTGAATTCAATCTCAAAGTGGGCACATTGATTGACTCTAAAATCGTCCAGATTGCACCAATTCAGTTTGGAAAGCAATTGGTCGATGAGTTGATGAAAGCAACCGGGAAAGTAAAACAATCGGTAAAAGAGCAACCGAAAGTGGAAGCACCAAAACCGCAACCGCAAGCACAATCACAATCTGTTGCCCCGCAACTGGATAAGCAAAAGTCCATGCCTGAAGTGGCAGTGAGTCAGGCAGAATTTATGCCGCTCCAATCATCGGCCTCACAAGATGCAGCCCCTGCAAACCTTGGTCTATTGTATGACGTTCCGTTGAACGTGACAGTAGAGTTAGGAAGAACGAAAAAATCGGTTCGGGAAGTGCTTGAGTTATCGCAAGGCTCCATCATCGAACTCGACAAGCTAGCAGGTGAACCGGTCGATATTTATGTCAATCAACAACGAATGGCTAGAGGAGAAGTTGTGGTCATTGAAGAAAACTTTGGGGTACGTGTAACAGAAATTATTCAACCGCATGAGCGGATCGGAATCGTCTAAGGAGGAAATTAGAATGAGTGCAAAAGTATTAGTAGTGGATGACGCAGCGTTCATGCGCATGATGATCAAAGATATTTTGACAAAGAACGGATATGACGTAGTAGGTGAGGCGGAGAACGGAGCGGACGCAATTGCAAAATACCGTGAACTCACACCGGATCTCGTCACACTCGATATTACGATGCCTGAGATGGACGGTTTGGCAGCTTTGAAAGAAATTCGCAGTTTTGACTCAAACGCTAAAATTATTATGTGTTCGGCGATGGGGCAACAAGCGCTGGTCATTGATGCGATTCAAGCCGGTGCGAAAGATTTCATCGTCAAGCCGTTCAACGCAGAACGCGTCATCGAAGCAGTTTCTAAAACGGTCGCACAATGAAGCAATGGTGGTTGATTATTCTTCTCGTGGTCGGGCTCTTTGTTCCGGCCACGGTTGAGGCCGCCACCGTAGACCAACAATTCGAGCAACAACAGACAGATGAAGTGGAAAGTAAAGTTCCAACGACAGCGTCAACGATTGGCAATGGCGTGAAAGTCGTGTTAAGTCTCGTTATCGTGGTCGGCGGTTTCATCGTCTTGATGCGTTGGCTCAGTTCAAAAACACAAGGCGTGAAAGCGACTCAACATATGAAACATCTCGGAGGTGTCCCTCTCGGAAAAGATCGCTCTGTCCAGCTCGTGAAGCTCGGGGACCAAGTGTACGTCCTTGGTGTAGGTGACTCGATTCAACTGATTGATCGACTCGATGCGGAAGCGGTGGATGACGAGCAAACAGAATCCTTGTCACTCCGAACGTCAAATTCGAATGCATTTTTAGACACCTTTAAGAAACAACTTGCTCAGCTAGAAGAAGTGAGGAAGAAATCATGACAACGTTTGAGCAATTAATCAATTTAGAAACACCGGACAGTACCTCGACATCCATCAAGTTATTGATTTTGTTGACGTTACTGACGCTTGCACCATCCTTTTTAATCTTGATGACCTGTTTCACCCGGGTCGTGGTCGTCCTGTCATTCATTCGACCAGCGCTCGGTACACAGCAAACCCCGCCAAACCAATTGATTGTCGGATTGGCATTGTTTATCACACTGTTCGTCATGTCGCCGGTTCTCTCTGACTTAAACGAGAACGCTTTGAAGCCTTACCTCGATGACAAGATCTCACAAGATGAGGCGTTCGATGAGGCGAGTGGGACGATGAAGGCATTCATGTCGAAATATACGAGACAAGAGGATTTGCAATTGTTTTTGAAGTATGGGAATTACGACCAGCCTGAAACACTTGATGATGTACCGCTTCTCGCTTTGGTACCTGCTTACGCGATCAGTGAGTTGAAGACCGCATTCCAAATCGGCTTCATGATCTTCTTACCGTTTTTAATCATTGATATGGTCGTCGCAAGTGTCCTCATGTCGATGGGGATGATGATGCTTCCACCGGTTATGATCGCACTACCGTTTAAATTATTACTGTTTGTATTGGTCGATGGTTGGCACTTGATTGTGGAATCATTGCTTAGAAGTATGTAGGGGGAACGGACATGACACAAGAAATGGTCATCTATTTGGCAACAGAGAGTGTGTGGACATTATTAAAAATTGCAATGCCACTTTTACTCATCTCACTGATTGTCGGTCTCGTGATCTCGATTTTACAGGCCACGACTCAAATTCAAGAACAGACATTATCGTTCGTCCCAAAAATTATCTCGGTCTTTATTGGTCTGGTCATCTTCGGACCGTGGATGCTTCAACAGATTGAAGGGTTCACCCGATTGATCTTCGAGCTAATGGTTGAGGTTGCGTCGAAATGAATGCAGTCGATTTCATCAGTATGTATGGGTTAACGTTCGCGCGACTGTCTGGCTTTTTTGTCAGTGTCCCGTTGTTCTCGACGAAGCAGTTACCGGTCATGCATCGCGTGGGGTTCAGTGCGTTTTTAGCGTATTACGCGATGTTCACATTGACCGAGCCGATACAAATGACCAATGGGTTTGTGTTGCAAGTGGTATATGAGGTCGTAATCGGACTATTGCTCGGATTATTAATCAATATTCTCTTCTTTGCTCCGCAAATTGCCGGTGGGGTGATCGATTTACAACTCGGTTTGGCAATGGCTTCCGCGTATGATCCGATGTTTGGAGGGCAATCGCCATTGATCGGACGATTTTATTATATTTTTACGCTATTCATTTTATTGACGAGTAACTTGCATCTTCTGCTGATTGATGGTATTTACTATAGTTTTCAAATCTACCCACCCGGTCAACCAATGATCAACTTTACCGAAGCCTCACTCATGATGGCCGTAAAAGTCGTCACGATGACGATGATGGTCGCATTACAGTTAGCGTTACCGATGATGGCGTCTTTATTACTTGTTGATTTAGCACTTGGTTTTTTGGCGAAGTCGGCACCGCAGTTCAATATCTTTGCTATCGGTTTTTCATTCAAACTCATTGCCGGGTTCTCCGTCATGGTCTTGTTGTTAGGGCTGACACTGACATCAATTAGCCAGTTCATTCCGTTGCTTCAAGAAGTGATGCACGATTTTATGCTTATACTAGGAGACGCGTCATGAAGAAGCCTCTATACCCTTTATCGGTCAATCTACAGTTTTTTGCAGGTGAAAAAACAGAAAAAGCGACACCGCGTAAACGAGAGGATTCTCGTAAGAAAGGGCAAGTCGCTAAGTCTGCGGATTTGACTGGAGCGTTTGCGCTCTTTGTAATGTTCCTCATGTTATCATTTTTTGGGCCATTTATCGGTCAACAATTAATTTCGTTGATTGGAGATTTACTCAGTCCGGAATATTTATTGTTCAATGTGACTGGAGGAATGTCGGATATGGTGGTCGATTTGATGCTGCGCGTTGGATTGATTTTAGCACCATTCTTTATCGTTGCCGTCGTGTTTGGGATTTTGATCAACTACCTCCAAATTGGAGCGCTATTTTCGTTAGAGGCCATTCAGCCGAAGCTCGAGCGGATTGACCCGATTAAAGGGGTGAAACGCATCGTCAGTATGAAAGCGGTCGTCGAATTTTTAAAGTCCTTATTCAAATTTTTAATCATCCTGACAACCGCAGTTGCTGTCCTTTGGCAAAATCAAAAAGAATTGTCTCGCATGGCCGTCGAACAGATTCGAGAATCGATTATCGCACTCGCGAGTATTACGATTCAGCTTGGACTTTGGGTGAGTGTCGCTTTACTCGCACTTGCGTTACTTGACTTTTTCTATCAACGTTTTGATTTCGAAAAATCGATTCGAATGTCAAAGCAAGATATTAAAGATGAGTACAAAAATTCCGAAGGTGATCCACTCATTAAATCAAAGATCAAACAGCAGCAACGAGAAATGGCGATGCGACGTATGATGCAAGAAATTCCAAATGCAGACGTCGTCATCACGAACCCGACCCATTACGCGGTCGTTATTCGATATGACGATACGAAAGACTTTGCACCACTCGTTGTCGCAAAAGGTGTCGACCGAGTCGCCTTTCATATTCGAGATGTAGCAAAAGAACATGACGTGGCGATTGTAGAGAATAAGCTGCTCGCACGAGCACTCTATGCGCAAATCGATATCGGTGAGGTGGTAGATGAGTCGTTTTATCAAGCGATTGCGGAAGTTCTCGCATTCGTCTATCAAATGAAGCAACCGTCTTGAGGAGGAGTATGTGTTGGCAGTAAAAGCGAAAGACTTTGCAATTTTGATTGGCGTCTTGATGATTGTCATTATGCTAATCATCCCGTTACCGGGCTTTTTATTAGATTTTTTAATCATCGTAAATATATTAATCGCGATCATGATTTTACTTGTAGCGATGAATGCCAGAGAAGCACTCGACTTCTCCGTATTCCCTTCTCTCTTATTGATTGTGACGTTGTTTCGTCTCGGGTTGAACGTATCGACGACTCGTTCGATTCTTTCGAACGGGTACGGTGGGGAAGTCATCGCGACATTCGGTGACTTTGTAATCGGCGGGAACGTCCTTGTCGGGTTCGTCGTCTTCCTGATTCTCGTCATCATTCAATTCGTCGTCATCACGAAGGGTGCGGAACGTGTGTCTGAAGTATCTGCACGTTTTACGCTCGATGCGATGCCAGGGAAACAGATGGCCATTGATGCCGACTTGAACTCTGGGTTGATTGATGACAAAGAGGCTCAGATTCGTCGCCGTAAAATTCAAAGTGAAGCCGACTTTTATGGGTCGATGGATGGTGCCTCGAAGTTCGTTAAAGGGGATGCCATCGCTGGGATTATTATTGTAACGATCAACTTGATTTTTGGAATTATCATTGGTGTCGCTCAAATGGGTTTACCGGTTGGACAAGCGTTTCAAACGTTCTCACTCATGACGATTGGGGACGGGCTAGTCAGTCAAATCCCGGCTCTCTTAATTTCAACAGCGACTGGGATTATCGTGACCCGTGCCGTCTCGGACGGGAACTTAGGAGAAGATGTGATTGACCAGCTCGGGCAAAACCCGGCGCTGCTCTATATCGCAGGCTCGATCGTCTTCATGCTTGGATTCGTGTCACCACCACTTCTTCCGGTAACGATGATTATCGCTGGTACCGCGTTCTTCGGTGCCTATACGATGCGACGTAACATCCGTCAGGCAACGGAAGAACCGATGATCGAGGAAGAACCTTCAACAGCACCGACTGAGTCGGTTGTCTCGTTGTTGCAAATTGACTCGATTGAATTTGAATTCGGATATGGCTTGATTCCGCTTGCGGACGAGTCGCAAGGTGGTGACCTGTTAGATCGGGTCGTCATGATTCGTCGTCAACTCGCACTCGAACTCGGGTTTATCTTACCGACTGTCCGGATTCGTGACCACTTGCAACTTTCACCGAACGCCTACCGAATTAAAGTGAAAGGGAATGTCGTCGCGGAAGGTGAGTTGCTGCTTGACCATTACTTGGCGATGAGTCCGGGGATTGAAGACCCTGAAGTATATGGGATTGAAACGACAGAACCGGCATTCGGGCTTCCTGCTCTTTGGATTGATGAGGAGACTCGGACGAGGGCAGAGATGAGCGGGTATACCGTTGTCGACCCCCCATCCGTTGTCGCGACACATTTAACAGAGACGCTGAAGAAACATGCCGCTGACTTACTCGGACGAGAAGAAACGAAGCAACTCGTCGAACATTTGAAGGAAACTCATCCGGTTCTAGTAGAAGATGTCACGCCATCGGTTCTCTCAATCGGCGAGATTCAAAAGGTGTTACGCCACTTGTTACAGGAAAATGTATCGATTCGAAACTTGCCTCTTTTGTTCGAGACGATGGCAGACTACGGAAAAGTGACGAAAGATGCAGAGATTCTTGGAGAGTATTGCCGTCAAGGCTTGTCACGTCAGTTGACCGATCAAGTGAAGCCTCCTGAGGGGCCGCTTTACGTGGTCACGCTCGGCGGTCAGACAGAACAAACCGTTCAAGAAGCGGTTCAGAAAACGGAGTTTGGGAACTATTTAGCCCTCGACCCGGAGCAAGCTCGGGAAATTATCGAACGTACGGGCGAGCAACTGTCCATGTTTGAACGGTATGGGGCATCGGCTGTGATTTTATGTTCACCGACAATTCGTCTATTCGTTCGACAATTGCTCGAACGGTATTATCCCGATGTTCCAGTGTTGGCATATAATGAATTACTCAGTTCCGTCGAAGTGAAAAGTATTGGGGTGATTTAAGATGCAGATTAAAAAGTTTACGGCTAAGACGATGGCAGAAGCGATGGCGAAAGTAAAACAAGAGCTCGGTGATGAAGCGGTCATCCTCAATTCACGACAAGTGAAGACCGGATGGTTCGGGCTCTTCGCCTCAAAGCAAGTGGAAGTCATTGCAGCGCTTGAAAAAGAACAAACGACCATACAGCCGCGGCAATCTGTCCCGGTACGGACGGAATCAACGAAACCTGTAACACCTCAAACGCCACCCACTCGCGTAGTTGGTGCACCGGCACCGAGGCTTCACTCTTCACTGCGACACGTTGAATCGTTACTCTCGACAGGGTCATTTGAAGATGAATCATGGGAAGAGACACTGAACGAGTTGTACTATACGACAAAATCCATAGAAGAGGTCGAACGATATGTGTACGAACAAGTCAAATCGTCCTTCATTGAACCACCGGATGCCAAACGATATGTAATGGTCGTTGGACCAACAGGGGTTGGGAAGACAACAACGCTTGCTAAACTTGCAGCGCACTTCAAGTTGAAGGAAGGCAAGACGGTCGGCTTGATCACGACCGATACGTATCGAATTGCAGCGATTGAACAGTTGAAAACGTATGCTGAAATCATGAGTATTCCGGTCGAGGTGGCGTATGACTTTCATGATTTTAAACGGGCGAAGCAATTATTTGCCCGTAAAGATATCGTATTGATTGACACGGCGGGACGAAATTTCCGTGATCCTGCATATGTGGAACAATTTCATGAGCATCATGACTTTACAGAAACGAGTCTTTCACTCGTGTTGAGTTTGACTTCAAAAATGAAAGACATGGACATGATCTATTCCCAGTTTGAATCGTTGCCCCTCAGCTCGCTCATCTTTACGAAAGCGGACGAAACGAGTGATATCCATGCGATGTACCGCATGGTGAAAAAGAGTGGTCTGCCGGTCGCATGGATGACGGATGGTCAAGAAGTGCCAGATGACTTGATTCGAGGACATGCGGACGCATTGACGAAACGACTGTTCGAGAAAGAAGGGTGGGCAAGATGGACCAAGCAAGGCGTTTAAGAGCAATTAATGGTGCCCATCCGACTACGATTGCCTTTGCGAGTGGAAAAGGCGGAGTCGGAAAAACGAACGTATGCGTCAACACAGCGATCGCCTTAGCCGAGCTCGGGAAACGGGTGTTGATTGTCGACTTTGACATTGGTATGGCCAACGTTCATATTCTTATGAATGCAATGAAGTCCAGAACGATGATTGAGTCTGTCAAAGCTCGTATTCCGTTGGCTTCAGCTGTTCAGAAAAATGTGTATGGTGTCGATATATTACATGGAGGGAGTGGGCAGGACCAACTCGTCCATCTCTCAGATGAGGACATGCAATTTCTCATGCGAGAACTCGAAGTACTGACCGAATATGATTACGTCCTTTTCGATATGGGGGCTGGAGCGACGGACACTTCGCTCCAATTTATTGCCGGGTGTGATGAGATGTTTTTAATCTTGACTCCTGAACCTACCTCGTTAATGGATGGTTATGCATATACGAAACTGGTGCATCATCAATATCCTGACTTACCGCTAGGCGTCATCGTCAACCGAGCTCAGTCTGGTGAGGAAGCACTTCAATGTTTCGAACGGATGGAAGTCGCATGCAAACAGTTTTTAAATAAAACGATTCGATTCCTCGGCTTTCTACCAGATGACGCATCTGTCAGAAAGGCAGTCATCGCACAAGTCCCGTTTTATCAATACAATCGAAAAAGTGATATTAGCTGGCGGCTCGAACGAATTTTGACAACGCTTACGGGGACGCCGCCGAAACCACGTCACTTGATGAATCGTTTGATGGGGAATTTAAGGAAACAGTGGAACCGAGTATAACGACAGGGAGGTAATAGAGATGGACGTGAACGAATACTTAGGGTTGTTTTTAGATGAGTCCCAAGAACATATCCAATCAATCAACACGCAATTACTTAAATTGGAGCAAACAGGCGGTGCAGATGTCGTACAAGAGATTTTCCGGTCTGCACATACCTTAAAAGGTATGTCTTCGACGATGGGATATGAACGAGTCGCAAATTTGACACACGAGATGGAAAGTGCGCTCGACCTCGTGCGGGGCGGTAAAAAAGAAAGTAACCAATTATTGTTGGATACGATGTTCATCGCTATGGAACAGATGGAGGACATGATTGCAGACATCGAAAGCGGAGGAAAGGGAGCGAATGTGGATGTTTCTGAAACGGTCGCCGGATTCCAATCATTCATCGGTGGTAAAGAGGCTGTAGTCGAACAAACGTCAGAGACAAATACGTTCGAAGTCGATCTGTATACGAATTCGGTCATCGATCAAGCGAAACAATCTGGATTTGAAGCATATCAAATCACTGTCAAATTATCAGAAGCTGTTGTGTTGAAAGCGGCACGGGCGTATATGGTATTTGATCGCCTCCAAGAGTTGGGTGAAGTCGTACGTACGTACCCTGAGACAGAAGAGATTGAACAAGAACAATTCGATTTGTCGTTTGACGTCTTATTCCTATCGCAGGAGACGACAGAAGTGATTGAACACGCCATCGCCCAAGTATCAGAAGTAGAACGCGTTGAAGTTAGTACGTTCACAGAAAAGTCCGACAGTGAACCAGAAGTCGCTGTGACGACTGAGACGATTGCCCTCGAACCAATCGTACAAAGTGTTCCGGATAAGGAAGAATCGAAAGACGCGAAGGACGGAAAAGAGCAAGCGGCAGCACAGGCTCAAGCAAAAACGATTCGCGTCAACTTAGAACGCATCGACCGACTCATGAACTTGTTCGAAGAATTCATCATCGATCGCGGACGATTAGAACGCTTAGCTGATGAAGTTGGTCAACCTGAATTAAATGAAACGGTCGAAAAAATCAAACGTGGAACGAACGAATTGCAATCACTCGTCTTGACTCTCCGTATGATGCCGATTGAGCAAGTGTTCAATCGCTTTCCACGTATGGTTCGCTCGGTCGCAAAAGAAATCCACAAGAAAGTACAGCTGGATATCTCTGGTGCAGAAACAGAACTTGATCGCACGGTCATTGATGAGATTGGCGACCCACTCGTTCACTTGATTCGGAATGCGATTGACCATGGAATCGAACGTCCAGAAGCGCGTCTTCAAGCCGGTAAACCAGAGCAAGGTATGCTATCTTTACGCGCTTATCATGGCGGAAACCGCGTCTTTATAGAGATTGAGGATGACGGCGCAGGTATTAACGTCGACAAGGTTCGTTCGAAAGCGTTGGAACGTGGTGTCATCACGGATGATGAAGCGACGGCGATGTCTGAGAACGAATTGGCGATGCTCATCTTTGCTCCAGGCTTCTCGACGGCAGACGTGGTGACTGACCTGTCAGGACGTGGGGTTGGACTCGATGTTGTCAAAAATAAAATTGAGTCACTCGGTGGTGTCGTTTCCTTAGAGACGGTCACAGGGCAAGGTACGAAATTCCAAGTTAGTTTACCGCTCACTCTCTCGATCATCTCGGCGATGCTCGTACAAGTTGGCGAGGAATCTTACGCAATTCCGTTGACATCAATTCTTGAGACGACATTACTCGATGAAGCAGATATTTTAACGGCACATCGTGAGCGGGTCTTTGACTTCCGAGGTCAATTGGTCCCACTCGTTTACTTGAAAGAAATGTTTGAGATTGAATCGGAAACGAAATCGCAATTCCCGGTTGTCGTTGTTCGTAAAGGCAATAAACTCGTCGGAGTCGTCGTCAATGATTTGATTGGTCAACAAGAAATTGTCATGAAACCGCTCGGTACGTATCTTGAAGGGATTCCGGCTATCTCTGGGGCGACCATTCTCGGTGACGGTCGCGTCGCCCTTATCGTAGATAGTAACGATCTCTTTTAAGGAGGAATATTGATGGAACAGAAATGGGTAGTCTTTTCACTTGAAGAAAATACGTATGGGATCGACGTGCAATCGGTACGTTCAATTGAGCGTCTTCAGCCAATCACACGGGTCCCGAACGCACCATCACATGTCAAAGGGGTCATCAACCTTCGAGGTGTCGTCACACCGGTCATCGACCTTCGTTTACGCTTAGGTTATGAAGAAATTGAGCCAACAGACGAAACACGAATCTTAATCGCCTCTTTGAATCAGGGAGACGCAGGGTTCATCGTCGACCGTGCGAACGAAGTTGTCGAAAGCGATGAAGTACGGATTGAGCCGATTCCAGAATCGAGCCGCGATATGATTTCAGCACATTTGACAGCGATTGCCAAAGGAGAAGACAAACTCTTCTCTCTGATCGATGCGAATGCATTGTTCGAGGAACAGTATGCTGAGTGAGTTTGAACAAGACCTGTTAAAGGAACTGGGAAATATAGGGTCTGGACATGCAGCCACTGCCTTGTCCGCCATGTTAGCGAAGCCGGTGAACATTACCGTGTCCTCTGCCGAGATGGAACCGATTATGTATTTACCTGATCGAGTGGGTGGTCCGGAGCGGCATGTCGCCTCCGTATTATTGGAATTAGATGGTGAGATTCGCGGAATGATCCTCATCTTGTTCGCAGTTGAAGACGCTGAACAGATGGTATCCACGTTAATCGGAATGCCCTATTCATTTGATTATGGTGATGTACTCGGTCAATCGGCATGGGAAGAAGTTGGGAATATCATGAGCGGTGCATACGCCCGGGCACTTGGCGATTGGTTACAGACACCGATTATGATTCAAGTACCGGCAACGGCAATCGATATGGCAGGGTCCATCGTCGAATTTGTCGTCACATCGGTCCAACCCGAAGAGGATGCAGCGCTCTATATTGATACGACATTTATGATCGATCAAAAAGTAAGTGCAGGACATGTGTTGTTCCTACCGACACATGGGTCGCTCAAACGGATTCAAGAACGGTTGCTTAGAAATGGCTGATGTATTAAAAATTGGCATTGCCGAATGGAAACAGACAACTGCGCCGAATCGGTTACGTACAGCCGGTCTCGGATCGTGTGTGGGTATCATCTTGTATGATACCCGCCTCCAATTGGCGGCAATGGCCCATGTGATGTTACCGGACTCGGCGATTGCTCGAAAGAATCAAACGATTGAAGTAGGAAAATATGCAGACACCGCCATTGATACGCTCGTACAGTCTTTAAAACGAGAAGGTGCGACAAGACTTCAAGCCAAAATGGCAGGCGGCGCACAGATGTTTCAATTTAAATATGAGAACGAAGCGATGCGAATCGGTGAGCGAAACGCCGAAGCGATTCGCCAAGCATTAAAAGTTCATCGCATCCCGCTCGTGGCGGAAGATTGTGGTGGACATAACGGACGAACGATTGAATTTGACGTTGCCACATCAATTTTATCGATTCGGACGGTGAGCGTGGGTACGAAAGAACTATAAGGGGGGATCGACATGACGACTCATCTTACACAGTTGTGGGATCGCTGGAATACGGACCGTGATATGGATACAGCAAACGAACTACTAGCACATTACGAGTTTCTAATCCACTACCACGTACAACGGATGATCGTGACGCTTCCAAAGAGCGTCGAACGCGACGAATTGAAAAGTTTGGGTTACATGGGATTGTACGATGCCCTTATGAAATATGATCCAGAGCATAATAATAAATTTGATACGTATGCCGCTTTTCGGATTCGGGGAGCCATTATCGACGGGTTACGAAAAATTGATTGGTTGCCTCGTTCAGTCCGGGAAAAAGTAAAAAAAATCGACCACGTGGCAGAACAGCTTGAACAATCGTTGCATCGTGCTCCTACAAAAAGTGAATTAGCGAGTGCTTGTGGCCTTTCGGTTTCAGAGATTGAACGGACGATGGCAGAAGGGTATTTTGCGAATATGTTATCAATTGACGAAGCTGTGACATTGCAGGAAGAAGGGAAAGTCATGTCTGTCACATACTTTGACCCTGATTCCGAAAAACCGGAAGATACGCTGTTGCAGCGAGAGTTGATTGACGTGCTTGCGACAGAAATCGATCTTTTGTCTGAAAAAGAACGGCTTGTTGTTTCATTGTTTTATTTTGATGAATTGACATTGACCGAGATTGGTGAGGTGCTAGAACTTTCGACATCCCGTATCTCGCAAATTCACTCGAAAGCTCTGAAGACGTTAAAAAATGCGCTTGGGCGGTCCTATCTTGAAGAAAAAACATCGTGAGGAGATGAACAAGTGTATATTGTATATGTGATGACTGCTTGTTTGGTTGCTTACGGTTTTTTGTTCGGTTACCGCCAAGTTCAAATATTACAAGAGCGGGTAGAACGGCTCGAAAGAGAGAAGCAGGAGACAGAAACATTGCTTCTTTCTTTCATGGAGTCGATGAACGATCTCGTCGCTTCGGAGCCACCTGAACGCGAACTAAAGGTTCAAGAAGAAAGTTTACCTTTAACATCTGTTGAAGAGTCCAATGAGTCATTGAAAACAACGACAGATGAAACAAAATCGTCTACGTCGGTTGACGTAGACGATGTCTTGTTACGGCATTCGGTCAGAGATGCTGCTCGAATCCTTGGAAAGGGCGAAGGAGAACTGGCTCTATATGCGAAACTTCGTAAAAAGTGAGAGTTGCCGGAATTCAAGACATATGCTATAGTAGTTCTCGGTGTTAAACACATCACACACGTCTCGGGATCATATTCCTCGGTGCCGAAAGGTCGGAATATAACAATGAACGAGGCGGAGGACTTTTTTAAACCACAAGGAGGAAATTTATCATGGCAGTAATTTCAATGAAACAATTGCTTGAAGCTGGTGTACACTTCGGTCACCAAACACGCCGTTGGAACCCAAAAATGGCGAAATACATCTTTACAGAGCGTAACGGGATCTACATCATCGACCTTCAAAAAACGGTCAAAAAAGTAGACGAAGCTTACAACTTTGTTCGTGAACTCGCGGCAGAAGGCGGAAACGTCCTCTTCGTTGGTACGAAGAAACAAGCTCAAGATACAATCAAAGAAGAAGCAATCCGTTCAGGAATGTTCTTCATTAACGAGCGTTGGTTGGGTGGAACACTCACTAACTTCTCAACAATCAAAAAGCGTATCAACCGCTTGAAGCAACTCGAAAAAATGGAAGAAGACGGCACGTTCGAAGTACTTCCTAAGAAAGAAGTCATCATCTTGAAAAAAGAAATGACTCGTCTTGAGAAGTTCCTCGGCGGAATCAAGGACATGCCTGGTGTGCCTGACGCTCTCTTCATCGTTGACCCACGTAAAGAGCGTATCGCAATCGCGGAAGCTCACAAATTGAACATCCCAATCGTTGCGATTGTCGACACAAACTGTGACCCAGATGAAATCGACTACGTAATCCCAGCGAACGACGATGCAATTCGTGCTGTTAAATTGCTCACTTCGAAGATGGCTGATGCAATCATCGAAGCGAAGCAAGGTGAAGAAGAAGTTGCTGAAGAAGCTGTAGCGACAGAAGCTGAAGCTACAGAAGCTGAGTAATCAGTGAGACAATAGGTGATAAAGGGAAAGCCTTTTATCACCTTTTTTTAGGAAATGTATACAAGAAGCCCCGTGCTTTTTCTTAAAATTTGTAGTTTTACAAGGAGGAATTTCCGATGGCAGTTACAGCAGCAATGGTAAAAGAACTTCGTGAAAAAACAGGAGCAGGAATGCTCGATTGCAAAAAAGCACTCGTCGAAACAGACGGTGACATGCAAGCAGCAATCGACTTCCTTCGTGAAAAAGGGATTGCAAAAGCAGCAGCAAAAGGTGATCGTATCGCCGCTGAAGGTTTGACAGCAGTAGCAGTTGAAGGCAACAAAGCTGTGCTCGTCGAAATCAACTCAGAAACAGACTTCGTTGCGAAAAACGAGAAGTTCCAAACACTCGTTAACAACGTAGCGAAAGCAGTTCTCGCATCGGGCGCAACAACTGCAGAAGCTGCACTTGCAGCTGAGTACGAAGCAGATAAAACGCTTGAAACGTATATCCAAGAAGAGGCGTCTACAATCGGAGAGAAAATTTCACTCCGCCGTGTAGCAGTTCTTGAAAAAGCTGACGATGCAGTATTTGGCACGTACCTCCACATGGGTGGTCGCATCGGTTCAGTCGTTGTGATCGACGGAACATCTGACGAAACAGTTGCAAAAGACGTAGCGATGCACGTTGCTGCAGCACGTCCACTTTACGCTACACGCGATGAAGTATCAGCTGAAGAAATCGACCGTGAGAAGAAGGTCTTGACTGAGCAAGCGCTTAACGAAGGGAAGCCTGCTAACATTGTTGAGAAAATGATTGCTGGTCGTATGAACAAGTACTTCGAGGAGATTTGCCTCGTAGACCAAACGTTCGTAAAAGACAGCGACTTCAAAGTTGGTAAATACGTAGAATCAAAAGGCGGAAAAATCAACTCGTTCGTACGCTTCGAAGTAGGGGAAGGTATGGAGAAACGTGAAGAGAACTTTGCTGAAGAAGTTATGAACCAAATTAAAAAATAATCTGCGTCATGACATGTGATGCAACTAAAATTGGGAACACGTCTTTATAACCTTGAGTTAGTTCGTTAAGGGAGCGTGTTCCCTTTTTTCAAGCAAGAGGAGGCAAAGTTATGGAACCGAAATATAAACGAATTGTGTTAAAATTGAGTGGAGAAGCGCTCGCTGGAGATCAAGGTTATGGAATCAATCCTAACATTGTAAACTCAATCTCAAGTCAAATTAAAGAATTGATTGAGATGGGTGTAGAAGTCGCCGTTGTTGTAGGTGCCGGAAACATTTGGCGTGGAAAGACAGGCAGTGAACTGGGGATGGACCGGGCAAATGCAGACTATATGGGTATGCTCGCGACTGTCTTGAACTCGCTCGCTCTTCAAGATAGCCTTGAAACGTACGGTGTCCAAACGCGCGTCCAAACATCAATTGAAATGCGACAAGTTGCTGAACCATACATTCGTCGACGTGCTATGCGTCATCTTGAAAAAGGACGCGTCGTCATCTTTGCAGCCGGCACAGGGAACCCATATTTCTCAACGGACACGACAGCCGCTCTACGTGCTGCTGAAATCGAAGCTGACGTCATTTTAATGGGTAAAAATAACGTGGATGGCGTCTATTCTGCCGACCCGAAATTGGATACGACTGCAGTGAAGTATGACACGTTGTCTTATCTTGATGTCTTAAAAGACGGACTTCAAGTCATGGATTCGACAGCAACATCGCTTTGTATGGACAACCACATTCCATTGATTGTATTCTCATTGCTTGAAGAAGGTAATATTAAACGTGTCGTACTCGGAGAACATATCGGGACGGTAGTAGGAGGAGTCAATTCATGAGTGTCAAAGAAGTATTGAAAATAGCTGAAGAAAAGATGGAAAAAGCACATTCTTCACTAAAACGTGATTTCGGAACGCTTCGCACTGGCCGTGCCAGCGCATCGATTTTGGACCCTGTCCAAGTTGATTATTATGGTGTCCCGACACCACTCAATCAAGTGGCGAACATCAATACACCGGAAGCGCGCTTGCTTTTGATTCAA
The DNA here is from genome assembly GCF_018617835.1 of Exiguobacterium sp. s101. Lineage (NCBI taxonomy): Bacteria > Bacillati > Bacillota > Bacilli > Caryophanales > Exiguobacterium > Exiguobacterium sp. s101. The sequence goes on along the minus strand of NZ_JACSKX010000001.1, from coordinate 177,178 downwards.
CCATGGGATAAATCAATGGTTTCGGATGTTGAGAAAGCGATTCAAAAGGCAGACCTCGGCTTGTCTCCATCTTCTGACGGAACAGTCATCCGTTTGGCAATCCCTGCCTTGACAGAAGAGCGTCGTAAAGAATTAGTTAAAATCACGAAAAAATATGCGGAAGAAGCGAAAGTCGCTGTCCGTAACGTTCGTCGTGACGCAAACGAAAACTTAAAGAAACTCGAAAAAGATGGCGAATTAACTGAAGACGATCTCCGCGGATATGCAGATGACGTTCAAACGTTGACGGATTCGTATATTAAAAAGATTGATGAATCTGCAGCAACGAAAGAAAAAGAAATCATGGAAGTGTAATCACGGAAGTGGTATACCAAAAAGCTGTGTGGGGACCCTTTTTCTGAGAGGGTCCTTCTTTCATACAATCAGGAGGATAACAGAATGTTTAAATGGGTGAATCCTAAAACGAAAATCGAGGCAGAGTTGAGTGTTCCTGAGCACGTGGCCATCATCATGGATGGAAATGGACGCTGGGCCAAAAAACGTGGTCTCCCTCGCATCATGGGTCACCGAGAAGGGATGAAGTCAATCCGTGAGGCGGTTCGAACAGCGCAGGAACTCGGGATTCAATCTCTGACACTTTATGCCTTCTCTACGGAGAACTGGACTCGTCCGGAAGAGGAAGTCTCGTTTTTAATGAAACTGCCAAAACAGTTCTTAGAGACGGATTTAAAAGAACTCCATGAACAGAATGTGCGGGTGCTCGTCGCAGGAGATACAACCAAACTTCCTCGAGAGACGCGTGAGGCCGTCGACGAGGCGAGAGAGCGGACCGTTATGAATACCGGATTGAAGCTTGTGTTTGCGCTTAACTATGGCGGACGCGATGAGCTCGTTCAAGCGATGCGCAGTATCGCCGAAGATGTACAGTCGGGATTAATTCAATCGAATGCCATCGACGATCACTTAATCGGTGAACGACTCATGACGCACGTTCAAGATGTGGATCTCGTTATTCGAACGAGCGGTGAACAACGACTATCTAACTTTTTATTATGGCAAAGCGCATATGCGGAACTTCATTTCACAGAAGTATTGTGGCCGGAATTTAAGCGTGAGCATTTTGTAGAAGCGATTGAATCTTATAACGCGCGCACGCGTCGTTTTGGTGGGGTGTAATATGAAGACAAGAATCATTACAGGGCTTTGGGCCGGAGCCATCTTTATTACGGTGATTGCGCTTGGAGGCAACGCATTTGTTTCATTGATGGGCATTCTTGCGCTCATTGGATTAAGTGAATTCACATTGATGCGACAGCATAAACTATTGGCATTCCCATTTTTAGTGACGTCACTCCTCGTGGCGTTCCCGTTCATTTTGTTGTTACTTGAAACGCAAATCGTTACGGACGAGATGCCGTTCACGATCGAACAATGGCTCGTGTTAGGACTTGTGTTATTACTATTTTGGACGGTCGTCACTAAAAATCGATTCACCTATGAAGATGTCGGATTCTATTTCGTCTCGGCTGTCTACTTGGTTGTCGGGTTCTCTAGTTTCGCTCTAGTACGTCTGTCTGACGATGGTTTGTCGAAAGTGTTGCTCATCTTGTTCATGATTTGGGCGACGGATTCTGGAGCCTATTTCAGTGGGAAGGCGTTCGGAAAAGCAAAACTATGGCCATCAATCAGTCCGAACAAGACGATTGAAGGAGCAATCGGCGGTATTGTATCTTCCGTTGTACTCGGCGTCATCTTCGTCTGGATCGATTCGATCTTACCAGTATTCGAAGTGATCATTTTAGCTATCGTCGTAGCCGTCGTCGGACAGCTCGGTGATTTGGTACAATCCGCTTATAAACGTCAGTTCGGAGTAAAAGACTCGGGTCATCTCTTACCTGGTCATGGAGGAATCTTAGACCGATTCGATAGTATGATTGCGGTCTTCACAGTCATTTGGGTGTTTAATCTGCTATAAAAGGAGTGTCGAGATGAAGCGAATTAGCTTAATTGGAGCGACTGGTTCGATTGGTGTGCAAACGTGTGACGTCATTGAACAGCACCCCGACCTGTTTGAACTTGAGGCGTATGCATTCGGAACGAACGTCGATGTCGCCACAGAATGGATCAATCGACTTAGACCAAAATATGTGTCAGCGACAAGTATCGAGGTACTCGAACAATTAAAACCGCGCCTTACATATGAACCACTGTATTTTATTGGTCCAGAAGGCCTGAAAGAATGCGCGACGGCAGAAAGAGCCGATATCGTCGTGACAGCGGTGGTAGGAGCGGTTGGTCTTGAACCGACACTTGCAGCGATTCAAGCAGGAAAAGATATCGCGCTCGCCAACAAAGAAACACTCGTCACCGCTGGACATCTCGTCAAAGCTGCCGTGAAAGAATATGGGGTCAATTTGTTACCTGTCGATAGTGAACACTCTGCAATCTTTCAATGTTTAAACGGGGAACGTAGAGAAGATGTCTCGAAAATCATTTTAACGGCATCGGGTGGAAGTTTCCGTGACCGTTCACGGGAAGAATTAGTCGATGTGACGGTTGAAGATGCATTGAATCATCCGAACTGGTCGATGGGAGCGAAAATAACCATCGACTCGGCGACAATGTTCAACAAAGGACTAGAAGTCATCGAGGCACACTGGTTGTTCGATATCGACTATAATGATATTGAAGTCATCTTGCATCGAGAATCAATCATTCATTCGATGGTCGAATTTAAAGATGCAGCCGTAATGGCTCAGCTCGGAAACCCGGATATGCGGGGACCGATTCTCTATGCGCTTTCGGAACCGAAGCGGCTTGAAATTGAGGGGAATAAGCGGTTAAACTTGAATGAAATCGGAAAGCTTCATTTTGAAGAGGCTGATTTCGAGCGTTATCCGGCACTCCGGTTAGCGTTCGAAGCAGGAATAATCGGAGGATCAATGCCGACTGTTCTGAATGCAGCCAATGAAATGGCAGTGGACCTATTCTTGAACGGTCACATCACTTTCTTAGAAATTGAACGACTCGTTGAAGAGGCGATGGCTCAACATGAGGTGATCGCCGAACCGACGCTCGCGCAAATTCTAGAAGTTGACCGAGTAGTACGTCAACAGATTCAGCAAGGAATTGAAGGTGGGGAATAAATCATGACGACTTTTATCGCCATCGTTTTGATGTTTGGCGTTCTCATTTCGGTACACGAATGGGGACACCTCGTCATGGCGAAACGGGCAGGCATTCTCTGTCACGAGTTTGCAATCGGATTCGGTCCAAAAATTGTTTCGTTTCGTAAAAATGAAACGCTCTATACCATTCGTCTTTTACCAATCGGTGGCTATGTCAAAATGGCCGGAGAAGACTTTGAACCGGTTGAAGTACGTGCGGGTCAGCATGTCGGACTCCGTTTAACCGAGCAAGGGACGGTAGATCGCGTCTACTTCCAACCGGACACGGCAACAGATGTTCAAGTCGTTGGAACTGTCGATAAGTTTGACTCGACACATGAATTGAAAGTACAACTCCTCATCGATGAGGAAGTACGCATCTATTCACTAGAACGAGACACACTCCTTGTCGATCAAGGGATGGAAATTCAAATCGCACCGTACGATCGAACGTTTGGAGCTCAGTCGGTTTGGAAACGTGTTTTGGCAATCGCAGCCGGTCCGGCGATGAATTTCGTGTTGGCGTTCATCTTGCTCATTATTGTCGGCCTTGTTCAAGGGACTCCGACGAACGATGGGCAAATCGGTACGGTTCAACCCGATTCAGCCGCTGATGAGGCAGGTTTGATGAGCGGGGATGAGATCGTATCGATTGAAGGCGAATCGATTTCAGATTGGCTCGATTTACGTTCGGCTCTGTCTGACCGGGCTGACACCCCTACGGAAGTCACGTATGTTCGTGATGGTGAGGAAGCGACAGTCACACTCACCCCTCAAGCGGTCGAACAAAATGGAGAAACTGTCGGCATTCTCGGTGTCACGAACGCGCTTGAACGTTCACCAGTTAAAGCCGTGACGACAGGTGCTGAGACGACGTGGACGATGTCTACCCTTATCTTTTCTGCGGTCGGAGATTTAGTGACGGGTCAAGTTGGGGTTGATCAACTCGCAGGTCCGGTTGGAATCGTACGCATGACAGATGAAGTAGCGGCGAGCGGTTTGATTATGTTGCTGAACTGGACTGCGCTTCTTTCGGTCAACCTCGCCATCTTCAACTTGCTTCCCCTTCCTGCGTTAGACGGGGGACGATTGATTTTCCTCCTGTTCGAAGCGGTAAGAGGACGTCCGATTGATCCGAAAAAAGAAGGGTTCGTCCACTTTATCGGGTTCGCACTATTGATGCTCCTAATGTTAATTGTCACTTGGAACGACATTCAATCATTCTTTAAATAATTTTTTTGTAGAGAAGGGAAACGTTGAACTGTATGAAACAATCTAGATTGCTCATGCCTACATTAAGAGAAGTACCGGCTGACGCGGAAGCGGTCAGCCATCAACTTCTCGTCCGTGGAGGCTTCATTCGCCAAAATGCGGCTGGAATCTATTCTTATCTTCCACTCGGACATCGCGTGTTACACAACATTCAAACGATTATTCGTGAAGAGATGAACCGGGCAGGTGCACAAGAACTATTGATGCCTGCCATTCAACCATCAGAACTTTGGGAGGAGACGGGACGCTGGGACATTTATGGCCCTGAATTGATGCGATTGACAGACCGTCATGACCGTCGCTTCGCACTCGGAGCGACACATGAAGAATTGATTACGTCCATCGTTCGCGATGAACTCAATTCTTATAAGAAACTTCCGATGAACCTATACCAAATTCAAACAAAATATCGTGATGAGCGTCGGCCACGCTTCGGTTTGCTTCGCGGACGCGAGTTCTTGATGAAAGACGCGTATTCATTCCACGCGACACAAGAAGGTTTAAATGAAGAATATACAAATATGTATAACGCGTATTCACGAATCTTCGACCGCACTGGCCTCAAATACCGTCCAGTCGTTGCGGACTCTGGGGCAATCGGTGGGAAAGACACGCATGAATTTCAAGCACTTGCAGCTATCGGTGAAGATACAATCGTCTATACAGACACATCGAACTATGCGGCGAACATTGAGATGGCAGAAACGTTAGACCGCTATGAGATGCAACAGGCGGAAGTTCGTCCGCTTGAGAAGGTGGATACTGAAGAAAATCGTACGATTGAAGACGTGGCAAAATTCTTGAATATCGATTCGAAGACGACAATCAAGTCCGTCTTGTTCAATGTCGACGGAGAGACAGTCATGGCGATTGTTCGTGGAGACCACGAAGCGAACGAAGTCAAAGTGAAGAACGCACTCGGTGGACTAGACATTCAACTTGAAGAAGAAGCAAAAATCGTTGCGTTGTTCAACTGTGCGCCAGGTACACTCGGACCGATTAACGCTCCGGTCAAAGTGGTCGCTGATTATGCGGTTAAATATTTAGTAAATGCTGTATGTGGAGCGAACGAAGCGAATACGCACTTCACAGGCGTGAATGCAGAGCGTGATCTCTCAGAGTTGACGTATCACGATTTACGTTTTGTGGTTGAGGGCGACTTAGCGCCTGACGAGTCAGGTCCGGTTCGTTTTGCACGCGGAATTGAAGTGGGCCAAGTATTTAAACTCGGAACACGATATTCAGAAGCGATGGGTGCGACATTCCTCAATGAAGAGGGTCGTGCCGAACCACTCATCATGGGTTGTTACGGCATCGGGGTGTCACGCACACTTTCAGCTATCGTGGAACAACATCATGATGACCGTGGAATCGTTTGGCCACGTAACGTTGCACCGTTTGATCTTCATTTAATTGCGATCAACGCGAAAGACGAGACGCAACTTGAACTTGCAAACCGTCTACATGATGAACTTAGTCAAACGTATGATGTTTTGTTTGATGATCGCAAAGAGCGAGCTGGCGTCAAGTTTGCGGATGCGGACTTGATTGGACTTCCAATTCGTGTAAACGTCGGTAAAAAGGCGGCCGAAGGCATCGTCGAAGTGAAAGTACGTGCGACTGGTGAAGTGGTTGAAACATCAATCGATGAGTTGGAACAAGTCATCGCTACAAAGTTTAGCGAGGCTCATTAATGGATGAAGGTGACAGCGGAAGCGGTCACCTTCATTTGTCGAATTGGCATGAAGGGGGAAAGATGAACCCGTGGAAGCGAATCAAAAAATGCAATTATTGTTAGGTGACCTTGGGATTACAACAGAGTCAAACGACTTGTTCGACGAGGCAGAACTCTCACGACTCGTCGTCAATAAAAAACGACGTACGTGGACTTTTTATTTTTCATTTCCAGCAGTTTTACCGTACGAGGTGCACCAGTTGTTTATGAGTCGATTAGAAAACCGGTATGCGACGTTCGCGGACGAAGTGTACGCCCGATTCTCAACGACAAAAGGTGGGAGCGAGCAAGACTATATCGATTATTGGCCTAGAATCGTCAGTGAATTGAGTCAAGTGTCTGGTGCGATGCGCGGTTATTTCGGTTCTGTATCTCCTCGTTTTGAGCAGAATAAACTATTGATTCCCGTGCGTTCCGCACCTGAAGCCAGTTACGTGGACAAAGAACTCTGCCAAGAAATCCAAGCGCTTTATAGTGCCTATGGGTTCACGAAAAAACCGTGTCAGGCCCATTTCTCAGAAGATGCCGAGGCAAGTCAGGCCCTTCGCGAACAGGTCGTTCAAGAAGATATCGAACAAGCGAAAATGGCGCTTGCTGCCCAATTCGCCAAAGCGACGGAAACAAACGACGAACCGATTACGGAAATTCGGATGGGTGCGCTCATCAAAGATGAGATTGTACCAATCAAGACGATTATCGAAGAAGAACGACGTGTCGCGATTCGTGGTCTCGTCTTCTCTGCGGAGCGGAAAGAGCTGAAGAGTGGCAAGAAATTGTTCACTTTCAAAATGACCGACTACACCGATTCGTTGATTGTGAAAGTATTTGCGCGCGATGACGATGATGACCGGATGCTCAGTGCTGTCAAAAAAGGGATGTGGATTCAAACGGCTGGTCGGGTCGAAGATGACTCCTTCATGCGTGAATTGTGTATGATGGCATCGCAACTCCAGGAAGTGAAAGTCGAACCGCCGCGTGATGAGTGGGAAGGCGAGAAACGTGTAGAACTTCATGCGCATACACAAATGAGTCAAATGGATGCTGTCACAAATGTGTCTGCTCTTATCGCGCGTGCAGCGCAATGGGGTCATCGAGCAATCGCGATCACGGATCATGCTGGTGTCCAGGCGTTCCCAGAAGCGTATTATGCTGGAAAAAAGAATGATATCAAAGTGTTATACGGGGTCGAGGCGAATGTCGTCAACGATGGTGTCCCTGTCGCTTATCATGCGACCGATGTAGCGTTAGACGATGCGACTTACGTCGTATTCGACGTCGAGACGACAGGTCTTTCTGCTGTCTATAACAAAATCATCGAACTCGCTGGTGTCAAAATCAAAGATGGAGAGATTATCGACCGGTTTGAGGCGTTCGCTGACCCGAAACATCCCTTATCAGCGACAACAATTGAGTTGACTGGAATCACCGATGATATGGTTCAAGGACAGCCTGACCCGGAAGTCATCACAAAGCAGTTCGTCAACTGGTCTAGAGATAGTATTCTCGTTGCCCACAATGCTTCATTCGATATGGGTTTCCTTGAAGCGACACTTCGAAGTGGTGGTCATGAGCCGGACGACTATCCGGTCATCGATACACTTGAACTAGCCCGTATGTTGATGCCGACATTAAAGAACCATCGGCTGAACACTCTTGCGAAACGATTCGATATCGAATTGACTCAGCATCACCGTGCCATCTATGACGCGGAGGCGACGGCATATTTATTGCTGAAGTTACTAGACCTTGCCAAACAGATGTTCGAAATGACGACGCATCGTTCATTAAATGCGAAAGTCGGGAGTGACGTGTCGAAAATCCGTCCATTCCATGCGACCATCTATGCGAAGAACAAAAAACCTGGACTCCGTCATCTATATGAACTCATTTCGTTATCCCATATTGATTATTTACATCGGATGGCACGGATGCCGCGGTCAGAACTTGTGAAACGCCGAGAAGGGTTACTGATTGGCTCAGCTTGTGACAACGGTGAGATCTTTGATGCCGCCTTGAACAAATCAGACGATGAACTCGAGAAGATGATGTCGTTTTATGACTTTATCGAAATTCATCCGCCGGCGCTCTATCATCACTTGATTGATAAAGAAATCGTTGCAAACGAATTGGAGCTCCGTGAGATTATCAAACGAATCATCCGTGTCGCTGATAAGGCTGGATTACCGGTTTGTGCGACAGGGAATGTGCATTATTTAGATCGCCAGGACCGATCATATCGGGAAATTTTAATTCGTACCCAAGGTGGGGCAAACTTCATTAACACACGAAAAGAATTACCGCACGCCCACTTCCGGACGACAAAAGAAATGATGGAAGAGTTCAAATTTTTGGGAGATGAGTTGGCGCGTGAGATTATCATCACAAACCCGAACGTGATTGCCGACCAAATCGAATCAATTCAGATTATTCCGGATGATCTGTACACGCCAAAAATTGAAGGGGCGGACGATGAGGTTCGAAACATGAGTTATGACATGGCTCGATCGATTTATGGTGACGAGCTACCGGAAATCGTTGAGGCACGTCTCGAGAAAGAATTGAAGTCGATTATCGGACACGGATTTGCAGTCATTTATTTGATTTCACATAAACTCGTTAAAAAATCGTTGGATGATGGATATTTGGTCGGTTCACGTGGGTCGGTCGGATCAAGTCTCGTCGCCACGATGACGGAAATCACCGAAGTCAACCCGTTACCGCCACACTACGTCTGTCCTAACTGTCAACATTCTCACTTCTTCAATGACGGTTCTGTCGGTTCAGGATACGATTTACCGGACAAAGAATGTCCGGAATGTGGGACATGGTATAAAAAAGATGGGCACGACATCCCGTTCGAGACGTTCCTTGGTTTCAAAGGGGACAAAGTACCGGATATTGACTTGAATTTCTCAGGTGAGTATCAGCCGCATGCCCACGCCTATACGAAAGTATTGTTCGGAGAAGAATATGTATATCGTGCAGGAACGATTGGAACGATTGCGGATAAGACGGCTTATGGGTATGTAAAAGGATATGCGACTGAGAACGATAAAATCTACCGTAACGCCGAAGTCGATCGTCTTGTGTCTGGTGTCACCGGTGTGAAACGGACGACGGGTCAGCACCCGGGGGGGATTATCGTCGTACCTGATTATATGGACATCGCCGAAATTTCACCAATTCAATATCCGGCCGATGATAAGTCGTCCGAATGGAAGACAACCCACTTCGACTTCCACTCGATTCACGACAACTTGCTCAAATTAGATATTCTCGGGCACGATGACCCGACCGCCATCCGGATGTTGCAAGATTTGTCCGGCATCGATCCGAAGACAATCCCGACAGATGACCCAACCGTCATGAAAATTTTCTCGTCCCCGGACGTGCTCGGTGTTACACCGGAGCAAATCGAATCGAAAACGGGAACACTCGGGATTCCAGAGTTCGGGACGAAGTTCGTGCGCCAAATGCTCGAAGAGACGAAACCGTCAACGTTCTCAGAACTCGTTCAAATCTCGGGACTGTCCCACGGAACCGACGTTTGGATAGGTAATGCAAACGAGCTAATCTACAACGGCACGTGCGAACTGAAAGACGTGATTGGATGTCGTGACGACATCATGGTTTACTTGATTTATGCGGGTCTTGAACCATCATTCGCATTTAAAATCATGGAGTCTGTCCGTAAAGGGAAAGGACTCACGGACGAGATGGAGTCCGAGATGCGGGCGAATAATGTGCCGGAATGGTATATCTCGTCTTGTAAGAAAATCAAGTACATGTTCCCTAAAGCGCACGCGACGGCGTACGTGTTGATGGCGGTCCGAATCGCCTACTTCAAAGTGCATCACCCGATCCTTTACTATGCGACATATTTTACCGTTCGAGCAGGGGACTTTGACTTGTCCGCCATGATCAAAGGTCCCCAAGCTGTAAAGAAAGCGATGTCGGATATTCGTGAAAAAGGGTTTGATGCGACCGCGAAAGATAAAGGACTTCATACCGTCCTCGAACTCGCGTTAGAGATGCTAGAGCGAGGAATGAAATTTCAAAACATCGACTTGTACCGATCGAGTGCAACCGAGTTTTTGATTGAAGACAATACGCTGATCCCACCGTTTAATGCAGTCGACGGACTTGGCACGAATGCTGCGAAAGCGATTGTCGAGGTGAGGGAAGAAGGGCAGTTCCTGTCAAAAGAAGATTTACGGAAACGAGCGAAACTGTCAAAAACGGTCATTGAGACACTCGATACGATGAAATGTCTCGAAGGCTTGCCTGATGAGAACCAACTCTCATTCTTTGATTTTGGGGTGTAAGTTGCGAATTATCGGGAAAATATGATATATTAGTATCGAACAAAGTTGGATACTACGACGGAAAGGAGTAGGGAACCCTACTCCTTTCTTGTATGTAAAAGCCAGAAGGAGGGATGAGAGTGTCCAAAATAACAGAAGTCGTTGAATCGATTGCGTCGCCAATCGTCGAACGAGAAAACATGGAATTGGTCGATGTGGAATTCGTAAAAGAGGGTCCTGACTGGTTCTTGCGTGTCTATATCGATAAACCAGGGGGCGTCGATTTAGACGATTGCATCAATATCAATGAACAACTCTCGGAAAAACTGAACGAATCCGATCCGATTGAACAGGCTTATTATCTTGATGTCTCGAGTCCTGGTGCGGAGCGTCCGCTGAAAAAGCCGAGCGATTTTGAACGTGCGGTAGGCAAAAACGTCTACATGAAAACGTTCGCTCCGATCGATGGTGCCAAAGAGTTTGAAGGAATTTTGACGGCATATGATGGGGAAACGGTCGTGATCGAGACGCGCATCAAGACAAGAAAAAAAGCGGTATCGCTACCGGTAGACAAAATTGCACAAGCCCGCCTAGCGGTCACGTTTAGTTAAGGAGAGGGAAGAAGATGGGTCCACAATTACTCACTACAATCGATCAGATAGCCAAAGAAAAAGGAATCGACAAAAATATTATTATCGAAGCACTCGAACAAGCGCTCATTTCTGCATATCGTCGCAACGTGGCGAATCCGAATGAGCACGTGAAAGTCGAGTTCGACCAGGTTACGGGAGATATCCGTGTCTACGCACTACTAGAAGTCGTAGAGCGACTCACACAACCAGATCAACAGCTCTCACTCGAAGAGGCACACGAAATCGATCCGAACTATGAGCTTGGTGATTTTCATAAAGAAGAAGTCACACCAAGTGATTTCGGACGTGTCGCAGCGATGACAGCAAAACAAGTGGTTACACAAAAAATGCGTGAAGCCGAACGCGAACGCATCTACAACCACTTCGCGGACAAAGAAGACGAAATCATGACTGGAATCGTGGAACGTTTTGACCCGCGCAACTTGTATATCGGTTTAGAAAACAACATTGAAGCGGTCCTTACACCGAATGAACAGATGCCAAATGAGTCATACCAGATTCATGACCGAATTAAAGTATACGTTACAAAAGTTGATTCGACGACAAAAGGATCTGGTGCAGCGATTCAAGTATCACGTACGCATCCTGGACTTTTGCGCCGTCTATTTGAACTTGAAGTGCCTGAGATTTCAAACGGGACAGTCGACGTCATGTCTGTATCGCGTGAAGCAGGTGACCGTTCGAAAATCGCTGTTCATTCGGAAATCGTCGATCCGGTCGGGGCGTGTGTTGGACCGAAAGGACAGCGTGTCCAAACGATTGTCGATGAGTTGAACGGTGAGAAAATTGATATCGTTCGCTGGTCTGAAGACCCAAAAGAGTTTGTCCGTAATGCACTTAGCCCGGCTCAAGTCGTTGCCGTATATGTCAATGAACCGGCGAAATCAACAACGGTCGTCGTACCAGATTATCAATTGTCTCTCGCAATCGGGAAACGTGGGCAGAACGCACGCCTTGCTGCGAAATTGACAGGATGGAAAATCGACATTAAGAGTGAAACGGATGCGGAAGCACTCGACTTGTTCGATACGTTCGCTGAAAAAGTTGAATCCGAATCAGAAATTGTTCAAAATGAAGTTGAACAAGACTTATCAAATGCTACAGTTGAAACGACTGCGGTGAAAGAAGAGGAATGACCATGAAGCAAAAGAAACTTCCTTTGCGTAAGTGTGTGGTCACACAAGAAATGCTCCCGAAAAAAGAATTGATTCGTGTCGTTCGAACGCCTGAAGGTGACGTAGTCATCGATCAGACGGGCAAAGTGAACGGTCGTGGGGCTTACTTATCAAAAGATATCGATGTTGTTCGTCAAGCAGAGAAAAAACGGACGCTCGACCATCACTTGAAAGTAAAGACGAACGATGACTTGTATGAACAGTTGAAAACTGTCGCAGGTGACGAATCATGAGTCAGTGGGAATCATTGTTAGGCCTTGCTGCTCGAGCGAGGAAAGTAACGATGGGAGAAGAGTTTGTATTGAAGGATGTCCGAGCGGGCCGTGCCAAGCTCGTCATTCTAGCCGGAGATGCAGGGGACTCGACGAAAAAACGAGTCTCTGACAAGTGTGCGTCTTATCAAGTGCCATTGATTGAAGTGAGCGATCGCTACACAATCGGCGCTGCACTTGGTAAAGATATGCGTGTCGTCGTATCGGTCACGGAATCCGGATTTGCGAACAAGCTTAAGCAACTTCTCTCTTAACTATTAATGGAGGTGGATGCTTTGGGAAAACGCGTCTATGAATTTGCAAAAGAACAGAATGTAACGAGTAAACAAGTCATTACTCAATTAGAAAAATTGAACAAATCGGTGAAAAATCACATGGCCGTCCTCGATGAGGAAACGGTAAAACAGTTAGACCGAGTGTTCAATCCTGAGAAATATCGTGCCGAGAAACAAGCTGAATCAAAACCGGCTTCAACTTCGAACGAACCGAAGCAAGAGAAAAAAGAAGCTCCAAAAGCACGTCCTCAAGCGGGGCAACAAAACCGTGGCGGTCAAAACAATCGTGGTGGTCAAAACCGTTACAACGACCCACGCAATAAAAAACGTGGAAAAGGGAAAGGCAAAGGCAAGCCAGTAAAAGCTGCCATCCCACAAGAAGCCGATCCAAACTCGAAGACGAGCCAACGGAAAGCGGCTCGACTCGCGCAAGAGGCCGAGATGGGTAACGTCATCAAATATGAAGATGTACTCAGCGTTTCAGATCTTGCAGAAAAAATGAACAAAAAGCCGAACGAAATCATCATGAAATTGATGGGGCTTGGTGTGATGGCTACGATTAACCAAACGCTCGATGACGAGACAATTGAGTTACTCGCAACGGAGTTCGGTTATGAAGTCGAAAAAGAAGTTGTCGTAGATGAGACAGACTTTGAAACAGTTGAGGTTGACTTCTCGCAATATGCTCTTGAAGAGCGCCCGGCTGTCGTTACAATCATGGGTCACGTTGACCACGGGAAAACAACGCTTCTTGACTCGATTCGCAACACGAAAGTCGTAGCAGGAGAAGCTGGTGGAATCACGCAACATATCGGGGCGTATCAGGTTTCTGTTAACGATAAGAAAATCACATTCCTTGATACACCAGGTCACGCGGCGTTCACAACGATGCGTGCCCGCGGTGCGGAAGTGACAGATATCGCCATCATCGTCGTAGCTGCTGACGATGGCGTCATGCCACAGACAGAAGAAGCAATCTCACACGCGAAAGCGGCGAACGTTCCAATCATCGTTGCGGTGAACAAAATGGATAAAGAAGGCGCAAACCCTGACCGTGTCAAACAAGAATTGACAGAGTTCGGTCTCATTCCCGAAGAGTGGGGTGGCGAAACGATCTTCGTTCCAATTTCTGCGATTAAAGGCGAAGGAATTGACGAGTTGCTCGAGATGATTCTCCTCGTATCTGAAGTTGAAGAGTACAAGTCAACACCTGAAATGCCAGCTCGTGGTTCAGTCATCGAAGCAAAACTCGATAAAGGACGCGGACCGGTCGCTACACTGCTCGTTCAACACGGTACGCTTCGCATCGGAGATCCAATCGTCGTCGGTAGCACGTTCGGTCGAGTACGGGCAATGGTCAACGATATTGGCCGACGTGTGAAACAAGTCGGTCCATCAACGCCGATTGAAATCACAGGTTTGAACGATGTTCCACAAGCCGGTGACCAGTTCATCGTCTTTGAAGATGAGAAAAAAGCACGTGCAATCGGAGAGAAACGTTACCAACGTTACCTCGAGTCACAGCGCCGTGAATCAGCGAAAGTAAGTCTTGATGACTTGTTCAACCGCATTCAAGAAGGTGAAGTGAAAGATTTGAACGTGATCATCAAAGCGGACGTTCAAGGTTCAGCAGAAGCATTGGCTGGGTCACTCCGCAAAATTGATGTAGAAGGTGTCAAAGTCAATATCGTCCACCAAGGTGTCGGTGCAATCACAGAAGGTGACGTGATCCTCGCATCAGCGGCAAACGCCGTGATTATCGGATTCAACGTCCGTCCTGACGGAAACGCCCGTTCAATGGCTGAACAGGAAAATGTTGAAATGCGTCTTCACCGCATCATTTACAACGCGATTGAAGAAATTGAGAGCGCGATGAAAGGTATGCTTGATCCAGAATTCATCGAAGAAATCACTGGTCAAGTTGAAGTCCGTGATGTCTTCAAAGTATCGAAAGTCGGTACGATTGCAGGTTGTTATGTGACAGAAGGTAAAATCACACGTGACGCAGGTGTCCGTGTCATTCGTAACGGAATCGTCGTGTACGAAGGTAAACTCGATACACTTCGCCGCTACAAAGATGACGTGAAAGAAGTTGCGACAGGGTATGAGTGTGGGATTAAAGTAGAGAAGTTTGATGACATCAAAGTAGAGGATGTCATCGAAGCGTTCGTCATGAAAGAAATCGAACGTAAATAATGTGAGGAGGGATCACGTATGAATATTCGTGCCCAACGTGTCGCCGAGCAAATGCGTAAAGAAATTACAGACGTCTTGTTACGGGAAGTCAGTGACCCGCGCACTAAAAACGCTACAATCACGAGCGTTGACGTGACGGGGGACTTACAGCAAGCAACGGTCTATTATACGGTGCTCGGTGATGAGGAAGATGTGAAAGCAGAAACGCAAGCAGGTCTCGACAAAGCGAAAGGATTTATCCGTCGCGAAATCGGGAACCGCATCCGTCTTCGGAAAACACCAGAAATCTCGTTTGAATACGACTCATCAGTCGCATATGGTACGCATATCGATTCATTGATTCGTGATTTGAACAAAGATCAATAAGTAGAAGGGGAGACGTCGTTCTCCCTTTTTTTATATGGAGGGATGAAATTGGAACCGAACGGAGTGCTCGTACTCGATAAGGATCGTGGCATGACAAGTCATGACTGCGTATTTAAATTACGAAAATTGTTTCATACGAAAAAAGTGGGTCATACGGGTACGCTTGACCCGGAAGTGACGGGCGTATTACCCATCTGTTTAGGACGAGCGACAAAACTCTCCCGTTTTTTGACGGATGAAGGAAAACGTTATGTGGCCGAAGTGACGATTGGGGCCGCGACGATGACTGAGGACGCTCATGGTGAGGTCGTTGAACAGAAGTTGATTGCAGAAAACGAATTGGATGAAGACCAAATCGATGAAGTGATGAGTCGACTGATCGGGACCATTGAACAGGTTCCACCGTACTACTCGGCGGTCAAAGTGAATGGGAAGAAACTGTATGAGTACGCGCGAAAAGGACAAACGGTCGAACGTCCCCGTCGCATGGTCGAGATACATCGTTTGGAGCGCACAAGTGCGCTGACGTTTGAAGACGGTGTGTGCCGATTCCGAATGGAAATCGATTGTGGGAAAGGGACGTATATTCGAACGCTCGCTGTACAAATCGGGGAGAAGCTCGGTTACCCTGCCCACATGAGTGAACTTCGTCGCACGAGCTCTGGGTCGTTCGAGGAAAGCGGTGCGGTATCGCTCGATGCCTTACAAGCATTCGACACAGTCGAGGAGCGAATGACACATGTCGTGCCGCTTGAGGACGTGATCAAGCGTTGGCCGGCCATTACAATTCCAAAGAATAGAGAACATTATATTCGGAACGGTGGGAAACTGAACGGCATTTCGCTCGAATTTGATTTATTTACTGTCTATAATGAAGAAGGAATCCCTCTTGCTTTATATCGAAGACAAGATGGAACGACAGACGCTACAGTCGAGGTCATGCTGGCCATCGACTAAGGGGGAATTTTGACAGTATGGAAACAAGACATCTCACTTATCCAGATACACCAGACGCGTATCCATCCGTCATGGTACTCGGCTTTTTTGATGGTGTCCATAAAGGGCATCAAGCTGTGATTTCACATGCCAAACGTGTGGCAGCTGAACATAACCTTCCGGTGACGGTCGTCACGTTCGACCCACATCCGAAGCAAGTGCTCTCAAATAAACCGGATGCAGTGCGCTATATCACGCCGTTATCCCGAAAATTGAAACGCATTGAAGCGCTCGGGGTGGAACGTTGTCTCGTCTTAACGTTTACTAAAGAATTGGCTGGACTTTCTCCACAACAGTTTGTTGATGACTATTTAATCGGCGCGGGGGCTGTACATGTGACGGCAGGATTTGACTATTCGTATGGCAAATTCGGAGAAGGGACGATGGAGACACTGCCTTATCATGCGCGTGATCAATTCACAACGTCTGTCGTCACAGAACAGACGAGGCATGGAGAAAAAGTGTCTTCAACCCGAATCCGTAAGTTATTGGCAGAGGGGCAAGTCGAAGCGGCCCACGAACTACTTGGTGCTCCCTATGTCATCTGTGGTGAAGTTATACATGGAGATGCTAGAGGACGTACAATTGGATTTCCAACAGCGAACGTCTTGATGGATGCTTCTTATGTCATGCCACGTCTAGGTGTTTATGCGACACGAGTCAAGCTTCAAGATGGTCGGACGTTCTATGCTATGACAAATGTTGGACGTCGCCCGACGTTTTACGAGACGGGAGCGGTCTCCGTCGAAAGTCATCTGTTTGATTTTTCAGAGGATTTATATGGGCAAGTCATTGAAATCGAATGGATTCAATTTATTCGTAACGAACGCGCGTTTGATGGCTTGGATGCATTGGTCGCACAGCTCAAACAAGATGAGGTGTCGGCCCGTTCAATCCTATCTTGACTTTATATGGCGGGTACGCTATCCTTGTCAAGTACGCAAAGTACACCGTTTCGCTTGGCTGGACGATTCACCAACGCCGGCTCGGCAACGCGGCAATTTTTTATTAAATGGAGGTGGAGAGGCAATGGCACTCTCAAAAGAACGTAAAAACGAAATTATCGCGGATTTCGCGACAAAACAAGGTGACACTGGTTCACCGGAAGTACAAGTGGCAGTGTTGACTGAACAAATCAACACATTGAACGACCACCTTCGTACACACAAGAAAGACCACCACTCACGTCGCGGTCTCTTGAAAATGGTTGGACGTCGTCGTAACTTGCTTACGTACCTTCGTAACAAGGACGTTACGCGCTACCGTGAATTGATTCAACGCCTCGGTCTCCGTCGTTAATCGATCGAGACTGTTCAACGGGCTGGGACAACGTCCTAGTCCGTTTCTTCTTTTTAAAGAAAATGATTAGACATTCGTAGGAATGAGTTACATAATAAACTAGATAAGGTTTGAGAGGAGAATGTACATGTTAGGTACGAAACAAGTATTCTCTACAGAATGGGGCGGACGCCCATTGTCTGTAGAGGTCGGTCAACTTGCGAAGCAAGCAAACGGCTCAGCGCTCGTTCGCTATGGTGACACGGTCGTCCTTGCGACAGTAACAGCTTCAAAAGCACCAAAAGATTTAGACTTTTTCCCATTGACGGTCAACTATGAGGAGAAACTTTACTCGGTCGGTAAAATTCCAGGTGGATTCCTCCGCCGTGAAGGTCGTCCAGGTGAAAACGCGATTTTGACATCGCGTCTCATCGATCGTCCAATTCGTCCACTCTTCCCAGATGGATTCCGTCATGATATTCAAGTCATGATTTATGTCATGTCGAACGACCCGGATTGTTCAGCTGAAATGGCGGGAATGCTCGGTACGTCGATCGCACTCTCGATTTCAGACATCCCGTTCGATGGCCCGATTGCTGGAGCGACGGTCGGACGTGTTGACGGTGAGTTCGTCGTTAACCCGACGACAGCTCAGCTCGAACAGACGGACCTCGAACTCCAAGTCGCCGGAACGGCAGATGCGATCAACATGGTTGAAGCAGGCGCGAACGAAGTACCGGAAGACGTCATGCTCGAGTCAATTCTGTTCGGTCATGAAGAAATCAAGAAACTAGTTGCGTTCCAATCAGAGATCGTAGAGGCTGTTGGGAAACCGAAGTTCGAATACACGGTATCGAAATTTGATGACGCCTTAACAGAAGAACTCGAGGCGGCTCGTCCAGAAATCAACGCCGCGGTCCAAGTCGAAGAAAAACATGCACGTGACGAAGCAATCAATGAAGTGATCGCTAAATACGTAGCTGCCTATGGAGAGACGCTCGCCGATGAACCAGCCAAGTTGAAAGAAGTGTCTGGCATTTTGAACAAATTCGTTAAAGACGAAGTCCGCCGTTTGATTACGGTCGACAAAGTTCGTCCGGACGGTCGTCGCCCGGAAGTCATCCGCCCGCTCGCATCAGAAACTGGCTTATTGCCACGTGCACATGGTGTGGGTCTCTTCACACGCGGTCAAACGCAAGTCATGTCGGTGGCAACGCTTGGCGTGATTGGTGACGCACAAATCATCGACGGAATCGGTTTGGAAGAGAATAAGCGCTTTATGCACCACTATAACTTCCCGCCGTTCTCAGTCGGAGAAGCACGTCCGGTCCGCGCACCAGGTCGTCGTGAAATTGGTCACGGGGCACTCGGTGAACGAGCACTTCTGCCGATTATTCCGAAAGAAGCAGACTTCCCGTACACGATTCGTCTCGTTTCGGAAGTACTCGAATCAAATGGCTCGAGTTCACAGGCGTCAATCTGTGGATCGACGCTCGCTTTGATGGATGCAGGTGTGCCGATCAAAGCGCCGGTCGCTGGAATCGCCATGGGTCTCATCATGGAAGGTGAACACTACACGGTCTTGACAGATATTCAAGGACTTGAAGATCACCTCGGCGATATGGACTTCAAAGTTGCTGGAACGAAAGACGGAATCACGGCTCTTCAAATGGACATTAAGATTGCGGGAATCACGCGCGAAATCTTAGAGGAAGCCCTTGAGCAGGCACGTGCTGGTCGTCTACACATTCTTGATCATATGCTTGAAACGTTAGATGCACCACGTACGCAACTATCGAAATATGCACCGAAGATTGTGACGATGACAATCAATCCGGATAAAATCCGCGATGTCATTGGACCGGGTGGTAAAATGATCAACAGCATCATCGATCAAACTGGTGTCAAAATTGACATTGAACAAGATGGTACAGTATTCATCGCCTCGACCGACCAGGAAGGGATCGATCTTGCCATGTCATTGATTGGGGATATCGTTCGCGAAGTCGTCGTTGGGGAAGTATTCGACGCAACGGTTCGCCGCATCGAGAAGTTTGGCGCATTCGTCGAGCTCTTCAAAGGAAAAGATGCACTCGTACACGTTTCAGAGTTCAGCCTTGAGCGTGTTGCGAACGTCGAGGATGTGGTGAAACTCGGTGATACGATTCAAGTCAAAGTCACAGAAATCGATGATAAAGGTCGTGTCAACGCATCACATAAAGCGCTCATCTTAGAAGGATTGTCTCCTGAAGAGCGTGAGGCTTACGAAGCGAAACGGAAGGCTGCACGTGAAAGCCGTCCGCCTCGCGAAGGCCGTCCGCCACGTCGTGACGGGGACCGTCGTCCACCGCGCTCGACAAATTAATTATTCTGGCCATCGTCTTGGTGCGATGGCCTTTTTCATAGGAGTGAGAACATGGAATGGATGACACTAGAGAACGGTGTACGCATCATCATCGAACCAATCGAGGGTTCGCACAGCACTTCAACCGGTGTGTTTATTAAAGCCGGGACACGCACGGAATCGTTTGAAAATATCGGCATCAGCCATTTGATTGAGCATATGTTGTTCAAAGGAACGAAAACGAAAAACGCAAAAGAGATTGCTTCTTTTTTCGATGAACTTGGTGGAAGTGTCAACGCCTTCACCTCGAAAGACCATACGTGTTTCTATGTGAAGACGCTCGATGAACATGCGGTCATGGCACTTGATGTGTTGACGGATATGTTGTTCGAGTCGGTGCTTGACGAAAACGAACTCGAAAAAGAAAAACGTGTCGTCGTGGAAGAAATTAAAATGTACGAAGACACGCCAGAAGATCTCGTGCACGAATTACTGGCTATCGCGGCATATCGGGATGACCTACTCGCCCAACCAATTCTTGGAACGGAGGAGAGTGTCAATCGATTGACACGAGACCAACTCGTTGACTATTTGCAAGAACGCTATACAGCAGAAGAAATTGTCGTCTCGATTGCAGGGAATATATCCAATGAGTTGATTGATGCCGTGAAGGGTAGGTTTGCCAACATCCCTTCTAGGGAATCTTCGAAACAACTCAATCAACCGGAGCTATTCCATGATACCGTGACAAAACAGAAGGAAACAGAACAGGCGCACCTATGTTGGAACTATGGAGCAATTTCAGCGACGGATGAACGGTTACCACACTTGGCACTGATGAATAACGCAATCGGCGCGACGATGTCCTCGAGACTGTTTCAGTCGATTCGTGAAGAGGAAGGCTTGGCCTATTCAATCTACTCTTACTACACGACATTCGCTGATCATGGCACCTTTACCATCTATGTCGGAACATCATCCGATACGTTAAAGCAAGTCGAAGTCATTCTCGAAAGAGAGTTAACCCGACTCGTCGAAGAAGGATTGACGGATGAAGAGGTGGATAAAGGTAAGCGGCAATTGAAAGGTTCTCTCGTGCTTGGAAACGAAAGCTCGAGCGCACGTATGAATCGCAATGGACGAAACTTGCTCTTACTTGACGAAGTTGAACCGATTGAACACGTGATTCAAAAAGTGGAACGCATCGAAGGCGAAGAGGTCAATGCATTGATTCGTGAAGTGCTTCAACAGCAACCAGCGAAATCATATGTCCTCCCAAACGAAGGGTGACTTGAAACCGAATTGTAAGTTCTCTACACTGATTAAGAGGTATTCTTTAGTGTGGATAGGATACAGGTGAAAGAAGGGAAAGACTTGAACTTAACGGATTTAGTGAAGACGATACAACTAATTAATCAACCAAATCTTGAAGGCATCATAGTGACGCATGTGACGACCGATTCGCGAGAAGTGGTTCCGGGAACGTTGTTTGTCGCCATCAAAGGTTATACGGTCGATGGCCATGAATACGCGGCGCAAGCGGTGAAACGAGGAGCGGTAGCGGTTGTCAGTGAACGCCCACTCGAGCTAACGGTTCCAAACTTAATTGTACGTGATAGCTCACGTTCAGTCGGACTACTGGCTTCAGCTTTTTATCAGTATCCCTCTGAACAGATGCGACTGTTCGGGATTACGGGAACTAATGGGAAAACAACGACGACGACGATCTTACGTGATGTTCTTGACGTCCTTGGGCACTCGACCGGATTGATTGGAACTGTCGAAGTACGTATTAATGACAACATTGTTCCAAGTAAAAATACAACGCCTCAAAGTTCAGAGCTTCAACAGTTGCTTGCACAAATGCGTGACGAAGGCGTGACTGATGTCATGATGGAAGTATCATCACACGGCCTTGAGCTCGGTCGTGTCATCGGAACGGATTTTGACATCGTAGGATTCACAAATTTGACGCATGACCACTTGGATTTTCATGGTACGTTCGAAAACTATGCGCGTGCGAAAGGATTGCTTTTCGCACAACTCGGTCAAATGGCTTCACGGGGAAAAGTAGCCGTCTTGAACGCAGACGATGCCCAAAGTGCGCTCTACGAAACGATGACCGGTGCTAAAGTATTGACATATGGAATCGATACGCTAGCGGACTTGATGGCATCGGACATTGAACAGACGCTCTCTCAGACGAGTTTTGTGTTGAACTACCAAGGCATACGTCTCCCGGTGACCGTACAGTTTATCGGTCGGTTCAACGTATACAATCTGTTGCTTGCGACAGGTTGTCTTCTCGCTGCCGGATATTCGCTTGAGAGAATCGCTGAAGCACTTGAAACGATTCATCCTGCCAAAGGACGAATGCAACGCCTAGACGTCCCGGGTTATAATGTATACGCAGACTATGCGCATACACCAGATGGAATCGAACAGTGTTTGAAGTCCCTTGTTGGCGTACCAAAAGAGAAGATTGTCTTTTTAATTGGGACCGGTGGAAATCGTGATGTCACGAAACGCCCGGCGATGGGTGAGATGGCATCGACCTACGCTGGAACCGTCATCATCACGACAGATGATCCACGCTTCGAAGCTTACGAATCCATCACGAACGGCATCGCGGCTGGAATGACTCATGACAGTTATGTCGAGATTGGTGATCGTGAAGAGGCAGTTCGTTATGCGGCAAGTTTAGCCAAAGCGGATAATATCATCGTATTAGCAGGAAAAGGGCATGAAAAGTATCAGATTATCGGAAATGAAAAGTTGCCGCTCGATGAAGAGGCGATTGTCCGAGCAACCATTTTGAATACGGAGGAATCGTGATTTATGGCAGTACAATCAATTACGTTGACAGAAAAAGAACATGACGACTTCGTCAAAACGCATGACCGTGGTGATTTATTGCAACTGTCGAGTTGGGGAGATGTGAAGCGCCAAAATGGATGGACATCAGAGCGCATCGCTGTAGCGCGTGATGGAGCGACGACCGGTGCCGCACTTCTTTTATTTAAACGTGTTCCAAAATTACCATTTACTTTATGTTATGCACCTCGTGGTTTTGTCGTGGACTATGACGACTTGGCATCTCTTCAAGCACTTGTGAATGAAGCAAAACGTGTTGCGACGGCACATAAAGCCATCGTGATTAAAATTGACCCAAATATTGATCGTGACGAGATGCCTGGTCTATTGACGGAAATGGATGCGATTGGATTTAAACATAAAGGCTATGGTGGCGGATTTGACTACGCACAGCCCCGTTTCACGATGGAAACAGATTTACGTCCAAGCGAGAAAGATATTTTTGCGAAATTCCACCACAAGTTCAGATATAATGTTCGGTTAGCTGAAAAGAAAGGCATTGTCTGTACAGAAGTCGATCGTGATGGACTCAAGACGTTCGCTAATCTGATGAAAGTGACAGGAGAGCGTGATGGTTTCGCCACTCGAGGTCTCGATTATTTTGAAAACCTATATGATTGTCTCCAACCGAATGATGCCCGTCTATTTTTAACCAAACTTGAGCCGAAAATTGCGCTTGAACAGCAACAAGCAACACTCGAAAAAGCGAAAAAAGAGTTGAGTAAAATCGAACGGGGGTTAGAGAAGGAGACGCTCGAAAAGAAACGAACGAGCCTTCTTAATCGCAAAGAGCAGACAGAAGCGCAAATTCAAAAAGCCGAACAAGCGTTACCTGAGCTCGTTGAACTAGACCAGACATATCCGAATGGAATCGTCTTGTCGGGTGGGTTATTGACACTTGCAGGACGTCGCTCGTATTACTTATACGGTGCCTCATCCAATGAATTCCGTGAATTCATGCCAAACCACTTGATGCAGTGGACAATGATGAAGGCAGCTAAGGAGAGCGGTGCAGAGCGATATGACTTCGGTGGGGTATCGGGAAGTACTGACCCAAATGATGAATATGCAGGTCTATATGCCTTCAAGTCTGGATGGGGAAGTGACATGATTGAGAAGGTCGGGGAATTTGATCTCGTCTTAAATCGTCCTTTCTATATGGCACTCGAAAAAGGTTTGCCAATCCTTAAAGGATTACGTAAACGGTTAAGAAGATGAGATGGACAGGTGTGTTATCACTTGCGATGGTCGCCTTCTTGATTGGAATTACGCTAGCTTATTTTTATATGCAACCTGAACCGGTACCATGGGTGGACGAACCTACGTTTGAGGCGGATATGTGTGTGCGGAACAAAGAGGCGGAGGACGCCGTGTTAGCGAGGACAAAGATTGAATTTGATCGTTTACATCCACAAGTCGTGAATCGAGGAGTCTCGTTCATACGATTAGCACAATCTTGTCTAGACCTTGAAGTACGACTCACATCAGGATATCGCTCGGCGAAGGAACAAAATACTTTGTATGCACAAGGTCGGTCTGAACCAGGACAAGTTGTGACGAATGCCAAAGCGGGTCAAAGTTATCATAACTATGGACTTGCGATTGATTTCGTCATTATCCATAACAACAAGGCGGACTATGATTTGAACACTGACCGCAATCGAAATGATGTACCGGATTGGCAAGAACTCGGGGAATTAGGGAAGGCGCTTGGCTTCGAATGGGGCGGTGACTGGAACTCATTTCCGGACTATCCTCACCTCCAAATGGACTTTGGCTTGTCAATCCGACAACTTATCGCAGGGAAACGACCTGACAAAGAAGCGGTTGTACCGATTGCCGATGCACTAAAGCCTCTATTAGATTGAACGGAAATGTTGGCAATGAAGCCGTTTTCCGCTACAATATTCAGTAGCGATAAGGGGACGAAACAGAATATGAATCAATTAGGAGGTTTTTGTTAGTGTCTAAAAAGAAGACAGAGAATATTAGCGTCTTTGCGCTTGGAGGCGTAGGCGAAATCGGGAAGAACATGTACGTCGTGGAGCTAGACGACGACATCTTCGTCATCGATGCCGGACTCATGTTTCCAGGCGATGAGATGCTTGGGATTGACATTGTCATCCCAGACATCACCTATTTAAAAGAAAACAAAGATCGCGTACGAGCAATTTTCATCACACACGGTCACGAAGACCATATCGGTGGACTCAGCTACGTGCTACGCGATTTGAAGCACGTTCCGGTATACGGAACGAAATTAACTCTTGGGTTGATTGAATTGAAATTAAAAGAGGCTGGTTTGTTAAAAGAAGTCGACCTTCGCATGATTGACGCCAAAACGAAATTGACTATCGCTGATCATTTCATCACATTCTTCCGCGTCAATCACTCGATTCCCGACTGTGTCGGTGTTTGTATTCAAACATCTCAAGGTGCAATCGTCCATACCGGAGATTTTAAGTTTGATTATACACCGGTCGACGGTAAGCAATCCGACTTTAACAAGTTAGCGGCGATTGGACAACGTGGGGTTCTCGCTCTACTTTCAGATTCGACAAATGCAGAGCGACCGGGACAAACTGGTTCTGAATCGCTCGTCGGTGCTGAATTGAACGACGTCATCTATCAAGCCGAAGGCCGTGTCATCGTGGCATCGTTCGCATCGAACGTCCATCGCTTGCAACAAGTATTCGCGGCAGCGGAAGCAAATGACCGTAAAGTGGCGGTTGTAGGTCGTAGTATGGTCAATATCGTCGAAGTTGCTCAAAAATTAAACTACCTTCGTTTCAAGGCGAAGACACTCGTCGAATTGTCGCAAGTGAATCGACTGCCGGATAAT
Source organism: Exiguobacterium sp. s101 (assembly GCF_018617835.1). Lineage (NCBI taxonomy): Bacteria > Bacillati > Bacillota > Bacilli > Caryophanales > Exiguobacterium > Exiguobacterium sp. s101. Next base: position 151,429 of record NZ_JACSKX010000001.1, on the reverse strand, counting down.
AAAGTCGTCATTTTAACAACGGGATCTCAAGGAGAGCCAATGGCAGCATTGACTCGTATGGCACGTAATGCGCACAAACAAGTCAACATTCGTTTGAACGATACGGTTGTCATTGCCGCTACTCCGATTCCCGGGAATGAGAAGTCAGTTTCGAAGACGATTGATTTATTATTCCGCTCTGGTGCGAACGTCATTTACAACCAACGTAAAGTTCACGTATCAGGGCACGGTTCGGCAGAAGAGTTGAAGTTGATGCTCAACCTCGTCAAACCGAAATACTTCTTACCGATTCACGGTGAATATCGTATGCAAATGGCGCACTCAAAACTTGCTGAACAAGTAGGCGTAAAATCAAACAATATCTTCATCGTTGAAAAAGGTGATGTCGTTGAGTTTACAGGTCGAAAAGCCCGGATGAGCCGAAAAGTTCCTGCTGGTAATGTCTTGATTGACGGAATCGGCGTCGGCGATGTCGGAAACATCGTTCTTCGTGATCGTCGATTATTGTCACAAGATGGAGTTGTCCTTTGTGTCGTCACATTGAATCGAAAACAGAAGAAATTGATTTCAGGACCTGAACTCATCTCACGTGGATTCGTGTATATGCGAGAGTCGGAAGAGATGATTTCAGAGGCAAACCGTATTGTCACGAAACAGATTGAAAAGAGTCTGCAAGCTGGCAGTGACTGGACCGAATTGAAATCAAATATCCGCGAGCGACTAAGCGTCTTCTTGTTTGAACAGACGAAACGTCGTCCGATGATCTTGCCGATCATCATGGAGATTTAATGGAATGTGAGTGAGGCAAAAGTCATCCGACTTTTGCCTTCTTTTTTTAGGAGGGACTATAGTGGCACAAAAAACAAGAAAGACTCCCGTGAAGCGTAAACGACCTGCGCCACGAAATACGAGAAAACGAAAAAAACATCCGATTGCGCCACGTACATACGGATGGGGAATTATTGTTCTTTCCATCGTTGCATTCGTATTTGCCTTCTTTAATTTAGGCTGGATTGGACAACAGTTGTCCGAGCTGTCCGAATATATTTTTGGTGGTTGGGGTGCGCTTACTTATTTGATGGTAGCCGTCATCTTATGGGTCGTGCTCAATTCAATGAGACTGATGGAACGAGCAGGTTTACTCAATATGACCGTCTCACTCTTGTTGTTCGGTGACTTATTGTGGGGAGAAGAGCGTGGTAGAGTCAATGGTGCTTTATATGATTTAAATCAATATTTGTTTTCTGATTTTGGTCTCGTCTTTTTAGGCGTCGTGTTCTTCGTTGTCGGAGTATCTCTGTATGTGCCGACAGTTTGGGGCAAGCTGTACCATCGAATGAGTGAATCCGTTGTAGCTGTGAAGAAAGAATGGCAAGCACGACCAAAAACTGAGAAGAAGCAAGCTTCGAATCGAACACGTACTGCACAACAAAATCAAAAGGTGTTACATACGGAAAGAGAGTTAGCATCTGAATCAGAGTCAGACACGGTCACGATGAATGACATCCCGATTGTTGGGTTTAGCGAGAAAGTTGTGGCAGAAAAGAAAGATGCTGAAATGGAAACACCCCAATCTACGGAAACTGATGCATCCAGCACGACAGAAGAGATGATGATGACTGCAGCTCAAGATGTCTCAGATACTTATGAACTCCCTCCTTTTTCAAACTTAAAGGAGCCGGTAATCACTGATTTATCGGGAGAAAATGCGCGCTTGAAAGAGAATGCGGCAAAACTCGTGAAAACACTAAAGTCATTTGGTGTCGGAGTCAAAGTGTTAAAGATTCATCTCGGACCAACCGTTACGAAATATGAGTTACAACCAGATATTGGTGTGAAAGTAAGTCGAATCACCTCGTTAAGTGATGATTTAGCACTTGCACTTGCTGCTAAAGATATCCGAATTGAGGCACCGATCCCAGGGAAGGCGGCCATCGGTATTGAAGTACCGAACCAGGAAGTCGCTCCGGTGTGCTTACGAGAAGTGCTTGAAGCAGATCCAATCAAACAAGACGATTCAAAATTGCTCGTCGCTCTTGGTCGTAGTATCAGTGGGGAGACCGTCGGAATCTCACTTAACAAAATGCCGCATTTGCTCGTCGCGGGATCAACAGGTTCAGGAAAATCAGTTTGTATCAACGGCATGATCGTATCCTTGTTGATGCGTTCTCGACCTGATGAGGTCCGACTCATGATGATTGACCCGAAAATGGTCGAATTGAATGTATATAACGGTGTTCCTCACTTATTGACTCCGGTTGTCACAGACCCGAAGAAAGCCGCTCAGGCACTAAAACAGGTAGTTGCCGAGATGGAACGACGTTATGAACTATTCAGTCGATACGGGGTACGCAACATTGAAGGGTATAATGAACTCGTCAATCAATCAGACGATGAAGATGCGAAACGTCTACCGTTCATCGTCGTTATCGTCGATGAACTAGCAGACCTGATGATGGTCGCATCAAATGATGTCGAAGATGCGATTATGCGACTTGCGCAAATGGCTAGGGCTGCAGGTATTCATATGGTTCTCGCTACTCAGCGCCCATCGGTTGACGTAATCACTGGGGTCATCAAGGCGAATATCCCATCACGGATTGCATTTGCGGTCTCTTCTCAAACCGATTCGCGAACTATTCTTGACGGAGGGGGAGCAGAGAAATTGCTCGGACGTGGGGATATGCTGATGCTTGCGAACGGTATGAACAAACCTGTCCGTATTCAGGGAGCGTTCGTCTCCGACCAAGAAGTCGAGATGGTCGTCAATCATGTCATCGCACAGCAACGAGCGCAGTATGTGGAAGCGATGATGCCGAAAGAGGAAGAAGTGACGACAATCGACTCGGATGATTCATTGTTCGGAGAAGTCGTTCAATTCATTGTCACTCAGGAAACGGCATCGACATCGATGATTCAGCGAAGATTTCGAATCGGGTATAATCGGGCTGCCCGATTGATCGATTCGCTTGAAGAAGCCGGTTACGTGGGGCCGTCAGAAGGTTCGAAACCTCGAAAAGTGTTCATTCAAGAACGAGAAGAATAATAAAAACGAACGATTATATATACTAATATATAATCGTTCGTTTTTTAATGGTATACATAGAATACGGAAATATTAGCGATAATTAAAGAAGTTCGTTATAATAGAAATGTAATATAGCACATATGACCTATATTATTTAATAATGCATACTTTAAAAAAACCTTGAAGCGCTTACATATTTTAATAACGTTTTCATTTTACAAAGTTTTTTCAAACATGAAAGAAAAGAGTAAAATGGACTCAGTGGTACGGTTCAACACGATTAAAAAAAATATTTCCCTGATTCCGAACAAAAACTATTGCGTTCTAATTCTCGAATCCCTATACTTAATATTGGCAAGGACATTCATACGTCAGATGTCTGAGCACTGGTAAGTAAATTAAAGGTGGTGAGGCCAATGTCGATTAAGCTCGATCATCGATTGCTCTATCTTCGAGTAATTGAAAAAATTAAGCAAGATATCGACGCTGGTGTCTATCGGGAAGGCGAAAAGTTACCTTCGGAATTCGAACTTTCGAAACAACTTGGAGTCAGTCGAGCAACACTTCGTGAGGCGCTCCGAATTCTCGAAGATGAGAAATTCGTGGTGCGAAAGCATGGGGTAGGGACATTTATCAGTTCCAAGCCGCCGTTTACATCAGGAATTGAAGAGTTATTCAGTGTCACTGATATGATTACGCGTGCGAAGATGACACCAGGAACGAAAGTATTGGTGGCCGAGAAGGTGTTGGCAACAGAGAGAGAAGCCGATCGTCTCAAGATTGAGCCGAACTCACCGATTTATCGAATTGTTCGAATTCGATATGCGGATGACACACCGGTCGTATATTGTGTCGATAAAGTGCCGGCCCATCTCGTCTCAAATCCTGAAACATTGACTGAAGGGAAGTCATTGTTTGATGCTCTTGAAAAAGAGGTAGGACGTCGAGTCGCGTATGCGATTACGCATATTGAGCCGAGCGTCAGCTCTGACATATCGTCACAACTTCAGACGGACCAACCGTTACTCGCTTTAAAGCAATTGCATTACGATGAGAGTGATTTACCATTGCTCGATTCGGCCAACTTTTTCCGAGCAGATCGATTCGATTTCCATGTCGTACGTAAACGAGTGTAAAACGACCAATTTTTTTGACGGAAAGGGTTATTTTTGGGGAATAGCGTGAAAGCGCTTTCTTATACCGGTGTAAAGACTACTGATGACATGACAACAAAATTTGTTATGAACCGAAAGGGGAAACACGACGATGATGAACAAAAAGAAAACGATTCTCTCAGCTTTAGCAGCAGGACTCACACTCTCTACAGTACTCGCGGCTTGCGGTGGCGATGACAACAAAGGTGGCTCATCTACAAACGGTGAAGGCGGAGAAGGTAGCGACTTCAAAGTAGCGATGGTTACTGATACCGGCGGTGTAGATGACAAATCGTTCAACCAATCTGCATGGGAAGGGTTGAAAAAATTCGGTGAAGAAAACGACTTGACTGAAAACGAAGGATATAAATATCTTCAGTCAGCAAAACAAGCAGACTATCAGCCGAACTTACAGCAATTGGCACGTGATAACTTTAACTTGATCTATGGAATCGGCTTCTTGATGGCAGAAGATATTGGTAAAGTTGCAGAACAATTCCCTGACAACAACTTTGCAATCGTCGATATGGTTGTTGATGCTCCGAACGTTGCTTCAATCACTTTTAAAGAACAAGAAGGTTCGTTCCTCGTAGGTGTTGTTGCTGGTCTTACGACTACAACTGACAAAGTTGGATTTATCGGTGGGGTAGAGTCAGATTTGATCAAGAAGTTTGAAAATGGATTTAAAGCTGGTGTAATGGCTGTAAACCCTGATGCGACAATCGATGTGAAATATGCTGAAGACTTCAACTCAGCTGAAAAAGGAACAGCAATCGCTTCAGGTATGTACGGTTCTGGTTCTGACATCATTTATCACGCAGCTGGTGGTACGGGTGTAGGGGTATTCACAGAAGCGAAAAACCGTAAGAAGAACGGCGAAGATGTTTGGGTTATCGGGGTTGACCGTGACCAGTATGAAGAAGGACTTCCAGAAAACGTCACACTTACATCAATGGTTAAACGTGTAGATACAGCTACACTTAAAGTTTCGAAAATGGCAATGGACGGGGAGTTCCCAGCTGGTGAAATCGTTGAGTTCTCTCTTAAAGACGAAGGTGTAGGAATCGCGCCAACTTCTGAAGAAAACGTTGCTGCTGACGTTCTTACGAAAGTTGACGAGTATCGTCAACAAATCATCGACGGCGAGGTAGTTGCACCAGCAACTGACGCTGAGTTCGAAGAGTTCATGAAAACAGTAAAATAATTCATTTGAGTATAGGGGGGACCCATGTGGTCTCCCTTTACTTAAAGTTAGGGGTGAACTTCCTTGGAATATGTAATTGAAATGCTAAATATTCGCAAAGAGTTCGGTACGTTCGTTGCGAACGATAATATCACGCTCCAATTGCGTAAAGGAGAAATCCATGCGCTTCTAGGAGAAAACGGGGCCGGGAAGTCGACGCTCATGAACGTGTTATTTGGTCTATATCAGCCTGAAGGTGGAGAGATTCGCGTACACGGGAAGAAAGTTGATATTGAGAATCCGAACATCGCCAATGATCTTGGGATCGGGATGGTCCACCAACACTTTATGTTGGTTGAAAAGTTTACCGTCACGGAGAACATCATCCTTGGACTTGAGCCGAAGAGCGGTGTGACAATCGATCGCGCGTCAGCTCGTCAAAAGGTAATGGATATTTCAGAACAGTACGGACTTAAAATTGATCCAGATGCGAAGATTGAAGATATTTCGGTCGGTATGCAGCAACGAGTAGAAATCTTGAAAACGCTCTATCGTGGAGCGGATATTTTGATTTTCGACGAACCGACGGCAGTGTTGACGCCGCAAGAGATTCAAGAACTTATCCAAATTATGAAACGTTTGATTGCTGAAGGTAAGTCGATCATCTTGATTACGCACAAGCTGAAGGAAATCATGCAAGTGGCGGACCGTTGTACGGTCATTCGTCGTGGTCGCTACATTGGAACGGTTGAAGTGGATGAAACGGTTAATGAAGATAGTCTGGCTGAAATGATGGTCGGGCGTGAAGTCAACTTCGCTGCTGAGTATTCAAAAGCAGAACCGCAACAAGTTGTTCTCGATGTTCAAGGGCTCGTCGTTAAAGACAGCCGTGGATTGAAGGTCGTTGAAGGATTAGACTTACAAATTCGGGCTGGGGAAGTGCTCGGAATTGCTGGAATCGATGGTAACGGTCAAACCGAGTTAATTGAAGCGATTACGGGTCTTAAAAAACCGGAATCAGGAAAAGTTCAGCTCAATGGGAAAGATGTGACTGGTCAAACACCGCGTAAGATGACAGAATCCGGCATCGGACATATTCCGCAAGACCGTCATAAACACGGACTCGTCCTCGACTACTCGATTCGGGACAACATGGTTTTACAAACGTATTACAAAGAACCTTTCTCTAAGCGAGGGCTAATGAATTACAAAGCTGTTGCAGAGAAGGCGAAGACGTTAATTGAGAAGTTTGACGTCCGAACTCCATCTATCGATGTGCCGGCGCGTGCGCTCTCGGGAGGGAACCAGCAGAAGGCAATCATCGCCCGGGAAGTCGACCGTTCACCAGATTTACTCATCGCTGCACAACCGACACGTGGTCTTGACGTCGGTGCGATTGAATTTATTCATGAACAGCTCATTAAAGAGCGTGAAAAAGGACGCGCCGTCTTGCTCATCTCATTCGAACTTGATGAAATTTTACACGTATCCGACCGTATTGCAGTTCTTTACGAAGGGAAAATCGTGGGGATTCGTGATCCGAAAGAGACGACTGAACAAGAACTTGGCTTCTTGATGGCCGGCGGTCAGAGAGGGGACGAAACAGAATGAAAAAATTAAGTTTAAACCAGCTCCTCATTCCATTCCTATCGATTATTTTAGGTCTTCTCGTCGGTGCCATCGTCATGTTGATCGGTGGTTACGACCCGGTTCAAGGGTTCATCTCATTATTCGAAGGAATGTTTGGTAGTCCGTATGCCATCGGCGAAACGCTGCGAGCGGCTGCACCGCTCATCTTCTCGGGTCTTGCCGTTGCGTTCGCCTTCCGTACAGGGCTTTTCAATATCGGGGTAGAAGGTCAAGTATTGATTGGGTGGGTCGCGGCCGTATATGTAGGAATCAACTTCGATGGTTTGCCGATGTTCATCCACTTGCCGCTCGCGCTTCTCGCAGCAATGATCGCAGCAGCAATTTGGGCTTTCGTACCAGGATTCTTGAAAGCGAAGTTTTACGTCCATGAAGTCATCACGTCCATTATGATGAACTATATCGCACTTTATACGACAAATGCGATTTTGCGTAATGTCATCGGTGTGACGAACGAACGGACAGAATCAATAAATGAGTCTGCATCTCTCGCATCACCTTGGCTACAAGAGTTGACGACATATTCTCGACTTCACTGGGGTGTTCTCGTCGCTGTCCTTGCAGCAATTGTGTACTACTATATTCTTCAGCGTACGACGCTTGGTTATGAGTTACGTGCAGTTGGGTTCAACAAAAATGCATCTCAATATGCAGGAATGAGCGTAAACAGAAATATCGTCCTGTCGTTCGTCATTTCAGGTATGTTCGCTGGACTTGCTGGAGCTATGGAAGGTCTTGGAACATTCGGAAGTATGACTTTATCGGCATCGTTCACAGGTGTCGGATTTGATGGGATTGCCGTGGCCCTTTTAGGAGCTAATACAGCGATCGGTGTCGTTCTCGCCGCGATTCTCTTTGCAGGATTGAATATTGGTGGTTTGGCGATGCAACTTGGTGCGAACGTACCGTCAGAACTCGTCAAAGTCATCATTGCAGCAATCGTCATCTTTGTGGCATCTGGTTACGCCATCAACTATGTCGTAGAAAAACTAAAAGGAAATCGTAAGAAAGGAGTGGAGAAAAAATGAGCTTCTTAGAAGTCCTCTATATCGTCGTACCGGTTGCACTTGCCTATGCGACTCCACTCATTATCGCAGCACTCGGTGGGATTTTCAGCGAACGTTCTGGTGTCGTCAACATTGCTCTCGAAGGAATTATGATCATCGGTGCCGCGACTGGGATTATCACAACGCTTACTTTAACTGATTTAGGTGCTGGCGTCTTCAGTCCATGGATTGCCTTGCTTGTAGCAATGGTAGTCGGTGCATTATTCTCTCTCTTTTTGGCCGTACCTGCGATTCTGTGGCGCGCGGACCAAACTGTTCTTGGGGTAGCAATCAATATGCTCGCGATTGGTCTTGCCATCTTTGTTGTACGTGTGCTCTACAATAAAGGTCAAACTGACTTTATTGAATATCGGATTGCGAAAGAGAACGTACCGTTTTTATCAGATATTCCTGTACTCAAAATGTTCTTCATTAACGTTCAATATACATCATTTGTGGCGATTGCCTTGGCGTTTGTCGTATGGTTCGTCATCTTTAAGACGCCGTTTGGACTTCGCCTTCGCTCAGTCGGTGAGCATCCGATGGCAGCTGATACGATGGGGATCAACGTAACGAAAATGCGCTTCATGGGTGTCATGCTCTCTGGTGCGTTTGGTGGTCTTGCCGGTGCAGTATATGCTGTAACCGTTACGACGAACTTCAGTGGAACGACAATTGTTGGTCAAGGCTTCTTGGCGATTGCCGCAATGATCTTCGGGAAGTGGAATCCACTCGGTGCGCTAGGCGCCGGACTGTTCTTTGGATTTGCGCAGGCGCTCTCGATTATCGGAAGTAATTTGCCGATTATCAATAATGTGCCACAACTTCTCCTGTTGATTGCGCCATATGCGCTCACGATTCTTGCACTCGCTGGTCTTGTCGGGCGTGCGGATGCACCGAAGTCGGTCGGTATCCCATATATTAAAGGGAAACGCTGATTAGAAATAGGACATATGTCCACTATGATAAGGTTGTTTGGTACTTAAGCCAAACAACCTTTTTTGTTATACTTGGCTAGAGCTGTCATGATTAGAAGAGAGTGAATCGAAAAGACATGAAAAAAGACATATCAGTCAAATGACCGATACGTCCTTCGTAAATTATTCGAATTTTAGAGCATCGCCGTCGAATGATTCGTCCGCCACTTTGATTGAATCAGTTGGACAACCTTCGAATGCATCCATCATGTCTTCGTGTAATTCATCAGGGATTTCAACAGTACCTGTGTTGTCATCCATCAAGTTGAACGCGAGACCTTCATCATCATAATCGTAAATATCTGGTGCCGCTGCGCCGCAAGCTCCGCATGCGATACATGTATCTTTATCGACGATAGTAAATTTTGCCATGATAATAACCCTCCAAACGGTTTGTTTCTCTTAGAAATCATTCTACTGACTATGAGTAATTGTAGTCTACATACCCAATTATTTCAATGAGGAAACGAGTGTCTTTTTGGTACGATAATGTTTTTTTAAGGAAGTGACGATTTGGTTCATTTAGCGGATGGGATTTTACTGCTGGCCATTAAACGATTAAATGGAGAACGGAGTGAACGTAGTCTATTTCATGTTCTGAACGGGAAACGTTCGGCCACAACGTTACAAGATGCGTTCTTCTATGAGTTAGAGTCTATTTTTGGACAGTTTCCGCAAGCGACATACTCATATGAGTCCATGTTGAAAGGATTTGAAAAACGGGGGTGGTTGGACCGAAAACAATTCAAATTGACGAAAGCAGGCGAAATGATCTCATCACCTGAGGCTGTTGAGCGTTTATTCAATCGGTTAGGTGGAGAACGACGCGACTATAATGCGACAACGTGGAAAAGGTTGAGTTTATTCGTGCAAACCTTCATGTCTAAAGAGCATGCGCGAACATTTTATCCGGTTCAAGCTGACCGTCCTGCAGAGCAATGGGTAAAACAGTTATTGCAACTCGATCGTGATTGGAAAGCGCTCATGCGGACGTTCCATCTAGAGATTGAAAAAGCGCTTGATCACGTTGGGGATCCGTATGCGACTGCGGTCGTCTACCGGTTTACTGGAGCGTTCGAAACAGGATTGACGTATGAACAAATTGCTAGTTTGCTTGATGTCGATGCCGAAACGGCCCGCCTCTATTTTTTGGCAGGATGGAACGAGTTGCTGAAAGTGTTACCGGAAGATGCGAAAATCCGAGGGTTCACGTATGGGTTATCGACAGACCGGATGACGTATTCTGCGCATGAATCGTATGACCTCTTTCTGAAGGGATACACATTCGATCAAGTTCAGGCAAGGCGTCGATTGCGGACGAGTACGATTGAAGACCATGTGGTGGAGATGGCGATGTATTTAGCTGTCTTCCCGCTCGAACAATTTGTGCCGATGCAGGACATTGTCGCCATCGAAAAATTACGAGATCCGGTCAGTTGGGCTTTGAAGCCTCTCTTTGAAGAAATGGGTAACGTCAGCTATTTTCAAATACGTCTTGTGTTCGCAAGGCTGAAACGAGGTGAGACATTTGTATGAATCGACATTGAAACGAGTCTTTGGATATGATTCGTTCCGACCTGGTCAACACGACATCATTCAAGCAGTGGTGAAAGGACAGGATGTCTTGGCCGTCATGCCGACCGGTGCGGGAAAATCGTTGACGTTTCAACTCCCCTCCTACATAAAGAATGGAGGTTTGACGGTCATCGTCTCGCCGCTACTCTCTCTGATTGAGGATCAAATGCTTCATATCCGGGAACGTGGTGAGCGTGGCGTAGCCCGATTGACATCTATGGAGTCGATTGAAGAAAAGCAGGACATCATCAATCATTTGAAGCGTTATCGTTTTTTATATCTCTCACCCGAACAATTGGCTGTTCCTTATGTCACGCGTGCGTTGGCGAATGTGAAAATTCAAATGCTTGTAATTGATGAAGCGCATTGTATCTCCCAATGGGGCCATGAATTTAGACCAGAATATGCCCGGTTAGGCGAGTTGCGAAAGCAAATCGGCAGCCCGCAATGTATGGCGGTCACGGCGACGGCTCCTGAGAGCGTAAAGCAGGATATCGTTGAGAAGTTAGCACTCTTCTCACCCGAACAATTCGTTCATTCAGCCAATCGACCCGAGATTCGATTAATGGTCGAGCGACTGGAGAAAGAGAAGAAACTCGAGAGACTGAAGGAATTAGTTCGAGAGATTCCGAAACCGATCGTCGTTTACACGGCAACACGTCGGGAGGCAGAGGCGCTAGCGTTTGAGCTAGAAGACGCATTGTTTTATCACGGTGGAATGTCTACAGAAGACCGACGACTCGTGCAATCTCAATTCTTACGAAACGAGGTGTCGGTCATGGTCTGTACAAGCGCGTTCGGAATGGGGGTCAATAAAGATAACGTTCGTTCGGTCATCCACTTCCAATTACCTGCGACGGTCGAAGCGTATATGCAGGAAATCGGCCGGGCCGGACGCGATGGACAGCCTGCGTTTGCTGTGCTCCTATATGCAGATGGGGACGAGCGAATCCAACAGTTTTTGATTGACGGTCAATATCCAAAAGACGAGGATGTTCGTTTGGCGTATTTTGAGCGTGAGAACGGCACATCTCTAGCGCAGTTACCGCGTTTACTAAAAATGAATGAAGAAGATTCAAAATTCTTGTTGTTAAAGCAGTTGTTGTCCGAACGTTCTCTTCAAGAAGCACTGGATTGGGTAAAAGAAAGAAGGCGCGACCGATACCGTCAGCTTGGACAGATGATGGATTATGCACTCATTCGCACGTGTCGGCGCGATTATTTACTACGCTACTTTTCGGAACCAACGATTGAACAAAACGAATGTTGCGATATATGTGGCCCCATCGTGTTCCCAGACACACCTAAAATCGTTCGGGAAAATGTGACGGAATGGAAAATACGGTTGACGCAAATCTTTTCCTTTGAATAATATCATAGTAAAATGATAAAAAAGGTAAAGGAGGGCATATGTTGCGACATCGGAATCAAGCGGATTCTTTACGCGAGCAGTTGGCGGACACATTGCCGTCTCGATCTGAGAGACAAGAGCACGAACGAAAGAGAAAGTTAAATGATAACTGGATGAAGCGCCCGTTGGCGATGACATTAACTTTCGCCATGTTAGCGATTATTCTCATTTTCATATATATCGGGCGACATGCCATATTTTGAAGTAGGGTGCGAGCAAGGTTCGCACCCTTTTTTAATTGACGAATTATAAAAACACACGATTGCACAATAAAAGGGGTAAACCTTTTAGAATGAGGATATACTAAAATCATAGAACGAGTATGAGAGGAGGGCGGAGATGCCGAAATACTCTATAAAAACGGTCGCGACGTTAACGGGCGTTAATCCTACGACGATTCGCGCTTGGGAGCGTCGCTATCAATTTATTGTACCGAGCAGAACGGAATCTGGTCACCGCCTATATTCAGATCAAGATGTGGAAAAAATTAAATGGGTGGTCGATAAACAAAAAGAAGGTCTGAGTGTCTCGCAAGCGATTCAACAGCTACATCAAGCGCCGGAAATAGAGCCAGAGCCATCATCTACCAAGTTATATGACGAAGAATTGAAGGATGGACTGCTTCATGCGTTGCTCTCTTTTGATGAGCGGTCAGCGCACGACTTAATCAATCGCGCATTTAATACATTTAGTTTTGAAAAAGTGACAAAGGACATCATTGGACCGCTCCTGATGGATATAGGTTCACGTTGGGAAGAAGGATCGATTACCATCGCTCATGAGCATTTTGCGACGGCATTTTTACGAGCAAGGCTCTCCACTTTGTCTCTTCAAATGCCGATGAATCCATTCCTTCCACGCATTACATGTGTATGTGCGCCCGGTGAAATGCATGAGATTGGTTTGTTGTTCGTTACACTTTACTTACGTCAACATGGATACGATGTCGTCTTTTTGGGAGCAGGGTTCCCGAAAGAAGACTTGAGTAAGGCATTGCATGATATTGATACGACTTGCCTCATTTTTGCATGCACACTGACAGAACATATCCCCGACCTATTAGATGCCATCGATTATATTCAAGAAGAGCATTCTGATTTGAAAATCGGGGCAGGTGGATATGCGGTCAGTCTCGAGCGGGATCGATTCAATGGAGCATTTCTTGGGGACTCACCGGAAGAATGGACCAAATGGTTATCAACTATTTGACACGGGATTAAAACGGGAGTAGCTTATTAGTAGGATTGATTATTCACTGGAGGTTTTCGATTGAGATTTGAAAAACAAACAAAAGAACATCTTCGTGTATATGTGACTGCAAATGAACTCTCGTTACGTGGAATCGCCATCGATACGATTGTAGGAGAAAATGGTCAACAGCTGTGGAAAGAGTTGCTTGAAACAGCAGAGAGTGAGTATGGCTTTTCTCCACAAGGCGCGGTTGATTTAAACGTGACGATGTTTCCTCGTGATGGACTCGTCATCGATGTTCAAAAAGGTGAAGCAATTGCCGAGCTTGATATCGAGCAGGTCGAGATTCGACTGACAATTGACGTGATTCACCACTTGATTTATCAGTTCGAGGAGCTTGAAGATGTAATCAACGCTTCGATTCGTCTCTTTCCACATATACATGAAACCGAACAGGGTGGGGCGCTTTATCACTATGAAGGTCGTTATTATCTCCACTTTGTGGAGGTGCTTCCTGCACAAGTGGAAGAAAGGCTTGCTGCCATCTTGTCCGAGTATGGAAAAACGACTACGGTAAGTCCATACGTCATGATGGAGTACGGAAACACAATTCAAACGAAACAAGCCGTGAAAGAGCTGTACGATGCGTTCGCATGAGTACGGCTTTTTTTACTTTTCTGTTCCTATTGTTTTTAAGGTGTCCGTGTTATGATTAGACTTGAATTTTTAGTAGTTAGTTGAAGGAGAGATTGGAATGAAAGTCGCTGTTTTATATGGTGGAGTGTCAGGAGAACGAGAGGTTTCCCTCACAAGCGGACGAGGGATGATTGAAGCACTGAAGGAACGTGGTCACGAGGTCACGGCCATCGACTTTCATCCTGAACGAGCGAACGAGTTGTTGACATTAGATGTCGATGTTGTCGTCAGTGCGTTGCACGGAAAGTATGGAGAGGATGGTCGAGTCCAGTCTTTACTAGAGATGGCGGGTATCCCGTACACAGGATCAGGTGTGTTGGCGTCGGCCCTCGCGATGGACAAGGCGAGAGCGAAGATTATTTTTGCTGCATTTGGCATTCGTGTTGCACGGGATGTTTTGATTGAATCCCCAAAGTCTATTGATGCGAAAGTAAGGGAGTGGGGAAATGGGTTCCCATGTGTTGTCAAACCTGCCCAAGAAGGGTCTTCGAACGGCTTGACGATCGCGTTTGATGAGGGGATGTTGCGCACTGGGATTGAGAAGGCGTTCGCATGTGATTCAGCGGTTCTCGTAGAACAGTATATCAAAGGAAAAGAATTGACTGTGCCGGTGATTGGGAGCTTTGGGCAAGAAGAAGCGTTACCCGTAATCGAAATCATTCCAAAAAATGAGTTTTACGATTATGAATCGAAGTATACAGAAGGTGGTTCGATTCATGTTTGTCCGGCTGAAATTCCAGTAGAACTAACGGAAGAAGTTCAGCAGGCTGCTATACTCGCACACCGCGCGCTAGGTTGTTCAGGGTACTCGCGTTCAGATTTTTTGGTCTCTGACATAGGAGAAGCCTATATTTTAGAAACGAACACATTACCTGGTATGACACCGCTTAGCCTGTTCCCGGATAGCGCAAGAACAGTTGGTATCTCTTATGGGGAACTCTTAGATCGTTTCATCGATTTAGCATTAAATCGTGAAACGAAGTAAGGGAACGATTATTCTAGCCTTAAAGAAAACGCTTTCATTATTTTTGTAAAACCCTTTCAAATTGAACGCGTATCGGCTATACTTTTAAACGAATACGAGGTTAATTCTTGGGGGAGAATTGACAATTTAGGGGAGGAAACCTTCATGATAACGGATCAAGAAAAAGGTCATCAAAAACGAAAAAACATCTTGGAATCGACACAAGAGGTGATTCACGAAGCTTTAGATAAACTAGGCTATCCAGATGAGATGTACGAGTTGTTGAAAGAACCGCTTCGCATGCTGACCGTTCGGATCCCAGTTCGCATGGACGATGGCTCGACGAAAATATTTACAGGATATCGTGCCCAACATAACGATGCGGTCGGACCTACAAAAGGAGGCATTCGGTTCCATCCGAACGTAACTGAAGTAGAGGTCAAAGCATTGTCTGTTTGGATGAGCTTGAAAGCAGGAATTGTCGACTTGCCGTACGGTGGAGGAAAAGGCGGAATTGTCTGCGACCCACGTGAAATGAGCTTCCGTGAGATTGAGCGTTTAAGTCGCGGTTATGTTCGCGCAATCAGCCAATTTGTTGGACCGACGAAAGATATCCCAGCACCAGATGTGTTTACGAACTCACAAATCATGGCTTGGATGATGGATGAGTATAGCCGAATCGATGAGTTCAACTCACCTGGATTTATCACTGGTAAACCACTCGTCCTTGGTGGTTCGCATGGACGTGAGACAGCAACTGCGAAGGGTGTGGCCATCATGATTCGGGAAGCGGCACTCCGTCGTGGCATCGAACTCAAAGGAGCACGCGTCGTCGTTCAAGGGTTTGGGAACGCTGGTAGCTTCCTCTCGAAGTTCATGTACGATGCTGGAGCGAAAGTAATCGCGGTCAGCGACGCTTACGGTGCCATCCATGACGAGAACGGTCTCGATATCCCATATTTGTTAGATCGTCGCGATTCATTCGGTACAATCACGACATTGTTCAAAAATACAATCTCGAATCAAGACATGTTAGAACTTGATTGTGACATTCTCGTACCGGCAGCAATCGAGAACCAAATCACAGAAGAGAATGCGGACGCCATCAAAGCTTCAATCGTTGTCGAAGCAGCGAATGGTCCAACGACAAACGAAGCGACGAAAATTTTGACAGAGCGTGGCATTCTTCTTGTGCCGGATGTCTTGGCATCAAGTGGTGGTGTCACGGTTTCTTACTTCGAATGGGTACAAAACAATCAAGGTTATTATTGGACGGAAGAAGAAGTTGAAGAAAAACTTGAAAAAGTGCTCGTCCATTCGTTTAATACAGTCTACAATACATCTTCAGCCCGTAAAGTCGATATGCGTCTGGCTGCCTATATGGTCGGTGTACGGAAGATGGCGGAAGCGTCACGTTTTCGCGGTTGGGTCTAATCAAAAAAAGTTCGGTCAACTCAAGTTGACCGAACTTTTTTATCTATACTTTGCGGTTTATCGATGTAGGCGCGGGAGCTAAACTTGGATTCGATTCGCAATTGTAGCTGCGATCGCCTTGCCGTGGAATCGACCATTTTCGATAAAAATCTTGTTCGCATCGTTCCCAGCTGCCACAACACCAGCGATGAACAAGTGTTCGACGTTTGTTTCAAACGTCTCTTCGTCGTATGTCGGGACCCCACTCTCTTCATCGATGATAATCCCTGAGCTTTCGAATAAATGATGGTCTGGTTGATAACCGGTCATTGCGAGAACGTAATCCGCATCAACATGTTTTTCTTCGCCAGATTGATGATAATAGACACCGTCCTCAGTGATTCGATCAATTGTCGCGCCAAATTCCATTCGGACTTTCTCATGACGGACGAGCGAATCAAAGTTTGGGAGGACCCATGGCTTGACGGAAGGACTATACGAGTCGCCTCGATAGAGTACTATGACATATGCCCCGGCTTTTTCGAGCTCAATCGCAGCATCGACAGCGGAGTTCTTCCCGCCGATAATCGTAACGTGTTGACGGTAATAGGGATGTGCCTCGTTGAAATAATGATGGACGTGTGGCAACGATTCACCTGGTACATCGAGCATACGTGGACGTCCGTAATACCCTGTGGCTAAAATCACATAGTCCGCTTCACGAACTGTGACGCCGCGTCGGTCATGTCTTGAAGTCACGACGAAGCGGTCATTGGTTTTTTCGACAGATTCAACCGTTTCAAACGGGTGAACGTTTAGTCCGGTGCGCGTGACGACTTCCCGATAATAGACGAGTGCGTCTTGTCTTCGTGGTTTTAAGTCTTTACATATAAACGGGATGTCTCCGATTTCTAACAGGGTTGCAGATGAGAAGAACGTCTGATGTGTCGGATATCGATAGATTGCATCGACGATATTTCCCCGTTCTATCACACTACAAGAAACCCCGATCTTCTCTAACTCGATGGCCGCCGAAAGACCGCATGGTCCAGCGCCGACAATAATCGCTTGTTTATTCACTGAAAATCACCTCTTTGCTCATTGTAGGGAAGGAGACGCTTGTGCGCAAGGTTATTGTTGGAAACTGAAACTGTGTTCCATGACTGACTGTGAGGAACCGGACTCGAGTTCCACGAGCAGCCGGAGTCGGGCTTTTTGTGAATTTAATCCGTTTGAGAATATGAGGCCCATTTCTTTCAATTGTTTGCCACCACCATCATATCCATATACATCTTGCACGATGCCATTGAAGCAACGACTAACAATCACGACTGGAATTTCCTCGACCAAATGTTCGAGTGCTGACAGAAGAGACGGTGGGACGTTCCCTTGGCCTAACACTTCGAGGACGAGTCCGTCGTATCCGAGAGTGATCACAGATTCGAGTAAATCAGGTTCCATCCCGGCAACAACTTTCAAGACCGCGACGCGTTTTGTGATGGATGGAATCATTTTCGGCTGTCTAGTCATCGGTTGACTATAGATGAGTACGTGGTCCTTTGTGACCATACCCACATTTCCGAAGTGGACGGATTTGAACGTATCGACCGAAGAAGTGTGGGTTTTTGTGACGTTGAAAGCCGAGTGGATTTCGCCGTTAAATACGACGAGTACCCCTTTTCCACGGGAGGCTTCACTTTTTGCGACACGAAGGGCAGTAATTAAATTGAATTCTCCATCCGAACCGACTTCATTCGAGGAACGCATTGCACCCGTCAAGACGATTGGGACTGGTGCGCTGAGCGTGATCTGCAGAAAGTAAGCAGTCTCTTCAAGCGTATCGGTACCGTGTGTGATCACAACCCCATCATACGTATCTTGCGTCAATTCTCGTTGAATAAAATGCGCCAACTCAAGCATTTTTTCTGGTGTCATGTGTGGTGACGGGATATTCGAAAAATGTTTCGTTGTAATATGAGCGATATCTGTCGCTTTCGGAAGTGTGGCATCAATCGGATTGACGTCGCTTGGTTCTACGTGACCAGTGCCAGATTGAGACATGGCGATCGTACCGCCGGTGTGGATGAGTAATAAATGATTCATAGATGTCCTCCTAATTATTTTTACGAAGATTTCCATTTTCTAGGCGTTCTATACTTTTTCTTTCAAGCAATTCAGTGTATGCTAAAGAAAGAAAGGGGAGATGTATGATGATCGCAATCGCTTTGTCTGCGGTTGCACCTGGGCTCGCCCTTCTATCCTACTTCTATCTTCGCCATGAACTAGAAGCAGAACCGCTCGGATATGTGATTCGTTCTTTCGTGGCCGGGGCCGTTCTCGTGTTTCCGATCATGTTTATCCAATATGCGTTCGTTGAAGAAGGAGTGCTTACTGGACCGTTTTGGCAGGCGTATATCACTACTGCCTTACTTGAAGAGTTTTTTAAATGGTTTATGATTTATTATACAATATATATACATAAAGTCTTTGATGATTACTACGACGGGATTCTCTATGCGGTCGCCTGCTCATTAGGCTTTGCGACATTGGAGAATTTTTTATACTTATGGGTGTATGATTCATTAGAAATCGCGATTTGGCGAGCCGTTCTGCCGGTAAGTGGACATGCTCTGTTCGCAGTCGTGATGGGTTATTGTTTAGGACGGGCAAAGCACTCGACACGTGAACGTCTGTGGCTATTCATGGCGGTCCTTTCCGCAACGGTCATTCACGGAACGTTCGATTTGATTTTGATTCTTGAACCGAACCACAAACTGCCTGCCGTGCTCTATATCGTCATTTTATGGATGGTGGCACTTTTGCTCGTACGAGCTGCCAATCTGTCTAATCGTCGTCAATTTAAATAAAGGGGAAGAATAAGTATGTTAAAAGAAGGTCAAGAGTTGAGAATTGAATTGGAAGGGCGCGCTGAGGGGAAAACGAAGATTGCCGCCATTACTGATCAAGTCGTATGGATTGAATCCCCGAGCGACATGACGACGTTAAAAACGTTTTTTTTACATGAAGAGGAACAGCTGCGAGTCTATTTCTTTCAAGGAGAAAATCAATTGTATGCATTCGATACAAAAGTCGTGAAACGAATCAGCGATGCACAGATGACGCTTCGCTACGCCTTCAATATGCCGGACGAGAAAAAAATCAAACGGATCCAGCGTCGTGAATACTTACGAGTCCCTGAAATGATTGACGTGAAAGTGCTCGCGACCGACGGAGATAGTTTTGAATCATTCGAGACGATGTCGCTCGACGTTTCCGCTGGTGGGATGAAAATCATCGCCAACCGTGCGCCGGTCGATGTCGATGATTCGCTCATCGTCGTCTTTCGAATTGAAGACGAACATGGTACACCTCAGCTCTTCCGTGTAAAGAGCCGCCTTGTGCGGATACATAAGCAAGAAGTGAAACAGGAACTTTCCTTAGCCTTTGAAGATTTGACATCACGTGACCAGGAAACGATTTTACGATACTGTTTCCGCATTCAGCTTGAAGCACGAAAACGGACAGGGTCTGTATTTTCTTCACGATAAAAAACTGTTATGATGTTCTCGGGATTATTGACCGAGAGGAGGAGGGTATCGGGATCACTCGATACCCGTTTTGTATGAAAAAATCATTACAAATTGCTTTAGACGGACCGGCGGGTGCCGGAAAAAGTACAATCGCCAAGTCATTGGCGAAACAATTGGGATATGTCTATATCGATACAGGTGCCATCTATCGGGCAGTCACGTTTCGTGCGCTGAGCGAAGGGATTGCGCTCGAAGATGGACCTGCACTTGCTCGGATGATTGAGAAGATGACGCTTCGACTCGTTCCTTCTGAAGAAGGACAGCGTGTATTTGATGGAGAGGAGGAAGTGACGAAAGTCATTCGCTCGAGTGAAGTGACGAATAACGTCAGTTTTGTAGCACGCCAACCGGAAGTGCGAGATGCCTTGATGGATTTACAACGCGATTTGGCGAAACATGGTGGGGTCGTTATGGACGGTCGCGATATCGGGACGCATGTTCTCCCGAATGCCGATTTGAAAGTGTTCATGACGGCATCGGTCGAAGAGCGAGCTCGTCGCCGTCACGAAGAAAACCTGTCAAAAGGGATTGCGAGTGATTACGAACTATTGAAACAAGAAATAGCGCTTCGTGATAAACGGGATTCAGAACGTGAAGTCGCTCCTCTCCGCCAAGCTGACGATGCACACTTCCTTGACACGACGACGTTGGCGATTGATGGCGTTGTTCAAGCAATCGAACGATTAATTGAAGAGGTGAAAGCATGAGTAAACCATTAAACAATGGACCGTTCGGTATGTATCGGCTGGCAACAGCCGTCGTGAACGTCATTCAACGGGCATTATTCCGAGTCGAATTTATCGGACGAGAGAATGTCCCTATGGACGGGTCGATTCTCGTCTGCTCGAATCACCAATCGAATTGGGATCCCGTGCTTCTCGCGTGCGCCATTCCAAAGCAGCGTCCGCTCCGATTTTTTGCCAAGAAAGAACTTTTTAGTGTCCCGGTACTGAAGCACATCTTAAATCGGGCGGGTCAAATTCCGGTGTCACGTGGGGAAGGTGACCGTCAAGCGCTTCGTGTCGTGCTTCAAAAGTTGAAAGAGGATGAAGTCATCTCTATCTTTCCGGAAGGAACGCGATCAAAAGACGGTACGCTCGGGAAGGCACAAGCGGGTGTCGGATTCTTTGCGATGCGTTCGGAAGCGCACATCTTACCGATTGCCATCATTGGGAAATACAAGTTTCGTGCGAAACTCCGCGTCATCATCGGAAAGCCGATTGACTTGTCAGAACTGAAAGCACGTAAGGCAAGTGCGCAAGAAGCGTCCGATTTGATCATGGATACAATTGCTGACCTCTATTTAAAGCATTCACTCACGAATTAAAGCATTCACTCACGAAGTGAGGGAAGGATTACGGAATTGAGGTTTAAACTTCTTTCAATAGAGGTACAATCTTCATAACGCCTTGACAAATTCTCGGAATTATAAGAGATTTATACTAGGTGTAAGCGCCTTATGGCGCTCCTTTTTGTACTCATCGTGAGGGGGTAGTGTTGGAATGGTCGAAGAAATGAAAGATATGCCTGATTTTGAAATTAATCGTGGTCAGATTGTGACCGGGACAGTCGTCAAAATCGAGGATAAGCAAGCGCTGATCGATATCGGTTATAAAACCGAAGCGATTTTGCCAATTAGCGAAGTATCAAGCATGCATCTAGACGATTTAAACGAATCACTCCAAGTGAACGACGAGATTCGTGTCAAAGTAAAAAAAGTCACGGACGAAGAAGTGGTCGTTTCGAAAAAGGACGTCGATGCCGAAACAGCTTGGGATCGAATCGTCGAAAAATTCGAATCGGGTGAAGTGTTTGAAGTGATGGTAAAAGATAAGGTCAAAGGTGGCCTTGTCGTCGATATCGGAATTCGTGGGTTTATCCCTGCATCCCTTGTCGAAAGTCACTTCGTTGAAGACTTCTCGTCATACTTGAACAACCCAATTACCGTAAAAGTCGTCGAGATTGACCGCGAAAAAAATCGCGTCATCTTGTCACATAAAGCAGTTGTCGAAGCAGAAATGAGCGCGAAGAAATCGGAAACGCTCGAATCGCTTGAAGTTGGTCAAGTAATCGAAGGAACGGTTCAACGATTGACAGATTTCGGTGCGTTCGTCGATATCGGTGGCGTGGATGGTCTCGTTCACATCTCTGAAATGGCTCATAGCCGTGTCGAGAAGCCGAGCGATGTCGTAACAGAAGGCGATCGTGTCAAAGTGAAAGTTCTCGGACTCGATTTAGATAATGAAAAAGTGAAACTTTCGATTAAAGAAACGCAACCAGGCCCGTGGGAAACCATCGAAGGGAAAATCCAACCAGGGGACGTGATTGAAGGAACGGTCAAACGTCTCGTAACGTTCGGTGCGTTCGTCGAAGTCGCGCCGCAAGTGGAAGGACTCCTTCATATCTCACAAATTGCGAATCGTCACATCGCAACGCCATCTGAAGTATTGTCAGAAGGCCAGGAAGTGAAAGTGAAAGTGTTGGACGTTCATCTTGATGATAAGAAAATCTCATTGTCGATGCGTGCACTCGAATCATCTGAACCGACTCGTCAAGATGATGACCAAGCGTTGCTCGATGAATATAGCGACCAAGGAGGATTCTCTGTTTCTGAATTGACAGGGGATGACTCTTCGGACGACTCAAAATAAGATGATCGTTCAAGCGGGAGTCATACTCCCGCTTCTTTTTGTATGGTCACTTAATTTTGCCTGTGATATGATAGGTAAGTTGCGTTTCGAAATGATGAAATGATGAAATTTTGATAGAAAGTTAGTGAGGTGTTGTTATGGGAATTCCAGCAGTGGCCATCGTTGGCCGACCGAATATCGGGAAATCCACAATTTTTAACCGCATCATCGGAGATCGTGTCTCGATCGTTGATGATAAGCCGGGCGTCACACGTGACCGTATTTACGGTACAGGAGAGTGGCTAAATCGTAAGTTCCATTTAATCGATACAGGTGGTATCGAAATAGGGGATGAGCCGTTGCTCGTTCAAATGCGTCATCAAGCAGAACTTGCAATCGATGAAGCAGATGTTATCATCTTTATGGTGAATGGTCGTGAAGGAATCACAGCAGCCGATGAAGAAGTGGCGAACTTGTTGTTCCGCTCGAACAAACCGATTGTTCTTGCCGTGAACAAAGTGGACAACTTTGAAATGCGAGATCTTATGTATGAGTTCTATTCACTTGGATTCGGGGACCCGTTCCCGATTTCTGGGACACACGGTCTCGGTCTTGGAGATTTACTCGACCAAGTATTTGAACTCGCTCCAGAAAAAGACGACTATGAATATAACGATGATGTCATTCAGTTTTCGTTGATTGGTCGTCCGAACGTCGGGAAGTCTAGTTTGACAAACTCGATTCTTGGTGAAGATCGTGTCATCGTCTCAAATATTGCCGGTACGACACGCGACGCAATCGACACGCCATTCACACGTGATGGACAAGAGTATGTCATCATCGATACGGCGGGTATGCGTAAACGCGGGAAAGTATACGAATCGACAGAGCGTTACAGTGTTATGCGTGCGCAGAAAGCAATTGAGCGCTCGAACGTTGTCCTCGTCGTCCTCGACGGTGAAGAAGGCATCATTGAACAGGACAAACGCGTTGCAGGTCTCGCGCATGAAGCTGGGAAAGCGATTGTCATCGTCGTCAACAAATGGGATGCCGTCGAAAAAGATGACAAGACGATGAAGAAGATGGAAGAAAAGATTCGTCAAGAATTCTTGTTCCTTGATTATGCACCGATCGTATTCTTATCAGCGCTCACGTCAAAACGCTTACAGACATTGTTGCCTGTCATCAAACAAGTGGCAGAAACACATCGTCGTCGTATCTCGACGAGCGTGTTGAACGATGTCATCGTCGACGCGGTCGCGATGAATCCGACACCGACGGATAAAGGACAGCGATTGAAGATTAACTATGCGACTCAAGTTGCTATCGAACCACCGACATTCGTCTTGTTCGTCAACGACCCTGAATTGTTACATTTCTCTTATAAACGTTATTTAGATAATCAAATTCGTAAAGCATTTGACTTCACCGGGACACCGATTCATATCGTGGCTCGTCAGAAAAACTAATAACGGGGGTGCCACTTATGGCAAACGTAGCTGTCATAGGAGCGGGAAGCTGGGGAACGGCCATCTCGCTCGTCTTAGCTGATAATGGACACGATGTCCTGCTCTATGGACGTGAACAGGAACATGTCGATGAAATCAACTCGTCGCACACCAACTCGTTCTATTTGAAAGATGCGCCATTACCGGAATCGATTCGTGCGACGACGGATATGAAAGAAGCTCTCGACGGTCGTAGCATCGTCTTTCTTGTCGTCCCGAGTTCGGCAATTCGTCCGGTCTCAAAAGAGCTGAACTCGCTGTTGACGAAGCCTGTCACGATTGTCCATGCCGCGAAGGGGATTGAACCGAAGACGCATAAGCGTCTCTCAGAAATCATCGCAGAAGAAATCGAACCATCGAAACGCCGGGCAATCGGCGTATTGACAGGTCCGACACATGCGGAGGAGGTCGCGGTTCGAAAACCGACGACCATCACGATCGCCTGTGAGGACCTCGATGTCGCGGACGAAGTGCAGGAGTTGCTCACAAACGATCAGTTCCGTGTGTACTTGAACTCAGACGTCGTTGGTGCTGAATATGGCGGAGCGCTCAAAAATATCATCGCCCTCGCTGCCGGAATGACAGACGGACTTGGCTATGGGGATAATGCGAAAGCAGCCCTCATGACCCGTGGGATTGTTGAAATTGCAAGGCTAGGCGTGAAACTCGGTGCGAACCCTGCTTCCTTCTCGGGCCTCACTGGAATCGGAGACTTGATTGTGACAGCAACGTCACAACATAGCCGAAACTGGCGAGCGGGAAATGCGATTGGACGCGGTGAGCAGCTTGAAGACGTTCTAGGCAATATGGGAATGGTCGTCGAAGGTGTTCGGGCTTGTGAGGCGGCTCACTTTCTTGCGAAAGATGCAGGTGTCGAGATACCGATCACGGAAGCACTTTATAATGTGTTGTTCGGAGGCAAGAGCCCTCATGATGAAGTGAAAAAACTAATGAGACGACCACAAAAGCACGAGATGGAACAAGTCTTTCATTTCGAAGAATAAGAATGGTTTGAAGAGGGGCTGACGTTTTCGTTCAGTTCCTCGCTTTTTTTTGCTAAACTTGAAGTCTGGAGAACATAGAGAAAGTAGGGGGATATACGTGACACCGTCACTCATCAAAATGTGGATTTCATTTGCAGGGATCGGTGCTTTTGCCGTTGCTGCATTAATGGTCGCCATCAGTCATACGAAACTGACCGGTTGGTTTGCGACTCTTGTAAGAATAATCGCGTTCATCATTTTCTTGTTTGGGACTGTTATTATGATTTTTGTCGTCGTCTCAGGACCGACGGGAGGATAAACGTTATGAAAAAGATGATCATCGCTGTCAGTTTGGTACTGACGACTCTGTTGGCAGGTTGTATGTTTCCTGAATCGGAACGGACGAATAATGTTCCGTATGAAAATCAATTAACTACCGTACAAAGTGCGGTCGATGCGTATCGTGAACAATCCGGCGTGTTGCCGATTAAGACGAAACCGGCGGAAACGCCTCTTATGGAGCGTTACCCAATCGAATTTTCACGTCTCGTCCCTGGGTACGTGTCTGACCCGCCGGCGAACAGTTTCGAGGGTGGTGGATTATTCCAATATATTCTCGTTGACGTCGAGACTGAACCCACTGTGAAATTAATTGATTTACGTGTCTCGGAGCGGTTACAGCAACTTCAAACAAACATCAATGCTTTCCGAGCAAAAGAGGGGAAATTTCCGTTCGATGGATCACTCGGCAAGAATCAGTTCACACTAGACTACGATAAAATCTTTATCACGGAGGAACCGGTCATTCCAAGCCCTTATTCTGATCGGGAGCTTCCAATCTATGTAGATGGCACGGGACAACTTTTTGTAGACTATCGAAAAGACGTGGAAGAAGCGCTTCAAAAGACGGATGAGTCGCCAAAAATCGGTGATGATATTCGTTATTTGCTCTATAAAGATGCTCCATTTGCCCCAGCTTATTCTCAAGGTTATACAATAGATGAACAAGGAGAAGTCGTTTTTTTAAACAATTGAGCTTGTTTTGATAGTGAATGTCATGAAATCATGCAAAAAATGTTGTCATATCAACGTTTGTACGATATGATTAATCCCGTAAACTCCCTGTGAGAGGAGGTGAATCGTGATGAACAAAACTGAATTGATCCAAGCTGTTACTGAGAAAGCCGATGTTTCTAAAAAAGAAGCAACGAAAATCGTAGAAGCTACGTTTGAATCAATCACTGAAGCACTCCAAAACGGTGAGAAAATTCAATTGATCGGTTTTGGTACTTTTGAAGTTCGTGAGCGTGCTGCCCGTAAAGGTCGTAACCCACGTACAAAAGAAGATATCGAAATCCCAGCGAGTAAAGTTCCTGCATTTAAAGCAGGTAAAGCGCTCAAAGATGCGGTCAAGTAATCTGCAATACATAAGTCGCCGATAGGCGGCTTTTTTGTTGTGTTTGCGAGTTCGAATGACGTGAATGTGACAAAAATGTGCTATACTATGTCAGAATGACAATGAAATGGGCGAGGGGGGATAGCATGGAAAAGTTGACAAATGAATTTGTTGTCACAGACCTTGCTCGTCAAATCGAAACACGTATGAATCATCCCTATTTGACGAAACACGAGGTGGTACCAGCCATCGACATGCTGTTGCTTCGTTGGATGGTCGAGATGATTGATTTGGAATCGATTGAGCATCGACAACTCGTGATGGCAACCTATTTTGCACATCAAGCGCTCGAATTACACGATCAAGTGAACAGTAGTCCGAGAGGGTCTCTAGCCCGCCAATTAAAAGTGCTCGCTGGCGACTTTGCTTCGGCTCAGTTTTATAAAATCTTGACAGACTTTCCATCGTCATATGGTGACCAGTTTGGGCAGTCCGTACAGCGCGTCAATGCGGCGAAGTGTACCTTGTTGCTCGAGAAGAACGCCTCGATGACTGTTTGGCTTGAAGCAAACATCGGATTGATTCAAACACTTTCCGAATTGATTAAACAACCTTATTTAACAACGAGTGGGAAACAAATGATTGAAAAGAAAGCGACAACCCTCAGGCAAGACCAAAAAGAGCAACTGACGACGTTGCTCGCATATGCGGTCGCTTAGAACGGAAAGGATGTTACACGTTGCAACCGATAGAAAAAGAGCAAAAAGTATACGAAGTATTTCAGTCCATTTCTCCTAGCTACGATGCGATGAACTCGATTATCAGCTTCCGACTTCATAAATGGTGGCGACGGACAACGATGAAAAAAATGAACGTCTTTCCAGGGGCTAAATGTCTAGATGTTTGTTGCGGGACAGCCGACTGGACAATTCAATTGTCGAACGCTGCCGGAAATACGGGTGTCGTCAAAGGTCTCGATTTTTCAGAAAACATGCTAAAAGTTGGAGAAGAAAAGGTGAAATCATGGTCGAACATCGAGTTACTTCACGGCAATGCGATGGCGCTGCCATTTGGAGATCACTCATTTGATTACGTCACGATCGGATTTGGACTGCGGAACGTTCCGGATTACATGACGGTATTGCATGAAATGCATCGGGTCCTGAAACCGGGAGGGACGGTCGTCTGTCTCGAGACAAGTCAACCGACAGCACCGGTCTTTAAAGAATTGTATCGATTTTATTTTGGGACGGTCATGCCGCTATTCGGTAAAATGTTTGCCGGGTCATATGATCAGTATAAGTGGCTCCAAGAATCGACCGACCAATTTCCGGATCGTTTGAAGCTCAAACGCATGTTCGAAGAGGCCGGGTTTGAACAAGTCGAAGTGAAGACATTCTCCGGAGGTGCATGTGCCATGCATCTAGGAAAGAAGTGGTGAAACATGTCTTTGAAGCGACTTTATCGTCATATGAACCGAGAGATTGATCAAATCGATCAATTTTTATCTACTCGAGTCAGGACGGACCACCCCGTCATTGAATCAGCATCGCGCCAACTCCTCGATGCGGGTGGCAAACGCATCCGACCAGCCTTCGTCCTATTGAGCGCAGGGTTCGGTGAGACGAAAGATATCCGTTTGACGAAAGTTGCCTCAAGTCTTGAATTGATTCATATGGCATCACTCGTCCATGACGACGTTATCGATGATGCGATGCTCCGTCGCGGAAAACCGACCGTAATGGAGCGATATGATGAAACAGTGGCGATGTATACGGGAAATACGTTATTTGGAGAGGCGATTCGTCTCGTATCCGAAATTGAGTCACCGCAAGTGATGCGAATTATGGCAGATACGATGGAACGTATTTGTGTAGGTGAAATCAATCAAATCCAAGATCAATACGAATGGGCACAATCACCAAAGCGATATTTAGATCGAATTGCACGAAAGACTGCTCTTTTGATTGAAACGAGTTGTGCGGCTGGCGCCGTCATTTCAGGAGCATCTCCTCAAGTGGTGAAACAGTTGAGCCTGTTCGGATATGATATCGGCATGGCGTTTCAAATGACGGACGACTTGTTGGATTTTACGGCGAAAAGCTTTCAACTCGGCAAACCAGTCGGTGAAGATTTAAAACACGGTCATAAGACTTTGCCACTCCTTTATTCTTGTGAAGACCCAGGTTTTTATGATCGTCTTTGCCGGGTGAACGCGTCAACGGATTCGGAAGTGACGAAGTCTCTCGTTCGGGAAGTGCAACAAAATGGAACGCTAGAACGAAGTCAACACACGATTGACCGATATGTAAATCGTGCCATCAGCCGGTTAGAAGGGTTGCCAGATGTCCCTGATAAGCGATCGTTGATTGAAATTGCACAATATATTGGAAAGCGTAAATGGTAAACTCCCATGGAACCCCTTTCAAAAATGTGAAAGACCATGTACACTAAAAACGTACATCGTACACACTTATTGACTTAGGGGGATTTGG
This sequence comes from Exiguobacterium sp. s101, assembly GCF_018617835.1. Classification (NCBI taxonomy): domain Bacteria; kingdom Bacillati; phylum Bacillota; class Bacilli; order Caryophanales; genus Exiguobacterium; species Exiguobacterium sp. s101. The sequence continues at coordinate 122,542 of NZ_JACSKX010000001.1, read as the reverse complement.
GGAATGGAAAAGACATTTTTAATGGTTAAACCGGATGGGGTAAAACGTGGATTGATTGGGGAAATCGTCTCACGCTTTGAAAACAAAGGATATACATTGAACCGTCTCAAAATGGTGACACCGTCAGTTGAGGTCGCGGAGGCACACTACGCAGAGCATAAAGAAAAACCATTCTTCGGTGAATTGGTAGAGTTTTTGACTTCTGGTCCGGTCGTTGCGATGGAATGGGAAGGTGAAGACATCGTAGCGGTCTCTCGTCTTATGATTGGAAAGACGAAGCCACTTGATGCGCAACCAGGAACAATTCGCGGCGATTTTGCATCAACGATGTCACAAAACGTGATTCATGGTTCTGATAGTGTGGCAAGCGCAGAGCGCGAACTTGCACTTTGGTTCGCTGAAATCGCCTCACACGTTTCATGACTTTTCGAGGGACGGGGAAACCTGTCCCTTTTTGATTCCCTTGAAATGCCTATGTTCAGAAGAATGAGGAAATGAGAAAGAATTGAGGTTGAAATTGGTGATGAATGATTATGCCATCTTCGTAAAAAAGTTTTATATCAAGTCTGGTATTGACTTGAATTTATATAAAGAGGCGCAGATGAAGCGTCGAATGGTCGCCTTGCGTGAAAAGAAAGGGTATGCATCGTTCCTTGAATATTTGAAGGCGATGGATAGGGATCGTCAGTTATACGAGGAATTTCTTGACCGGATGACGATCAATGTGAGTGAATTTTACCGTAACCCGATTCGGTGGCAACAGCTAGAAGAGGATATTCTGCCTTATTTGATCCGTTCGAGTAAAGGGAAGCTTCGCGTGTGGAGTGCTGCCTGTTCGACAGGAGAAGAGCCCTACTCGCTCGCCATGTTACTGTCAAAACATTTGGCTCCATCTCAATTTTCAATCATGGCTACAGATTTAGATGATGTCGTCATCGAAAAGGCGAAACAAGGAAAGTATCATGAACGGGCACTGATTGACTTACCCGTTGAGTTTCAAAAGCGTTACTTTACGCGTCGTGGGGAGGACTATTTCATCTCAGACGAAATTAAGCAACTGGTTACGTTCAAAAAACATAACCTATTAGCGGATGTATATGAACGAAACTTCGACTTGATCGTCTGTCGAAATGTATTGATTTACTTCACAGAAGATGCGAAAGGAAAAGTATATTCGTCGTTTCAACGGGCGTTACGTCCTGGTGGGATGTTATTTGTCGGTGGAACCGAACAAATTTTCCAGCCAAAGCGTTATGGCTATGCGATGAAACAAAGTTTCTTTTACGAAAAAATAGATGGATGAGGTGAACGGATGCGTTATTTGACAGCTGGTGAATCACATGGTCCGGGACTGACGGTCATCGTAGAAGGTGCACCTGCAGGACTTGTCGTAGACATTGATCAGATGAATCTTGAATTGAAAAAGCGGCAGTCCGGATATGGGCGAGGACGTCGCATGCAAATCGAGTCTGATCAAGTGGAGGTTCGTTCTGGTATTCGACATGGGAAGACAACCGGTGCCCCAATCACTTTTTGGATTGAAAATAAAGATCATACGCACTGGAAACATGTGATGCAAGCAGAATCGATTGAAGGCGACATCGAGGTGAAGCGTCGCGTCTCACGACCGAGACCTGGACATGCGGACCTAGTCGGTGGATTAAAGTATGACCATCGAGACTTGAGAGATGTTTTAGAACGCTCGAGTGCGCGAGAAACGGCAGCCCGTGTCGCAGTCGGGGCTTTTTGTAAGCAACTGCTTCAACAAGTTGGGATGTCACTCTTTAGCTATGTAAAAGTGATTGGTGGGGAGAAGGCAGATATGCAGACGTTCGATTCGTTAGAAGAAACTTTGGAGATTATCGACGCATCACCTGTACGTACATTTGATACGAAAGCTGCAGAAAGAATGATGCAACGAATCGATGAGGCGAAAGCGAATGGGGACTCGATTGGCGGAATCGTCTGTACCGAAGTGCATGGTGTCGTTCCTGGTCTAGGCTCTTACGTACAATACGATCGAAAACTGGATGCGAAAATCGCGCAAGCTGTCATGAGTGTCAATGCTTTCAAAGGTGTCGAATTTGGGGACGGATTCGAGATGGCGTATCGGCCTGGTTCGGAAGTAATGGACCCGGTTGCTTATGGAGATGAGGGGTATACCCGACTCAGTAATCACCTCGGCGGATTCGAAGGCGGGATGACAACGGGTATGCCGATTGTCTGTTCAGCGGTCATGAAACCGATTCCGACGCTCTACAAACCGCTTCAATCCGTCGATATTGATACAAAAGAGGCATTCCTTGCTCAAATTGAACGGAGTGACTCGTGTGCTGTACCTGCAGCATCCCTCGTCGTCGAGGCGGTCATCGCGTTTGAAATCGCGAAGGAAGTGTGTGAGACGTTCGGACATGATACGATGGAACGAATCAGTCGCCGTGTCGAGGATTACCGGGAGGAGATACGCATATGGTGACGATTCCAATTGCGGCATCGACCCCGTATGATGTCGTCGTCGATGATCAAGACCGGTGGATTAAAACGATTGAGTTATCAGGTTATCCGATACTTTGGGTCGTCACGGACGAACATGTCGATTCTCTATACGGGAACTCATTTCGTACACAGTTGGAACAAGTGCATTCACACGTCGTCTGGTCCGTCGTTGAGGCGGGTGATGCGTCAAAGTCGTTAACCCATCTAGAACATCTTGTCGCGGAAGGGTTAAGTCACGGATGCGATCGTCACTCACTGATTGTCGCCTTCGGCGGTGGGATGATTGGTGACTTGGCTGGCTTTTTAGCAAGCGTCTACATGCGTGGTGTTCCTTACATACAAGTTCCGACGACGATTTTAGCCCATGATTCCGCTGTTGGTGGCAAAGTTGCGGTCAACCATCCACTTGCGAAAAATGCGATTGGGGCGTTTTATCAACCGATTGGAGTCAATTATAATGTGTCTCGACTCAAATCCTTACCGGTTCAAGAAGTGCGGAGTGGTCTCGGTGAACTGTTGAAACATGCGTATTTGTCACGTTACGTCCTCGAAACCTCTTTCGAGGACGACTTGTTTTTAGCTTTGACGGATGTTGAACAAATCGATTGGGTTTGTTGGCTTGCCCGTGGAATTGAAGTGAAACGAGTGATAGTCGAAACAGATGAGCGAGAACAAGGGATTCGAGCTTGGCTTAATTTCGGACACACATTCGGACATGCCCTTGAATCAGTCGAAACTTATCGCATCCCACATGGTGAAGCAGTATTGCATGGTATGGTGTTCGCCTTTTTACTGTCCGGAAATGAAGTCCGGGCCAAGCGTTTGTTCGATTGGATGCGTTTGAATGATGTCACGCCGATCGACTGGAAACCGTTCTCTTATTATGTGGACAAAATGGTTCGGGATAAAAAGAATCGTAATGGGTCGATTCGTTTTGTATTACTTCGTGAATCAATTACTGTTGAACCGGTGGCGCTAGAGCTCCTTCAACGTACGTTTGAGCAGATGAAAGGATGGTGGGAACGATGAGTTTAAACGGTTCAATCCGTGTCCCGAGTGATAAATCAATCACGCACCGGGCGCTGTTATTTGGAATGATGGCGAGCGGGACGACGCGTGTGCAACATCCTCTTCTCGGTGCCGATTGTCGTTCGACGCTCGAGATGATTCGGTTACTCGGAGCCGACGTGGAGGAACAGCGAGAAGAGCTGATCATCACAGGAATCGAGTCACCGCAATCGGCACGTCTTGACTGTGGAAACTCGGGAACGACCATGCGCTTATTGATCGGTCTCTTGTCCGGCTATAACGGGTCATTTGAACTTGTGGGTGATGACTCGCTATCGAAACGTCCGATGCGACGGGTTACCGCGCCGTTACGTGAGATGGGAGCACACGTCAAAGGAGATCAGGCACCGCTCTTCATCGAAGGGGCGATGCTTCAATCCATTGACTATACGTTACCTGTGGCGAGCGCCCAGGTAAAGTCAGCCATTCTACTCGCCGGATTACGCGCCTCGGGAACGACGATTGTTCGCGAACCGATGTTGTCACGAGACCATACAGAGCGTATGTTACCACTATTCGGAGCGAAACTATCTGTCGAAGTGGAAAAAGGGGAGCGCGTCATTCGCGTCGACCCATCTCGGTTGATTGGAGCGACGGTGAACGTGCCGGCGGATCCGTCTTCGGCCGCCTTTTTCTGGGCCGGGGCATCCATCGTATCTGGAAGCTCGGTGACGACAACAGATGTTTGTTTGAATGAGACACGAATCGGCTTTTTACGGACGCTTGAGCGGATGGGGGCGAACGTCGTCATTTCCAATGAACGACTGGTCGGAGAAGAGATTGTCGGTGACGTCACGGTCAAGACGAGCGCACTATCCGGTACAGTTGTTGAAAAGGACATGATTCCCTCACAGATTGATGAATTGCCATTATTTGCACTCGTCGCCTCACAGGCGAACTCACCGTCAGTCGTGAAAGACGCTGCGGAACTTCGGGTGAAAGAGACAGACCGTATTGATTCGGTCGTCTCACAACTCAGAAAACTTGGTGTGGACATCGTCGGTACCGAGGACGGATTCATCGTTAATCCGAGTCGACTTCACGGAGGAAGTGTCACGACGTATGGAGATCACCGCTTATCCATGATGTTACAAATCGCCGCACTCATGACAGATGAATTCGTTCACATTGAAGAAATAGAAGCATCCGATGTCAGCTATCCGCGATTCCGTCAAGATTTACAACGGGTTCAACGTAAGATAGAATAACGACAAACCGAAGGCCAGGAGGACGAAACATGCTAGATGAATCAGCATTAACACATATAATCGAGATGCTTGAGTCTGGTGAGACTGAACATGCGCTCATGCATATTGAACAACTTGAGAAAGAAGGGTCAGATGATGATCGCTTAGCGGTTGCTGACCTGTATTTAGAACTAGGTCTTGCCGACCGTGCTACCGAAGTACTTTCTAAACTGTACGTCGATTACGAAGGGGACCCAAACGTTGCCCTATCACTCGCGGAAGCATATTTAGATAGCGACCGGGAAGAAGAAGCGATTGCTGTTCTTGAGAAAATCAAGTCGAATGACGCGGAAACACAAGTGAGAAGCCTCGTCTTGTTAGCTGACTTATATCAATCTCAAGGGTTGGATGAAGTGGCTGTGAAAAAACTGGTGGAAGCACTTGAAAAGAACCCAGACGAACCGTTATTGATTTATGGCTTGGCCGAACTTTACGCATCGACCGGTTCATTTGAACAAGCGATCCCGCTCTATGCGCGACTTCCAAAAATGAAACTACCTTCAGAAATTGATTATCAGGCGGATTACGCAGAGGCCCTCACGATGGTCGGCTCGTTCGAAGAGGCGCTTGAAGAGTACGAATCAGCAACCCATCGTGATTTGAATACCGTCTTCGGTCATGCGATGACGGCACATCGAATTGGACGAGAGGAAATTGCGATTAAGCAGTTTAAAGAACTTCAGGCGATGGACCCGGACTTTACTTCGCTTTACCTTCCTTATACCGAGTCGCTCGATGCAATCGGACAAACGGAAGAAGCATTAGAAATCATCGGCCAGGGTATCACACGTGATGATTACAATGATGAGCTTCGTCATGTCAAAGCAAAACTGCTTCTCAAACTTGGAAATCGAGAAGGTGCCATTAAGGAACTCCGTGAAGCGCTCGTGCTAAATCCGGAATCGATTCAAGCGACAGAACTCCTCTTATCAATTTTGTTCGAGACAGGAGAATTCGATGATGTTCTCGAAACAATAGACGCACTCGAAGACCACACGACGTCACCGCTCATGACATGGTATAAGGCGAAATCGAAATATGAGCTCGAAGAGTACGAAGAAGCGGTCAGTCTGTATGCATCAATCGAACCGATTTTGAAAGAGGACGTGTCATTTGTGACGGAATGGGCTACACTGTTGATAGAGGAAGGTCGTAGACAAGAAGCGCGACGTGTGGTCGAGCAATCGCTTGCATTGATGGTCGATCTCGAAGATCGTCAAGTACTCGAAGATCAGCTCGAACAATTGTCTGATGACGTAGAATGATAAAGGGAAGGGAATGAGGTCAAATGGTCGAGCGGAAACGGAAATTTTTGAAGCGATTCGTCGCTCATCATACACTTCGCAAGCGCGAAGCAAAGTGGATTCTTGACTATTGGTTGAGACATCCTGATAAGCTGGGAAACGTTCATTTCGTGACAAACGCCTCAGTCTCGCCACGAAGTCTTGTGATGACGGCTTACGGCTTTGACGGCGAACCGTTTCGATACCGACGGGGAGACCTTGTGACCATGAATCCTGAGAAAGCCTATCATGATATTCGTCTACACGATGGGCCAATCTATGTGGAGTTAAATTTTCAAGGCATGATGATTGATGAGAATTGGGTGGACATCGTGGAACAGAATCCCTTTGAGCCTGTGGCGGAAGTGAAAGATGAAGTATCCTCCTCAGCCCAAACGGTCATACAAGCCTCTGTTGCTCAATTTGAAGAAGAGCGATTATTGATTGAAATCGATAAGGCGCTTGATCGCAGAGACGAGAATTTATTCCGTAACTTGACGAGTCAACTCCATCAAGTGCGGGCATCGAAATTATTTTGAAAAAAACAAGCGATTCCGTTCCGGTAGTCGCTTGTTTTTTGGTATATTAATAACGTAGGAATACACAATTATTTCACAGTTCGTTCATAAGTTTGGAATGTGAGCGATGTCATGTACGCTACAATAGACATGATGAGATAAGTTGGAGAGGAGGGAAAAGATGAGGTTCGATAGTCAAGGGGCACTGCGCTCGATTGCCGAACGACAATATGTCGATACGCTCATCGTTCCGCTCGCAGAATTGGCGTTTGGTGAAGACATGGTTCGTAAAGCCGAAAGCTATGAAGTGATTCATGCCGTCACGGTTGAAACAGAACGTCAGTTATCTGGTCGAACGATGCTCAGCCCGCCAATTAGTTACACCGATGTCGAAGCCGGAGTGGAATTGGCAAAAGATGTGGTGACAAAAGCGGATTCATCCGGATTTTCTCACGTATTGTTTATTGCGTCAGACATCCGTTTCAAATCGTATGATTTGCCGATTATGTTTGTACCGCCGCTTGCGTTAGGAGCGATGTCGAGCGATCAAGCGCACACGATGGTTCAAAATTTTGCGACACAAGTTATCACAGAGCTTTCGAGCCGTTGGATGGCGACATGAAGCGGTTGACGTAGAGGTTTTATTGATATACTATTTTGTTGAGTGAGAAATTTTTGTGAAGAATGCATAAAGAATTATGGGGTTATGCACACGAATGAGGGGGGAACGAAATGGCTCAAAATGGGTCAAAAGTCACACGCCGTCAGTTCTTAACGTACACACTGACTGGAGTAGGTGGCTTTATGGCGGCAACATTGATCAGTCCGATGGTCAACTTTGCGATCGATCCGGTCTTGAAAAAAACTGGAGCAGGCGACAAAGTAAAAGTTATGAGTCTTGATGACATCACGACTGAGCCGCAACGTGTCGACTTTAAGAAACAAACACAAGATGCTTGGTACGAATTTGAAGAAACACTTTCAGCATGGGTTTACAAAACAGAAAGTGGCGAGATAGTCGCACTTTCTCCGATTTGTACACACCTCGGCTGTCAAGTAGCTTACGCGGGTGATCCAACTCGTCCAACTGAATTCTTCTGCCCATGTCACTTAGGACGGTATGAAAAAGATGGGACGAACATCCCAGGTACACCACCAACAGCACCACTTGCTCGTTATGAAAAAGAAGAAAAAGATGGGTTCCTATATCTAGGTAGCCCAATTTCACAGAAGTGAGAGGGGGACTAGTCGATGTTACAAAAAATTTATGATTGGGTCGATGAACGCGTAGACATCACACCACTTTGGCGCGATATCGCAGACCACGAAGTACCGGAACACGTCAACCCTGCTCATCACTTCTCTGCATTTGTCTATTGTTTTGGTGGTTTGACGTTCTTTACAATCGTCATTCAAATCCTTTCGGGGATGTTCTTGACGATGTATTACGTACCAGACATCATTAACGCTCACGCGTCAGTGTACTACTTACAAAATGAAATCGCACACGGACAAATTGTACGTGGGATGCACCACTGGGGCGCATCAGTCGCCATCGTCATGTTATTCTTACATACGCTCCGCGTGTTCTTCACGGGATCGTATAAGAAGCCACGTGAACTTAACTGGGTTGTTGGTGTTCTCTTGTTCTTCGTCGTCTTGGCGCTTGGACTTACAGGATACTTGCTTCCTTGGGACATGAAAGCATTGTTCGCAACGAAAGTTACGCTTCAAATCGCTGAAAGTGTACCGATCATCGGTGGTATTGCGAAGACACTTCTCGCCGGTGGTGAGATTGTCGGGGCGAGCACACTCGCACGATTCTTCGCGATCCACGTCTTCTTCTTGCCGGCGGCATTGTTTGGATTGTTGGGAGCCCACTTCTTGATGATTCGTAAACAAGGTATTTCTGGACCGCTATAAACCGATTCGAGGAGAAAAAGGAGGAGAAACGATATGCATCGCGGTAAAGGGATGAAATTTGTAACCGACTCTCGAGTAGGAATCTCGAATCGGAAACAAAACATTGCAAAAGACTATTCAGAATATCCAGGACGCACAGAAGCGTTTTGGCCAAACTTCTTGCTTAAAGAGTGGATGGTAGGGTCGGTCTTCTTGATCGGCTTCATCGCTTTGACAATCGTCGAGGCAGCACCGCTTCAAAATATCGCCGATCCAACGAACACGTCATACATTCCGTTACCGGACTGGTATTTCTTGTTCTTGTATCAGTTGTTAAAATATCAATTCGCTGCTGGAGACTGGATTTTGCTCGGTACGGTCATTATTCCAGGTTTGGCGTTTACGGCACTTCTCATCGCACCTTGGCTTGACCAAGGTCTAGAGCGTCGACCTGCTAAGCGACCAGTCGCCATCAGTTTCATGTTGCTCGGTATTCTCTCGGTCTTTTACTTGACTTGGGAATCTGTTCAAACGACACACTGGGATCAAGTCCACGCTCAAGGTGAACTTCAAGTTCCAGGTGAAGGTCCAGAAATTGATACAGCGGCACCGGGATATGAGATTTATTCGGCTCAATCATGTGTGAACTGTCACGGTCAAAACCTAGAAGGTGGAGCAGCGGCTCCTGGCTTGGTCGGTACGACGTACACGGCTGACGAGATTGCGGATATCGCTGTAAATGGAATTGGGACGATGCCTGCTGGACAGTGGGACGGCTCACCTGAAGATTTACAAGTATTATCTGAATTCATCGCTTCATATGGTGAAGGCGGCGAAAATAACGAGTAAGCCATAAAGTGTAGCCTGAATACCGGGCTACACTTTTTTACTTTAATTACGATAAACTGAAAGAAAAAAGGATTGAGACAATGAACCCGATGTTTTTAAAACCTTTCTTGACGCATCGAATCGTACTAACCATTCTTTTCATGATTAACTTAGGGGGTACGATTTACGGCTATATCTGGTATGAACCGCAACTACGAGACACTCCATATATTTATTGGCCATTCGTCCCGGACAGTCCGACGGCATCTCTCTTCTTTACGATTGTGCTCGGATTATGGATGATGAAAAAAAGCTCCCCGTTATTCGAGACACTTGCGTTTATTACGTTGATTAAATATGGAGTCTGGGCAGTCATAATGAATATTATGTATTTAGGAAAGCTACCGGCGGATGCACCGACCATTACCATCTTGATGGCAGTCATGTTGATGGTTTCGCACGGTGCGATGGCTTTGCAAGCACTCATCTATGCTCCGTTTATGAAATGGACGGTTGCATCGTTTGTCTGTTCTCTAATTTGGGTGATTCATAACGACGTAGTAGATTATGTGCTCGGTCAATGGCCACGTTATCCGTCACTCGCAGAAGAGATTATGTGGATCGGCTACGGCTCGTTCTGGTTGACGGGATTATGTTTTTTTATGGGATATGCGTTCGTCCTGCGTCCATCGCTTGAAAATAAGTTCATAAGAATGTAAAATCAAATTATCAAATACATTCAGAGGTGAAATAGAAAATGTCATTAGGTGGCTATATTTTCTATCTTGCACTGATTATGCTCATTCCATTATGGGCCCAGATGCGAGTGAAAAGTACGTATAAACAGTTTCTACAAAAACCGCTCCAAAGCGGTGTCACAGGTGCACAAGTAGCTGATTTCATCATGAAACAAAACGGTGTTCATAATGTTCGAATCGAGATGGTCGATGGATTGATGAGCGACCACTACGACCCGGTCAATAAAGTTGTACGGTTGTCGCGTGAAGTGTATCAAGGATCGACAATTTCATCGGCTGCAATTGCGGCGCACGAAATCGGTCACGTGATTCAAGATGCAACGGACTATAAGATGATGCGTGTTCGTCATAGTCTTGTTCCTGTCGTCAACATCACATCAAACTTGTCATTCCCATTATTACTTGGTGGTTTCTTGTTCGGCGCACTCGGACTTGCACAACTCGGTGTCATCATGATGCTCGGGGCGGTCATATTCCAACTCATCACGTTACCGGTCGAGTTCGATGCTTCGAAGCGTGCGATGACTCAGTTGACGTCGCACGGAATCGTGACGGCGACGGAAGAGACAGGTGCACGAAAAGTGTTGAATGCTGCCGCATGGACATACGTGGCTGCAACACTCGTTGCGGTTGCCGAACTCATTCGCTTGGCACTCATCGTCTTTATGCCACATGATGAATAGAAGTGAATCCCGTCGAATGACGGGATTTTTATTATTGTCTGAAAGGAATGTTTGATGATGAAACCAAAACTGACGGTAGACGGTCACAATCAACTGCAGACTAGACTTTCGAAGTTGAGAGACGAAAAGACGGATGCACGTGAACGCCTTCGCACTGCCCGTAAGTTTTGCGATTTCCGAGAGGATGTCACATACGCCGAGGCAGTCGATCATTATGAACAGATTGAGACCGATATTTTAGAAATTGAACGGGTACTTGATGATGCGGTCATCATCGAGTCGGAACAATCGAAAATTGTCACGTTCGGTAACAAGGTCGTCATTCGAGAAGTGGGAGAGGATGAGACCGAAAATTATCGGATTGTCGGTGAAGCCGAGGCAAACATAGAAAATGGGACCATTTCAATCACATCGCCACTCGGTCGTGAGTTGATTGGTGCAGAGGCCGGCCAAATTGTTCAAATTAAATCACCAGGTGGTGCACTTCAATTTGAAGTTCTCCAAATCGAGGCATAAAACATCGCTCCGTTCATTAAGTGAACGGAGCGATGTTTGTATGACCTTATTTCAGCGGCATACGGTTCTCGTCGAACGTGAATCCTTCTCCACCGACTTCATAAACATGGTGGAACGTGACGAACGCGTGCGGATCGATTTGTTTAACGATTGTTTTCAATCGATTCACTTCGTTTCGACCGACGACGACGTAGAGGACCTCGAGTTCTCGGTTCGAGTAGCCACCTTTTGCGAGCAATCTTGTCGTTCCACGATTCATCGTCGCATGGATCCCGTCCGCAATGGCGGTCCGATGGTCGCTGATGATCATCGCCGCCTTACCAGCATATGTCCCTTCCTGCATCGAGTCGATGACACGAGCCCCGATATAGACGGCGAGAAGTGTATACATCGCTTCGCGGATATCGAGATAAGTCAAACTGAGGACGATGACAAAGAAGTCAAAGATGAGAAACGTCTTGCCAATTGACCAACCAAAATATCGTTGTACGAGACGAGCGATAATATCCACTCCTCCAGTCGTGCCACCGTTATTGAAGATGATACCAAGCCCGACCCCGATAAAGAGACCAGCGAAGAGACTCGCAAGCACCATGTCGTCTGTCAAGTCGATGACGAGCGTCGAGTATTTAGCGATAAGCGCATACCAAAGTGAAAATGAGAACGTCCCGATGAGCGTATAGATGAAGGTCGTTCGACCTAACAGTTTATAACTCATGAAAAAGAGTGGGATGTTTAGAGCCAAGTTGGTGACAGATGGCGAAATATCGAATAGACCACGAAGGATCAATGTGATTCCGGTGAATCCACCTTCAGCCAAATTATTTTGGACGTTGAAGTGATAAACGCCGAATGCAAAAATAAACGAACCTATTAGTATAAAAATAATATTCCGAACGCGAATCGGTAATTGTACCGTCATCAGGTTCACCTCCCCTTAGATAGAGTACTCGAAAAACAGTTCAGTTGACTAGCCTGAACATATGACATTCAGAAACGAGTCGGCTATACTTTTCAAAGAAGAGGTGATGTAAATGAAAGTAGTAGCCATCGGGGCACATCCAGACGATATTGAAATCGGGATCGCCGGCATGACCGCCCAATGGACGAAAGAGAAGATTGAAGTCGTTTATGTCGATTTGACGAGAGCGGAGTTGTCTTCTAATGGAGATGTCGAAATGAGACAACAAGAAGCGAGGGAAGCAAATTCGGTGTTAGGTGTACGCCGTGTAAATTTAGGGTTCAAAGACCGAGGAATCGACGGAAGTGAGGAACAACTAAAAGCCATCGTTTCTTTGATTCGCAATGAGCGCCCGACTCATTTGCTGTATCCCTATGAGGTTGATCGTCATCCGGATCATGCGGCCTGCGCACACCTCGTGACCGAGGCGCTGTTTAATGCAGGCATCCGCAAATACTTACCTGATCTCGACGCATACCGTCCGGAAAGTGTATATCAGTACATGATTAATGCATACGCAGAGCCGGATGTGTGTGTGGATATTAGTGACATGATTGAAGTGAAAAAACAGGCGTTACAGTGTTATGCGAGTCAATTCACACCCGTGGATGGGGTACAGACACCTTTGACTGACGCGTACGTAGAACGAGTCGTCGCCCGCGAACGACATTTTGGTAGTTTGATCGGTGTGGCATACGCGGAAGGATTAAAACGTGTTCGACCATATGTCGTGAAACAAGCAGGTGATCTTGCATGAAGTATTCAATCGGGATTCTTTGTTATCCGTCAGTCGGTGGTTCGGGGATTTTGGCGACAGAACTCGGGATGAAGCTCGCAGATCGGGGACATGACGTCCATTTCATCACGAGTAGCATGCCGTTTCGTCTGAACGCCTACCATCCGAATATTACGTTCCATCAAGTCGAGATCAACCAATATTCGGTCTTCCGTTATCCACCGTACGACATGACGCTTTCAGCGAAAATCGCAAGTGTCATCCAAACGTTCGGGCTCGATGTCATACATGCCCATTATGCGGTACCGCACGCCGTATGTGCAGCGCTCGGTCGTGAGATGGCAGGGGTGAAGACTCCAATCGTCTCGACGTTACATGGAACGGACATCACGGTGCTTGGTGAGGATGAGGAATTGAAACCTGCCATTTTATACGGATTGCGTCAATCGAACGCGATTACGGCCGTGTCACACAGTTTGAAGCGAGAGACTGAAGAGCGGATTGCGAGTGATTTACCGATTCGAGTCATTCACAACTTTATCGACGAATCGGTCTATACGCCTCAACTCGACCCGACGCTAAGGGAACGATACGGCTTGTCGAAAGAGGACCGGGTCGTCATCCACATCTCGAACTTCCGTCCTGTCAAACGAGTCGACCTGGTTTTGGAAGCATTCGACCAAATAGATGTGCCGAACAAAAAGCTATTGCTTGTAGGTGACGGTCCGCTGATGGGGGCGATGCGTCGATTCGTGGCAGAGATGGGGCTTGAAAACCAGGTCATTTTTGCAGGAAAGCAAGAACAAGTCGCCGCTCTTCTCGCAATAAGTGACGTCCATGTTTTGTTATCAGATAAAGAAGCGTTTGGTCTCGTCGCCCTCGAAGCAATGGCGACAGGCGTGCCGTCAGTCGTAAGTGACGCAGGAGGTCTCCCAGAAGTGATCACAGATGGCGAGGACGGCTTTGTCGTACCGAGAGGAGATGTGACACAGGCCGCAGAGGCGATACAACGTATGTTGACAGATGATTCGCTACGAGAACGCTTCAGCCAGAACGGATTAGAGAAATCCCGACGCTTTGCCTCGCAAGACATCGTGACCGAATATGAGCGTTTGTATGAACAGGTGGTGACATCATGACAGAATGGGAATATGCAAAAAAAATCATCGAAACAATTGAATACCATGGCGGTGAAGCCTATATTGTCGGTGGCGCCGTACGCGATTATGTGCTCGGGAGTTTGCCAGACGATATTGATTTGGCGACCTCACTTTTTCCTGAAGAGGTAATGACGCTGTTCCCGAAAGCAGTCCCGACCGGTATTGAACATGGAACGGTCACCGTCATTCTCAATCATCACCCGTTCGAGGTGACGACATTCCGTTCGGAAGGCTCGTATTCGGATTCGAGACGGCCCGACCATGTCGCGCTAGGGGTGTCGCTAGAAGAAGATTTGTTGCGTCGTGATTTCACGATGAACGCGATGGCATTAAATGATGGGCAAGTCGTTGATTTGTTTGGTGGTCAACATGACCTTGAGGAACGAATCATCCGGACGGTCGGAAGCCCATACGAGCGGTTCGGAGAGGACGCCCTACGCATTATGCGTGCACTCCGGTTTATGTCGCAGCTCGACTTCACGTTACATGAGGAGTTGCGCCACGCAGCGAATAGGCTTGGTCACAGGCTCGAACACATTGCGATGGAGCGCATCGCAATCGAATTTGAAAAACTGTTGACCGGTCCTGCCTACAGACGGGCGTTAGGTGAAATGATTGAGCTCGGTATTCATCACTACTTACCGAACGTTTCGACAGAACTGATGCGATGTGTACAGGAAGACGTGCGAACACCGGTGAATGCGGTCAGTGGATGGGCGCTCTTTATCTATCATGCGAAAGACGAGGATTGGCTTCTGCCGTGGAAACGATCTAACACTATTAAACGAGAGGCACGTACGCTTGCACGATTATGTGAGGTGGGACTTGATACGATGACCGTTTATCTGACGGACGAACACACGCTCTCGACCTATTTCCGAATGAACGGAGAAAGTGACCGTAGCCACGAACTGAAACAGTCGCTTCCGATGAAATCACGCAAAGAGATGATGTTTAACGGACGAGATGCCCTTGAACTCGGGGCGAGAGGGGAAACGATCAAGCATCTGTTGGCCGACCTTGAACAGCGTGTCGTCTTACAAGAGGTGCCGAACCACGAGACTGTATTGAAAGAGGAGGCGAAACGATGGCTTCAACGCGCGGGCGTGTCCTGACATTATTACAAGACGGTGAAGTATGGAGCGGTCAAGAGCTGGCACGTCAGTTAAATATTTCACGTACCGCTATTTGGAAACATATCGAAACCCTTAAACAAGACGGATATGCGATTCATACCATTCCAAGGAAAGGATATCAATTGCTTGAACAGAGTGATCGGTTTGATGAGCCAGCCTTTGTCTCGTTTCGTAAAGGACGTTTCGGTCAAGTCGTCCATGCGTTCGATCAGGTCGATACGACACAACGAATTGCGCATGAACTCGCACAACAACACGTGACGGAAGGAACGCTCGTCATCAGCGAAGAACAGACGTCGGGTCGTGGGCAACTTGGTCGTAACTGGCATAATCCGAAGCATGTTAATATTGCGGCGAGCGTTATCCTGAGACCGGAGTTGCCGATTCGAGATGCGTCGAAATTGACCTTGATGGCAGCAAGTGCGTTCGCAAGGGCGCTCAACAACCGAAATATCGATGTGACAATCAAATGGCCGAATGATTTACTGATGAATGGAAAGAAAATTGGCGGCATTTTGACAGAGATGCAGACGGAAGGCGATCGTATCCAGGCGGTCATCTTAGGTTTTGGGATAAATGTAAACGGTGAAGAAATACCGACAGAGCTAGCGCACCGGGCCAGCTCACTCTATCTAGAGACCGAGACAAAATATCATCGAAGCGAGATACTAGCCGACCTATTAACAGAACTCGAAATCGAGTACGATCAATTCCTCGAGTCAGGATTTGCGCCGATTCGCACAAATTGGATGCGACATGCTGCTTATTTGAATGAAACGGTTACTATACATGCTTCCCGAACAACTCGCACGGGCGTAATGCGAGGTATTTCCGATGAAGGAGCTTTACTTCTTGAAGAAGAAGGAAAGATTGAATCGATTTACTCTGCAGAAATTGCAGTGTGGAATGATTGATGAAAGCGAGACCATCGTCTATACTTAATGTGTCGGACGCTATCGATTCTTGAAGTGTACCGCGCTTGCAGACTGTCACATTCAGTTGTCTGCCTTGATCATTTTGACAGGGACAGAAGGACACTAACTCATGAAAACCATGAATTTGTTTTTCGTGCGCCTTCTTGCCAATCGTGTAAGAAGGCGTTTATTCTTTCCTGTCTCCACGTTTAGGAGGAGAAACACATGCACACGATGACTTCGTTATTAAAAAAGATGAATGAGCAGGAAAAGCTCGTCATGTTGACGGCGTATGACTATCCATCAGCCAAACTTGCCGAGGCGGCTGGGGTAGATTTGATTTTAGTCGGCGACTCACTCGGTATGGTCGTCCTCGGTTACGACTCGACAATCCCCGTGACAACGGAAGATATGCTCCATCATTCGAAAGCAGTGCGCCGTGGAGCACGAAATACGTTCGTCGTTGTGGATATGCCTTTTGCGACATATCATGGAGATTTTGATCGGACGCTTCAAGCAGCTTCTCGCATGTTCCAAGAAGGCCATGCGGATGCCATCAAACTAGAAGGTGCCGGTGAAGTACTTCAAACGATTGAACGTCTCACTCAAGTAGGAATGCCTTGTGTTGCCCATCTAGGATTGACGCCTCAATCGGTTGGGGTGCTAGAAGGATATAAAGTACAAGGAAAGTCTCTCGAGGCTGCTGAAATGCTCCTTCGTGATAGCTTAGATGCTGAACGGGCTGGTGCGAAGATGCTCGTTCTCGAATGTGTCCCTCATCAATTGGCAAAACGAATCGCGGAAGAATTGACGATTCCTGTCATCGGAATCGGTGCGGGAGCGGATGTCGACGGCCAAGTCCTCGTCTACCATGACGTCTTGAAATATGGAGTCGATCGTCTCCCTAAATTCGTTCAAGCGTATGCGGATGTGAGTGAAGTGGCGACTGATGCCATCCGTTCTTATGTCGAAGAGACGAAGAATGGTCACTTCCCGCTTGAACGCCATACGTTCACGATGGATGAGTCACTACTCGACTCGTTGTATGGAGGAAAATGATGAAGATTGTATCGACTGTCGAAGAATTACGTCACGCTTTACCGTTTAATAAAACCATCGGCTTTGTTCCGACGATGGGTTATTTACATGAAGGTCATATGAGTCTCGTCGAAAATGCGCGTCGCGAAAATGACTTTGTTGTCATGAGTATCTTTGTTAACCCGACTCAGTTCGGTCCGAACGAAGACCTCGATCGTTATCCACGAGATTTTAAACGAGATGAAAAGTTGGCTCGAGAAGCAGGTGTCGACCTTCTGTTCTATCCGGTGACGGAAACGATGTATCCAATCGATATGGCACGCGTTTCCATTCGAAAGGGAGCTGACGTAATGTGCGGAGCGAGTCGTCCTGGTCACTTTGATGGTGTATTGACAATCGTTTCTAAATTATTTAATCTTGTTCAACCGACACGTGCGTACTTCGGTCTAAAAGATGCCCAGCAAGTAGCTCTCATTGAAGGCTATGTCCGAGATTACTTTGTGCCGGTCGAGATTCGACGTTGCCCGATTATTCGTGAGGAGACAGGACTTGCCAAGTCTTCTCGAAACGTGTATTTGTCTGACATCGAAAAAGAAGAGGCGAGTCTAATCTTTAAAGCGCTGAGGGCAGCAAGAGAAACGCTTGAGGCAGGTCTTGAGATTGAAGAAGTGAAACGACAACTGACCGTACGATTAAACGAGATTCCGAACAGTCAAATCGATTATGTAGAACTCGTCGATTATCCGACACTCGGTATTGCCTCAAACGACTCAGATGAACTACTACTTGCGGTGGCCGTTCAGTTTGAACGGGCCCGATTGATTGATAATGTGATTTGGAAGAAGGGGTGAATCCAATGATTCGAACATTTATGCACGCTAAGCTTCATAAGGCAACGGTGACAGAAGCAAACTTACACTACGTCGGTTCGATTACAATCGATGAGGATTTGATGGATGCTGTAGGCATCATGGAAAATGAACATGTGCACATCACAAATAACCATAACGGGGCACGCATTGAGACGTATGTCATCAAAGGAGAACGTGGATCTGGTGTGATTTGTTTGAATGGAGCGGCAGCACGCCATTTCCAAGTCGGTGATGTCGTCATTATCATGGCGTACGGTCAAATGACTGCGGAAGAGGCAAATACGCACCGTCCAAAAGTTGCTGTATTGAACAAGCAAAACGAGGTAGATCAACTTCTTTACGAAGAGATTGCCCATACAATTTTGTGAATTATTCGGGGGTGTCGACAGAGGCACCCCCGTTTTTTCGTCGTTCATTCTATGGTAAGATGAGACAGATAGAAAGCACGAGCGTGCCTAAGATGGGATGGATGTTATGGACACGTATGTGATTGTGGATATAGAGACGACGGGACATTCCGTTAAGTCCGGTGATGAATTGATTGAGTTTGCAGCGGTCGTCGTACGAGATGGTGAAGTGATTGAGCGCTACAGCACCTTGATTCGACCGAGTCGACCAATCCCACCTTTTATTACGCAATTAACAACGATTAGTGATGATGACGTAAGTGATGCACCGACATTCGAAGATGTGATTCCCGACATTTGGAAGATGTTAGATGGTCGGGTATTTGTCGCGCATAACGTCGCTTTTGATTTAACTTTTTTAAACGAGAGTCTTGAACAAGCTGGGTATCTTCCATTTCAAGGACGAGCGATTGATACGGTAGAATTGGCTCGTATTCTTTATCCGACATTGGAGAGCCATGCGCTAGAAGCATTATCCGATACATTTAACCTCATACATACAGACGCGCATCGGGCACTTAGTGATGCCGACGCGACAGCCGAGCTTTTCATCCGGATGCTCGACCGATTACGCGATTTACCTATGGTGACATTGAAGAAACTTCGCGTCTTGTCTGAATCGTGGACAAGCCACATCGAACCGTTATTTGATGAATTGATTTTAGAGGTTGGGATTCGACCGGACGACGAGTCACGCTTTGATATTCATCGAAAAATTGCGCTACATCGACCGACAGACGAATTTGTTCCGGCTGAAGATCGCGAACCGTTTGAACCGTTCCTTCTTCGCACGATTGAAGAGACGCTCCCGTCACTTTTTGAGCAGTTCGAGCCGAGACAAAGTCAATTTGAAATGATGCGACACGTCTATAAAGCGTTAGATGACGAGGAGACGTTATTGGTTGAAGCCGGAACCGGGACCGGGAAGACGTTGGCGTATTTGATTCCGAGTGCCCATCATGCACTCGAGACGAAAAGACCAGTTGTTATTAGTACGCATACGATACAATTGCAAGAACAATTACTAAATCGAGATTTACCGGTACTTCGCCAAATTTTTCCTGAGATTGAATTTACACTTTTAAAAGGAAGACGAAACTATATCGATTTACGTAAGTTTGAGATGATACTAGATGAATCAAATGACGGACTCTTGGTAGCGATGTGTAAAGCGATGGTCCTCGTATGGCTGACGGAAACGGAGACTGGAGATTTAGAAGAGCTCTCCTTTCCAGGATCTGCGACGCAAGGTCCCGCCTCGTTCAAACGTTTGATTCAAGCCGATGCTTCGAGTGAATTCGGTCGATTTGACCCATGGTATAGTCGTGACTTTTTCACAAAAGCTGTGCTTCGCTCAAAAGAAGCAGACTTGATTGTAACGAATCATGCTTTGTTGTTCTCCGACTTACAACATCAGGCAGGTATTTTGCCAACCGATACACCACTCGTCCTAGACGAGGCGCATCAAGTCGAAGAAGTAGCTTCGCATCACTTTGGTGTAACGTTTGACGCTATCCAATTTGATCGGTTATTCAAGTGGTTCGGATATGGCGCGGATGGGAAATTCCATTCTCGCATCATTCAGCTGGCGGACTTGACATCCGTCACCGAAGAGGCGGAAGCGTTTAGCCAACAGATTGATTCATCACTCGCCAAGGTCGAAGAAGAACTTGAAGACATCCTGACGGCGCTTCAATCGTTAGGGAAGAAAAAAGAACCACGACAAACGGTTCGTTTTGAACGGGAAAGCTCATCGTTCAGCCCGATTCGTGAGGTGGCGAATCGATTAGAGGACAAGCTTCGGACGCTCAGAACGTCACTTAGGCATTTGCATCGACTCCTTGATGAACGTAAAGAGCACATGACGTTTAAACAACGCGCGCTCTTAGGTGATTTAAAAACACTAATCGGGGATGTTCGAGAACTTGAGAGTGTCATCTTTGAAACAATGTTGACACGAGACGATGATGCAGTCAGTTGGGTCGAGTTGAATTTAGGTAACCGAAAGTTGACCTCGGTATATACGCAACCGGTTGAAATTGGACCGTTGTTACATGAACGGCTGTTTAAGAAGAGACCGACGATTTTAACATCGGCGACGATGACGGTCTCTGGTAAGTTTAGTTTTATGGAGCGACGGCTCGGGTTAGAAGGTGAGCCAATCCGCAGAGTCGTATTACCTTCACCGTTTAACTTTAAAGAACAAGCCAAGTTGTTTATCCCATCAGACTTCCCGTTGATTAACGATGTACCGCTTGCACAGTTTGTCGACCAGACGGCGCAATCGATTGTTCAAATTGCGAACGTGACAAAAGGACGAATGCTTGTCCTCTTCACATCGAATGAGTTGTTACGTTTGACTTACGAACAAGTAAAAGATCACCTCGATCCGTCTTATACGCTCCTCGCACAGGGTGTCAGCGGAGGCTCTCGTAGCCGATTGACGAAACAGTTCAAGCGGATGGAACAATCCATTCTCTTTGGGACAGCAAGTTTTTGGGAAGGTGTCGACATTCCGGGAGAGGCGTTGACGTGCCTGGTCATTGTTCGACTACCATTCGCCCCACCGGATCAGCCTATCATGCAAGCCCGTTCAGAAAAAATTGAGTCGATAGGGAAATCGCCATTCTTTGAACTATCACTCCCTCAAGCCGTCATTCGATTTAAACAAGGTATCGGTCGATTGATTCGATCAAAAGGGGACTACGGGGCGATTTTTGTATTTGATCGTCGTGTGGAGACGACCCGTTATGGCAAACAGTTTATCAATAGTTTGCCAAAAGTTGATCGAATCGAAGGAACGTTAGATACCTCTCTGTCTGAGTTGGAATTGTTCTTAGATGAGAAAGAAAAGTCTGTAACACGAAATGATAGATAACGCTAGGCATCATGATATTATCGCTTTATAATGATACGTATAGTGTTTTGGAGGAGGAATCAATATGAATTCGAATATCGAGACGCTTGCGAGCGTACGCATCGAACCGACGGCGGACGTCTATAAGATTGTCGATTTATTGAATCGTACTTTAAAAAGTCAAGATTTGATGTTCGGACTTTCACTTGAGAAGAAAGTGAATGATCCAAAGAAAGAAGAGATGGTCTTCACCATCTATCGTACAGAATGACAAGAAAAACAAAATGGATCGTCTCGTTACTGACGGCACTGATTGGTGTCGTCCTTGTCTTTAGTTTGATGTATCGCTTCACGATTGGATATACAGAAAACCAAAAGGAACAACTTGTCGAGGAAGCGACGAATCGTCTCACTGAAGAGGCACCTAACCTGAAAGTGGAACAGGGAGAACTGTTCAATGGAACGGATGCGTATGTTGTTTTTTCAGAAGAAAACGGGAATTCTATTTGGTTTGTTCCACTTGATGACAAACTAGAGATTGAGCAACGTGAATTCGGTGAAGTGAAGGCGAAAGACGTCTGCGCACGTTCTATCGAGGAAACTGGCGGACAACTTGTCAGCTGTAAATATGGGTTCGACGAGCGAGCACTCATCGAAGTGGTTACAAAAGCAGATGCATCTTATACGTACTCATACTATACGCTACAGTCCGGAGAGTTTATTCGACGTGTTCAACTGAATGATCAAATGTGACGAATTAGAGGGGGATTATGATGGATCATCTATTAGCAAAACGAGTGAAACAACTTACGCCATCGACAACGTTAGCAATCACAGCTAAAGCAAAGGCGCTCAAGGCTTCGGGCAAAGATGTCATTGGTCTTGGGGCGGGTGAGCCGGATTTCAATACTCCGGAACGAATCATTGATGCTGCTTGTCAAGCGGCTCGAGATGGGGATACAAAATACACGCCATCTGGCGGGACGGTCGCGTTGAAAGATGCCATCATCGAAAAGACGAAACGCGATAGTGGATTGTCGTTCGAACGCAACGAGGTGATGGTCGCTTCTGGTGCGAAACATGCCCTTTATGCTTTGTTCCAAGCCATTCTAGATGAAGGGGACGAAGTGATTGTCCCGACACCGTATTGGGTCAGTTACCCAGAACAAATCAAATTGGCGGACGGAAAGCCTGTCCTAGTCGATACGAATGAAGAGACGTCATTTAAATTGACGCCAAATCAACTCGAGAATGCGATTACAGCTCGCACGAAGGCCGTTATCTTAAACAGTCCTTCGAATCCAACGGGAATGATTTATACGAAAGAAGAGCTACAGGCACTCGCCGATGTCGTTCTTCGACACAACCTTCTCGTTGTGAGCGATGAGATTTATGAAAAATTGATTTACGGTGATGCGGAATTTGTATCGATTGCCACACTCCCAAATATGCGCGAACGTACCATCATCATCAATGGTGTATCGAAGTCTCATGCGATGACGGGATGGCGGATTGGTTACGCTGTTGGTGATGCTAAAATTATTGGTGCGATGACGAATTTGGCTTCACATTCGACGTCGAACCCGACGTCTCTCGCCCAAGCGGCTGCAGTGGAAGCTTATAACGGCCCACAGGATGATGTGGAAATGATGCGTCAATCGTTTGAAGAACGACTTGAAATCGTCTATGATCGTCTCGTCAAAATCCCTGGAATCACATGTTTGAAACCGCAAGGCGCATTTTACTTATATGCCAATGCAAAAGTTGCCGCGACAGAGAGCGGATACGATACAGTAGATGATTGGTGTGAGGCTGTTCTCGAAGAGGCGAACGTGGCACTCGTGCCAGGTTCTGGTTTTGGACAAGACGATTACGTACGATTATCATATGCTACTGAATTAAAACGCGTTTTAGAAGCGCTCGATCGAGTAGAAGACTTCGTTACGAAGCGCGCTCGATAAGCGAAAGGATGGAAATGAACATGACAACAATTTCGATTAACCAATTTAAAGACTATGAAGGCCAAACGGTCCGTGTAGGGGCCTGGATTGCTAACAAACGATCAAGCGGGAAGATTGCGTTCCTCCAACTACGTGATGGGAGCGGATTTGCTCAAGCAGTCGTCGTGAAAGCTGATGTTGCTGAAGAATTGTTCACCCTCGCTAAAGGCGTGACACAAGAGACTTCTGTATGGGTAACAGGTAACGTCAAATCGGATGGTGGACGTACACCACTCGGATTTGAGTTAGAAGTGTCAGATTTAGAAGTGATTGCGGAGTCAGTGGATTACCCAATCACACCAAAAGAGCACGGAACGGAATTCTTGATGGACAATCGTCATTTATGGCTCCGTTCACGTCGCCAACACGCGATCATGAAAGTTCGTAACGAAATCATTCGTGCGACATATGAATTCTTCAACAAAGAAGGATTCGTCAAAATCGATCCGCCAATCCTTACGAGCAGTGCACCGGAAGGCACGACAGAGTTGTTCGAGACAGACTACTTCGGTCAATCAGCCTACCTCTCGCAGACGGGTCAATTGTATATGGAAGCCGCTGCAATGGCGCTCGGTAAAGTATTCTCATTCGGTCCGACGTTCCGTGCGGAAAAATCAAAAACACGTCGTCACTTGATCGAGTTCTGGATGATTGAGCCAGAGATGGCATTCTTCGATCACGACATGAGCCTCGAGATTCAAGAACAATACGTCTCATACATTGCGCAATCAGCGCTTACGAACTGTAAGAACGAGCTTGAACTTCTCGGACGTGACCTTGAAAAATTGGCGCAAGTGAAGGCACCATTCCCACGTGTCCGTTATGAGGATGCAATAACATTCTTAAAATCAGAAGGGTTCGATGATATCGAATTCGGCGACGATTTTGGTGCACCACATGAGACGGCGATTGCCAACGCACACGATCAACCAGTATTCATCACGCACTGGCCAAAAGAAATCAAACCGTTTTACATGAAAGTGGACCCGGAAAACCCAGAACTCGTTCTGTGTGCAGATTTGATTGCACCAGAAGGATATGGAGAAATCATCGGGGGATCTCAACGTGAGGACGACTACGATCGTCTAAAAGAAGAGATCATCAAAGAAGGTCTTGACGAAACAGATGCTTACGATTGGTACCTCGAACTCCGTCAATACGGTTCGGTCCCTCATTCTGGTTTCGGACTCGGACTCGAGCGTACGGTCGCTTGGATTAGTGGAATCGAGCACATCCGTGAAGCGATCCCGTTCCCACGTCTATTAAACCGAATCCACCCTTAACGATTAATCGGGGAAGACGTCATGTCCTCCCCGATTGATGTGTCTTAGAAAGGAAGTGCGACATGGATGCACATCAATTGATTCAATTATTCGAGCAAAGTCCGGTCGTCATTCCGCGAAAACTGTTTACCGATGCAAGACGACTCGATTTGTCACCGATTGAGTTCAGTCTTATCGTTCATCTACTCGAAATGACTGGTGAAGGCATCGTCATGCCTCTTCCGAGCGAGTTAGGGAAACGGTTGAATGTGTCGGAAAATGAGGCCCGGTCAGTGCTACTTGGGCTGTTGCAAAAAGAATTGATTGCAATCGATGCATCAAGTAATAGCGAGCGATATAGTTTGCTACCACTTTTCGAGGCATTGCAAGCTGAAGAGAAGATTACGCCGCAACAGACATTGAATGAAAACATCATTCATACATTCGAACGGGAATTCGGGACGATCACCCCGTTTGAGATTGAACAAATCGTCGGATGGATGACGGAGGATGGTTTCAGTGAAGAACTCATCATGGCGGCACTCCGTGAAGCGAAATTACGGAATGTGCGAAATTTCAAATACATGGACAAAATCTTACGTGTTTGGCAGGATCACCAAGTCGAATCGCTCGAGGATGTCGTGGAATATCAACGGAGGAATAAGTGATGTTGACGAGAGTTCAGCTGCAAGAAATAGCGGACACGATGAAGCAAATGTTCCCGGATGCACATTGCGAATTGACGCATCAAAATCCATTCGAATTAGTAGTCGCTGTCGCGCTATCTGCGCAAGCGACAGATGCCCTAGTCAACAAGGTGACACCAGGTTTGTTTGAAGCGTTTCCGACTGTTGAAGCGATGGCTACAGCAGAAGTTTCGGAGATTGAGACGTTGATTAAACGCATTGGACTGTATCGGAATAAAGCGAAGAATGTGAAGGCGCTCTCTGAGAAAATCGTGAACGAGCATGACGGGATTGTGCCGTCAGCCCGGACGTCACTCGAGGCACTTCCAGGTGTCGGCCGCAAAACGGCTAACGTCGTCTTGTCAGTCGCCTTCCATGAACCGGCATTTGCGGTAGATACACATGTAGAGCGTGTCTCGAAACGTCTCGGTATCTGTCGTTGGAAAGATAACGTCCGTCAAGTTGAAGAGACATTGATGAAAAAGTTCCCGCGCGATGAGTGGTCGCAACTTCATCATCAATTTATTTTCTTTGGACGCTACCATTGTAAAGCGCAGCGACCGGCTTGTGAGACATGTCCGCTGCTTCATATGTGCCGGGAAGGTAAGAAACGGATGAAATCGACGAAAGTCACCACATAAAAATGCATCGACACGTTCTGTGTCGATGCATTTTCGATTTAATGATTCCAAGGGTGGTCGCTCCATTCACGACGCTTTTTCGTGATGGGTACTTTCTTGAAGCCCCAGTTGCGGAAGTCTTGGTCCGGACTTTCTTTACGAATGTAAATTTTGTCCTTAATCGCTTTGAAAATTCGGTTCTCGTCCCCATAATGGACGAACCGTGGTTTTACCTCAATCACACCTCGACGAACACGTGACAACGGGAGACAGACGAGGTCTGCAATCTCTAGACCGGATTGATACATTGTGTTCTGCTTCTCAGAGAAGATGAATCCTTTAATCTTTTGACGACTTTTTTCGACATCGAGATGGACCGTACCCGAGTTGAAAATATCGAAAAATGCTTTTTGAATCAATAAGTTCTGGTAATCATCTCTAGATTCGAGGACGACACGAGCACTGACTGCTTCTGTTTCTTCTAAAAAAGCATAAAATGATTTCATGAGATGAGCAAAGGCGACTACATATGGATCTTTTGGCGTCGAGTAAAAATCATGTAATTTCTGCTTATCGACCTCGACGCTAACGATTGTACAATCGATGCCACGTAAAAAATCAGGTAGTTTATCCCAAAAATCACGCAACATGTCGATTGTGATGCCGTCTTCTTTTCCATAAGGATGTTCAGCCTTTAAAATTTCTTTTAGATGTAGCGGGATCTGTTCGGTTTTAAAAACATCTCGCTTAAACGCTTGAAGGCGTCGCTTTAATACACAAGGTAATCCAGTCTCATCCGCATCGATTGAATATTTGTACTCCATCAGAACACCAGTCAAATTGAACTGTGTGTTGCCTTTCGGTGTACCTGTCTCATCGACGAACATGACATACTTCTTTCCACTTTCCATCCAATCCCTCCAAAACGGCTTAACGTCTACGTTTTTTAAGCTACCTATTTTATTTCCAAATGGTGATACGGTCAATCAATTGCACAGAAATTGCACACTTTTTTTCAGAATGACATCAATTAGGTTTATCGATGTACAATCTTGGCTAAACAGAAGAGGTGCTATTATCATAGAGAAACAATCGGGTCTTACGTGACGAGAGCTTTTCAATTTGGATACACAATCGCTTACATACTAGTTTAACATACGGGAGTTTGGTACGATATGTGTTGCGGTAAATCCACACAAGTGTCGACCGACAGAAGTCGACAATCAGACCTGAGACGGAAGGAACGAGTGGACCGACCTGTTAATATGTATGTATGGGGTGACGACATTGTTCCATTATCCAAACGGTAAGAAAGCAAAAGTGACAAAGGAACCAAAGGGGGAAGGAATTTCGAGAGAAGTATCGAATTCTCCAACCTATGCGAATCGCGGAATGAATTTAGAGACGTTGTTAAATGAAACGAATGAATTCTATCGGATTCATCAACGAGCTGTCATTCATAAGAAACCGACACCGTTACAAATTGTCAAAGTCGACTATCCGAAGCGCAGTGCCGCTAAAGTGACGGAAGCCTATTTCAAGCAGGCATCCACGACCGACTATAACGGAGTGTATCGCGGTAAGTACATTGACTTTGAAGCGAAAGAAACGAATAATAAGACGTCGTTTCCGCTCGGAAATTTTCATGAACATCAGATTGAACATATGCGCGAGTGTGAACGTCACGGAGGGATTTGTTTTGTCATCATCCGCTTTAGTCGCTATAATACGCAATATGTATTGACCACGGAACAACTTGTTCAGTGGTGGGAACAACGACTGACGGGACGAAAATCGATTCCGCTCAGTTTTATTGAACAGGACGCGATTGAAGTTCCGACGAGAGCCTTACCGTCGATTGATTATTTGACGGTGCTCGATCAATGGCTCGATTGAATAGAAGGAGTGAACCATGAATGGAGCGAAGTAGGGTCGCACGTCGACAAGATTCGACGACGAATAAACGTAAAAAAACTGGTAAACAACCAAAGACTAAAGGTAAGAAACCGATGTGGAAACGCATCTTTTTATTAGGTTTCATGCTATTTATTGCAGCAGTCATTGCATTTGGAGCATATACCGTATATGCGATTGCGACGGCACCAGAGCTTGACGAAGAAAAACTCGTTGATACGTATCCAATTCAGCTGATTTCGGCTGAAGGTGAACCGCTCGAAGGTGCCGGTCAAATTCGGGAGTACGTCTCCATCGACGACATTTCACAAGTGATGCAACAAGCGGTCGTCTCAATTGAAGATCGTCGCTTTTATGAACATAACGGAATCGATTTGCGTCGAATCGGTGGTGCAGTTGTGGCCAACTTGACTGACGGTTTCGGTGCAGAGGGTGGATCTACCATCACGCAGCAGTTGGTGAAACAGTCGTTTCTTTCAACAGACAAGAAGTTGAAGCGTAAGCTTCAAGAGCAGTGGCTTGCGCTCAAACTTGAACGTGAGTATACGAAAGAACAGATTTTAGAAATGTATTTGAACAAAAACTACTATGGTAGTGGTGGATACGGTGTTCAAACCGCATCGAAACGCTACTTCAACAAGCCAGTCTCTGAGGTCAATTATCAGGAGGCTGCCATCCTCGCAGGTCTTCCACAACGTCCGAGCGCCTATGACCCAATCAATGGTGACCAGGAGTTGACACGTTATCGGCAGGAACAGGTCTTGTCTGCGATGAAACGAGACGGTCATATTTCTGAAGAACAGTATAACGAAGCACTTGATGTCGCGATTGCTGACGTCATCTCACCGGGTGAAGAGACGGAAGAGGAAGCGTTCACGCGTGCGATATACTCACGTGTGCTTCAAGAGTTAGAAGATGATTATGGGCTTGACCAGTCAGATATTTATGGCACAGGTCTGAAAGTGTATACGTCAATCAATAAAGAGTTGCATACAAAAATCAATAGCGACATTAAATCGAACAACGTCAATTTACAAACAAATGGTTTCCCTGAGGACTTGAGAATGGGTGCGACCGTACTCAATACGAAAACAGGTGAGATTGTCGCCATCGTCGATAGCCAGCAAGCGAAACAAGGTGATACGACGTATCGTGACTACTCAAATGAAAAATATCAAATTGGATCGACGGCGAAACCGTTCTTCGACTATGGTCCAGGAATTGAAAACGGACAATGGTCGACGGGGAAAATATTGCTTGACGCCGAGTTAGAAGGTACGTACAGTCCAAACAACTATTACACTGGTTTCCGTGGTCCAAATACGATGCGTCAATATTTGAAAATTTCTGCGAATACGCCAGCTGTTCGTGCATTCCAAGAAGTACGTGATGAATACGGACAAGATGCAATCGAATCGTTCGTGAAAAACGTTGGTATTGAGCCTTCTTATTCCGGAGATCAACTAAATGAGTCTAACGCACTTGGTACTGCCGAAGCGAGCACGACACAGATGGCTGCTGCTTACGCAACACTTGGCGCAAACGGTATGTATACGAAACCTCATTTGATTCAAAAGATTGAATTCAATGACGGTTCAAGTATCAACTCTCCAATCAAAGCGAAGCAAGCGATGGAAGACTATACAGCATACATGTTGACGGATATGCTCCGTGACGTCGTCAGTGCTGAAGGTGGAACATATGTCCCAGGTGCATTTCCTTGGGACGTAGCCGGTAAAACTGGAACAACGAACGAGCCTAACTCGACAAACCCGAAAGATAAATGGTTTACTGGTTACTCCACAGATTACTCGATTTCTGTGTGGACAGGAAAAACGAAAGAGTCGACAGTCGCTTCTTTTGATCCAGACTACGCTCAATACTATTTCGAGTATATGATGCAACAAGTGACGAATGCGACGGGACAACCAGACCGTTTCCAGCGTCCGGACTCCGTTTTATCACTTGGCAATGAGCTCTATGTAAAAGGGACGAAACCGAAAGACCTTCAACCAGAGAAATTGGATGCTCCTACGGGCGCAATCGTCAACTATGATATAGATTCACAATCTGGTTCAGTCTCATGGTCATATGATTTCGACGCTGTGAAAGCGGACGGATATAATGACATCACGTTCACAGTGACGCAGAAATCTGCTGACGGCACTGAAAAAGTCGTGGGTACGACAGGTGAGACGAGTGTGGATATTACAAACTTGCCTGAAGGTGAGACGACGTTCACGATTGTGGCGAACGCCGCGAACCCGTTGACGGGTGAACAGCAATCCGGACCAGCGCAAGCGACCTACTCGATTGAACCGAAAGAAGAACCAAAAGAGGAGGAAGAAAATCCTTCTGAAGACGAGAGCAATGAAGATAACCCGTCAGACGAGAACAACGGCAACGGGAATGAAGATAACAACGGCAATGGTAACGGAAACAACGAAGACACCACTGACGGACAAAATCCTGACGAACCAGCGACGGATGATGACACTGATGAAGGAACCGACGAGCCGACTGATGGAGAGGATTCAGGAGCTCCGTTAGAAGGTCAATCGAATGAAGAATCGCCTGACACGAATCGTGAGGACGGCAATTCTGACAACACTGATAACTAAGGAGGACAGGGCGACATTGTGCGCCCTGTTTTTCGTGCGACTTTGTTATAATGAAAAGAAAGGGAACAGGATGGTGACACATGGTTCAACTCTCTTTAAAACGCAAGATGAAAGTGTTATTTGTCATTGATCGACTGCAAGACGACGATTTTGGAGTGCCTCTTGGTGGACATCTCGGACTGAAGCTTTCACATTTGCTGTTAAAAGAGTCGATTCCATTCGGACGTCTCATCCAAGACCGATCGGTTGCTAAGGCGACTGGACATTCTTATGTAAAAAGAATCGGTGTCGAAACGATGTTTACGGGCGAGGAATCATATTATCCTGACTTACTTCGTGGCAATCGCCAAACGTTGTCGACAGACGAAGATTACTATAAAACGGTGCAACGCTATGCGAAACATCTTTTAGCGGTTCATTCGAAATGTACGAAACTACATACCATTGTCTTATTTGGGCGGTCAACGCAACGTCTGTTTCAAGACGCGCTGACCCGTCTTGAAGAAGAAAATGAGCATGTTGCCGCTACGTTTCAAAGCATGACTTTGTTTCACATGCCCGCTGTATCGAGAATGATACGAGATGAACGGATTAATCATATCCGAGAAGTCGTAGTAGAACTTGCACCTTCAAACTCTTAACTAAAGAAGGTGAATTGATGCGGAAATCACGCTCCGTTGAAGAGATGATTCAAGAATTAAAAGAAGACCCGAGCTTTGCGAAAAACGTACGACATTGGCATACGGTCGATGCGCGCCCAGCACAATATGCGCCCATCCCGGAGCAAGTACCAGAACAATTGACAAACGTATTGAAAAGTCGGGGAATTGAGCAACTGTACACGCACCAAGCTGAAGCTGTGAAACAAACGGCTGCCGGTCATTCGACTGTGATTGTAACGCCTACTGCCTCTGGTAAGACGCTCTGTTATAACTTGCCTGTCTTGTCAAAGATGATTGAAAAACCGACTGCACGCGCACTATATCTGTATCCGACAAAAGCCCTTGCCCAAGATCAGAATAGTGATTTAATGGAGATGGTCGAGGCACTCGAGGGCAACTTACGATGCTTCACGTATGATGGAGATACATCTCCGGCCGCCCGCACGAAAGTTAGAGATGCAGGGAATATTGTTATTACCAATCCTGACATGTTACATTCGGGAATTTTACCACACCATACGAAGTGGATTCGTCTATTCGAAAACTTAGAATACATCGTTGTCGATGAGTTGCATACGTATCGTGGTGTATTCGGCAGTCATGTGGCGAACGTGTTTCGCCGCTTAAAACGAATTTGTGCCTACTATGGAAGTCATCCGAAATGGATTATGACATCAGCGACTATCGCGAACCCGCGTGAACTTGCTGAATTGTTAACGGAAGAAGAAGTTGTATTGGTTGACCGGAACGGCGCACCACAAGGTAAGAAACATCTTGTCTTCTATAATCCACCTGTCGTCAATGAAGCGCTTGGGATTCGTCGGAGTGCGACGCTCGAGACGAAACGCATCGCCTCAAAATTCGTGGAAGCGAACATTCAAACGATTGTGTTCACCCGATCACGTGTACGTGTCGAGGTATTATTGACTTATTTACAGGAACTGACGCGACGAGAACTTGGTCCAAAATCGATTGTCGGCTATCGAGGGGGGTATCTTCCGTCTGAACGCCGTGAGATTGAACGGCGCTTAAGGAATGGTGAAATAAAAGCTGTTGTTTCAACAAATGCTCTAGAACTTGGTGTTGATATCGGTCAATTGCAAGCGTGTGTCCTGAATGGTTATCCAGGCACTGTCGCTTCGCTATGGCAACAGGCAGGTCGGGCCGGACGACGTCATTCGGAGTCGCTTGTGGTGTTTGTGGCATCATCTTCTTCCCTTGACCAGCTTGTCGTCGAACAACCAGATATGATTTTAGACCGTTCACCGGAAGCTGCCCGTTTAGACCCGAACAACCTCATTATTTTAGTCGACCATATGAAATGTGCCGCATTCGAATTGCCGTTTCATAAAAGTGAACGGTTCGGGACGGTCGACCCGGAAGATATTTTAGAGTTTTTAGCGGATGCACAAGTGTTACATGAGCGGGCCGATAAATATTATTGGATGACGGATTCCTTCCCAGCGCATGACATCTCGCTTCGGACGAGCGATCAAGAAAATGTTGTCATTGTCGATCAAACCGCAAAACATCAAGTGATCGGCGAAATGGACACGTTCAGTGCGATGACACTATTGCACGATGAGGCGATTTATTTGCATGGTGCCGAGCAGTATCAAGTCGAGAAGTTAGATTTTGAAGAAAAAAAGGCATTTGTACGCCGAGTCGATGTTGATTACTATACGGATGCGAATTTGGCCGTGGAATTAAAAGTGCTAGAAGAGAACAAGACAGATGGTGTGAAAACGTTCGGAGAAGTTTCTGTCATCGCGATGGCCACGCTCTTTAAAAAAATCAAGTTCGGGACGCATGAGAATATCGGGTCTGGCCCGATTCATCTTCCGGAGCGAGAACTGCATACGACGGCGACATGGTTCACATTGGATGAACGCTTTGCCTATTCGGAGGCTGATCTCGAAGATCAACTTGAAGCGGTCAGTGATTTACTCAGACGGCTTGCGCCGCTCTATCTCATGTGTGATACGCTCGATTTATTTACAACCATTCAAATGAAGTCGACTCACACGACTAAACCGACCGTTTATTTATACGACCGCTATCCGGGTGGCATCGGTCTTAGTGAGGCACTCTATAAAGATGCAGACGAGGTACTTGAAGCAGCGGAACGAACGGTATTCGACTGTCCGTGTGAGAGCGGATGCCCTCGCTGTGTCGGTATGATTGGATACGGGGACTTCAAACAGCAAGTCATCCGTCAGTTACAAGCATTGAAAGGATCGTTATGAAAGCAAAGTTATCTAGATTAATTAAAACGAAAGAACCTGTTGAACCATCACGCGTCTCCTCACCTGATGAAGTGGAGCAGCAAAAATGGATTGAACAGGGTGGGGAAATTTTAACGTTCGAAGGAGAATGGTGTGTTCGTCTCCGAACTACGTATCCGCTTGATAAGATGTACCACGACTTTGCGTTCGGAGATGCAAGAATTATGATGCATCGAACCGAGCATCCTTTCTTTACGGTCGACCTAGAGCCTGAACAAGTCCTGTTTATGGATACGGAGACGACCGGGTTGCGTGGGTCTGGGACGTCGATTTTTTTAATCGGATTCGCGAGAATTCAAGCGGATCAACTTGAAATGATTCAATATGTCTTGCCTCATCCTGCCTTTGAAACTGCTTTTTACTATCATTTTTTACAGGATATCGGAGATGAGGTGCGGTTCGTCACTTATAACGGGAAGTCCTTTGACTGGCCACAAATCAAAACGAGACATACGTTTGTCAAATCACGGGTAAAAGCATTGCCTTCCGTCGGGCATGTTGATCTACTACATGCTGCAAGACGGTTGTTGAAACCGAGATTAGAATCGGTGTCGCTCAAAGCAGTTGAAACGTATTTCGGTCACGGACGGACAGACGATTTACCTGGTTTTTTAGCCCCGATGCATTATTTTCAGTACGTCAAAGAACGGAACCCAGAGATACTATCGCCGGTCCTTGAGCACCATCATGCGGACTGTTTGAGCCTTGTTTCTCTTTACACACGACTCAGTCAACTCGTCACGACTCCCGAGACAGATTTCGGAGAAGAACGTGCGCATTGGTTACATGACCTTGGGGAACAGGAAAGTGCACTCAAAGAGTTTGAACAACTTTCGAGTCCTTCGAAGCGAGCCGTCATGCGACAAGCGATGTTATTGAAGCGAACGGGTCGCATGGAGCAAGCAATCCCGTTATTTGAGTCGCTGCAGACGGTCGAAGGCTATGTCGAACTTGCCAAGTATGCAGAGCACAAGCAAAAGGACGTGGAACTCGCGATTGATTATACGGAGCGGGCCATGGAACTGCTCGAAAAAAAACGTACGGTTTTGCGTCAAACGATTGTACGAGAGAAAGACGAGCTAGAACATCGCCGTGCCCGTCTAGAAAGGAAGCGATTATGAAAGTAGTAGCCGTTACAGGATATCGTCCTCATGAACTGGGCATCTTTAAAGCGGACCATCCAGGAATTGAAATCATTCAGGAAGCTTATCGTAAAAAGATACTCGAAGTCATCGAACTGGGCGCCGAGTGGTTTATTTTTAGTGGAACGAATGGTTGTGAATTATGGGCTGGACAAGTATTGTTAGAGTTAAGAGAAACGTACCCGATTAAAATTGCAGTATTTCCTCCGTTCTTAAATATGGTTGAACGGTATAAGCCGTTCGAACAGGAATTGTTTGCACAGCTGCAACTTGAAGCGGACTTTTTTGAACCGTTGACACAGCGGCCGTACGAAGATCCGAGTCAACTACGCGCTAAAACTGCATTCTTTTTAGACAAAGCAGAAGGATTGATTACCTTATACGACGAAGAAACGGAGGGAAGTCCCCGCTTTTTAGTCGATGGGGCTCGGCGAAAGTCCACTACGGAGGTCTTTCTCATCACACAGGAAGATTTACGTGTCATCGAGGAAGAAAAACAATGGGAACAACAATGGGAGTGATATGATGCAAACCGAATTAACGGCAGAAGCAATTTATAAACAAGAATTTAAAACGGCACTACGAGGTTATTCGCAAGAAGAAGTTGATCAATTTTTAGACGTGGTCATCCGGGATTATGAAAAAATGATGAAAGAAATCCAACGTCTTCAAAAAGAAAATGACTCATTGCGTTGCGAGCCTGCACCTGTTGCGGAACCTGCTAAACCGGCACAGCCGGTTGCGTCTAACTATGACATGCTGCGCCGTATCTCAAATTTAGAAAAAGCGGTCTTTGGTAAGCAAGTAGGGCCGAGTGAATAATCAATAATGAATAGGGGGTGGAGTCAATGTTGCAAGTGTTAACGGCCACGGAGAAACAACCTGTCAAACAACAGACAAAAAAGCTGTTTCGTACGAAAGAAGAAGTGATGAAGGCACCGACAAGCTATACAGATCGTCTCGTCGAGAACATCAGACAAACATGTCGATTTGACTGGATGATGATTGAACAAGTCGAATTTGGCGAGGATCTCGTTCATTACGTGCTCGTCGGGCCGAAAGGTGTATTCTTGATTCAATTAAATCGAACTCCAGCCCCTGTCCATTTGACGAACCGTGAGTGTCGGACGGAGACGTCTATGGGATGGAAGCACATCTATCCACATCCTGTCACGGAGCTAGAGCGAATGACTAAACAAGTGCGGTCACGGTTGAAGAAAGAGTGTGGACAAGCGATTCCGGTCTATTCCTTCTTGATCTTCCCGGAGACGGAACAGTTGAAGCTCAAGCGGGTCAAGGCCAATTGTGGCGATTCTTTCACACTCGTCGATCAGGTCATCAGCAAAACGACTCTTGAAACGTTGACGGAGCCGCTCGTCAAACAAATCGCTTACTACTGCTCAGAAAGACAGATACATAAATAAGAAGATGGCCGAGTGAGATGCATTCGGCCATCTTCTTATTTTAAAAGTTCTCTTGCTTTTGCGGCATCATCTCGATGTACGAATAGCGCGACACGATCGTCTAAATTTTTAGCGAGCGGTTTTAACAATTTACCGGTCGGAAGTCCTTGTTCGATACGACATGTGATTTCCTGTTCTGTCAGGTAATGATAATCAGCTAATAACTCTTCGCCCTGTTTCCCGAACGCTTCACCGAAGCGAACCCATTTTAAGTTGCGAATCGTACGAATCGTGACTAAAATGATGAACAAGATGGCGAGCACAATAATGAGTAATGTTTCCAACGCATTCAACCCCTTCTTTACACAAGTTTAATAGGGTGACGAGTTGAAAGCAATACGAACGGAACGTTATACTAAAATGGAAAAGAGAGGATTATATGAAAAAACCGATTCAATCGAGACGAGAGGCGATCTCGCTCTTAGAAAACCAGCAAGTACTCTACGTTCGGATTCATAATGGACAAACGGGCATGATCAAGTTGACGGAGGAAGGCATTATCGTCGCCATCCCGAATGAAGAGACTGACAAGGTTGACTTTCGCAAGCTAGAAGACATCGAGGCATTCGAAGCATTCTACGATTTGACGCTCTCGAAACCTGGTATTCTGTATGTGAATGTTGAAGAGTAAATGACATGGAGAGCTTCACCAATTTGGTGAAGCTCTCCATTTATACACCCTTAAGATGGTGGAAGCCAGACAGCCAACTTGTCCTGTAACGGTTTTAGACGGACGTGGTGTTGCTTGTGCAACAAATAGCCGTCCGGACGGATGACTAGAATACCACGTTTCATGAAGAGTGACTTGGCAAGCTCATTCCCTTGGTCGAAAAATGGACGGCTTGTCTTGGACAATGAGATAGTCTGAAGGAACGGGTAATACTCATTTAAGTATTCATAGATTGGCGTCAAATCACGTTTGCCATCGTCAAATACGAGCACTTGAAAGCGCCCATCGGCGATTTCTGAAATCTTCGTCCGAAATCCATCGTCGGTTCGTAAAATTTCAGTCTCTGGGAATATTTTTCCTTCGGCGACGCGACGAAACGGCATACGCAACGCTTTTGGGTACGATAGATGAAGTTGCGAGATTCGTTCCGTGATCTTTTGATTGACGAGATTGACTCGTGTGAAGACATCAGCCCCGATCGCTTGAAACGGTAATAGCATCGGGAGTGTCGTCTGGAGCATCTCAGTTGCGAAATTCGTCGTCTGTAGAACATTCCTTGCCACATACTCACGCTCATTCCGATACGTCGAGACGACTTGATGCGGTGCGCCTGTCTTCAAATGGAGCCATAGCTTCCAACCTAAGTTGAATGCATCCGCAATCCCGGTGTTCATCCCTTGTCCCCCGACCGGTGAATTGATATGAGCGGCATCGCCCATTAGGATGATGCGATTATGGATGAACGTATCGACCATTCGATTATGAACCCGAAAGAGCGAGAACCATTCGACATCGTGTATGCGAACTGGCATATGGCTACGTTGTTCCACAAATTGTTGAAGGTCCGATTCGACGAACGACTCATCGGTCCGTAAGTTTCCCGTGATTCGAATCGTTTCATCCGTGAGTGGAAAGACCTCGAGTACTCCTCGATCCGAGAAGAAAATATGCACCTCTTCACGAGAAATGGGCCAATCTGCTTTCAAATCTGCTAATACCCACGCCTCTTTAAACGACTTCCCACTGAATGGGAGAGCGAGCATTCGACGGATGGAACTATTGGCGCCATCTGCAGCAATGACATATTTAGCTTCGACAGAACGATGAGCTCCGTCTTCAGCAGTCAAATGTGCGATCGTCCGCGATGGATATTGTGTGATGGAAGACAGTGACTCTCCGCGTCTCACTGCGTGGCCATGTTTTAGCAAGGCACACTCTAAAATTTCTTCTGTTTCATTTTGACGCAGCAGTGTCACGAACGGATACGGAGTGACAAGCTTTGAAAATTCGAGCTTTGCCGTCCATTGACCTGAGAAATAGAGATTTCCCCGCTCAATCGTACGGGCCCGTTCGAGTACTTCTTGGGCGACGTCTAATCGAGAAAACACCTCAATTGTCCGTGGTTGAATCCCGATGGCTCGAGAATTATCCGACGGGATCGTCTTTCGGTCGATGATTTGAAATGAGACGCCATATCTTGCCAAGGTCAGTCCGAGGGTAAGGCCGGTAGGTCCGGCTCCGACGATTAGTACATCCACTTGTTCATTCAAAGTGATCAACTCCTATCATTAATAATGATATTTCCGACATTAGCAGCGATTAAACGAAAAGTAGGGTATAGAACGGTATAGGATATTCGATGATGGAAGGTGAGTGAACAGTGTGCAGCCATTGATTAATGAAGACCAAATTCGAAATAGCTTTACAATGGAAGAAGATTACGAACAGACAGCAGCGGTTTTGATTCCGCTCGTAGAAATAGAGAAGGAATGGCATGTCGTCTTTGAAGTACGTGCCCATACGATGCGGCAGCAGCCCGGCGAAATTTCTTTTCCGGGAGGACGACTTGAAAAAGGAGAAACACCTGTTGAAGCCGCCGTTCGAGAAACGTGTGAGGAATTAGAGATTACTTCTGGTCAAGTTGAAGTCATCGGTAAATTAAGGCCACTTGCCACACCCCATCGACAATTGATTTATCCGTTTGTCGGGATGTTGTCACGGCTTCCAACTGCACAGGGAACGGATGAAGTTGATCATTTATTTACCGTTCCTTTATCTACATTACTTATGATAGACCCGTTCCATGGTGAGATGGAGTGGACGATGAACCCAGATCAAAATATCCCACTTGATCGCTTGGCAAATGCTAAAGCGTACGAAAAACGGGTAATTAAAATGAAAGAACCCTTTTATGAACACGATGACTACATCATTTGGGGGCTTACTGGAAAATTTTTGACACAATTTATTCAACGCATAAAAGAAAACGTATTCAAACCGACATAATTTCGTTATAATGATAGAAACAAATTTAGATTGGAAGTGAATGGGTGTGTCTGAAGAATTCCTCGTAGGTGATATCGTGAAGTCGACTCGTGAAGGATGGGTTGCTGAAGTGACCGCCGTACTGACCAATACCGTGATCGCAGACGTATCGATTATGGAAGAATTTCAACAACTCGGGCTCGAGTTTGAAAAACAAGTTTTATTAAAATCAGAATTAGAATTGATTGAACGCGCCAGCTGACCTTTTTTTTGAAAGGGATGATTGAGGTGTCCATTGACAAAAAAGTTCGTGAATGGCAAGAAGCGGGATTGTTAGATGAATCGACCGGTAAAAGACTAGTCGACTATGAACATAAACAACGGGCGGCTAGTGAGCGAAACAATCACAAGCCGCCCGTTTTAGTTATTGTCGGGTCGATTTTATTAGCGCTCAGTCTATTTAGCTTCGTCGCAGCCAATTGGCAGGCGATCCCCGACCTTTTAAAGATTGGACTATTTCTTCTTTTTATGGTTGGATTTTATGTGTTTGCCGAACGAGTTCGCTTGAAAACCCCGAGGTATGTCATATTATTACGCGTGTTAGGATTCGTTTTTTTTGTGGCGACCATGGCGGTCATCTTTACGACGTATAATCTGTCGGGGCAGTTGACCTTGCTGTTTTGGATACTCTTCACGATGGCAGTCCTTCACCGAATCATGTATAAGCACGTCATCTTTTCCATCATCTCCGCTATCACTGCGTTCATGGCTGTCACAAACAGTTTCGAAGGCATCGGGTTGACGTTAATTGGATTTGCACTCATCGTGACATGGGTATGGTTCCATTTTGTGGAAGAATCGTTAGATCGGACGTTTGCTTGGCTTACCTTTTACGGATTATTTAACATCTTTGGTCAATATGTGGACTATGAAGGTAGACTATGGCCACTTTGGTCTCTTGTTATCCTCCATGTGCTTCTCTTGTTTTATCGAAAACAAGCCGGGTGGCAATCTATATATCTGTTTGTCGCAGCTGTTTTGTCGATTGGATATTTAGTAAATGTAACGGGAAGCTGGCTTTCTCAAAGACCACCATCCATTCTTGAGGCAACACTCCTTTCTATTTCATTCGTTGCGATCTATTTAATCCATCGTCGAAACGACCTTTTGTGGGTATGCTTTCTTGCTGTAATCCCATTTGCGCTATTCGAAGATTCAGGTGTGTTATTGGCAGTGATGATCGAAGTCATTGCACTCACGTACCTCGTTCGCCAAGATATGACGAGACAACCCACCATCTTCGCCTTTATCTATTTTTTAGTCGTCCAAATGACGATTTATTTCATTTATGTTTGGGACCGTTTGGATGTATCCCTCTTCTTCTTAATTGGTGCACTGATCGTCTTTGCGTTGTCACTCGGATTATGGTGGCGTAATCGTACAAGAAAGGGTGTGACGACATGAAACGGTTGTCTATGTGGGTCATTCCGGCCGTACAAGTTATGATTGCCATTTTGTTTGTCATCCTCGTCTATGCCATCTCATGGGTAGGGGAAACGTACACGTTTAAGGGAACTTCGTTTGAACCGTTCGATCCATATTTTGGAGACTCGATCTATCTTGAATTTGACGAGTTTGAAGGACGACAAAATGTGGAGGCGGGTACGGTTTACGTCTCGTTCGAGCAAGGGGAAGACGGATTTGCTGTGATTGACCGAGTTGAGTCAAAACCGTTTCTCGGAGGAGTACGGGCGAACTATTATGACCGTATTCTTTATATAGAAGAAATGGGGTCGTATCGTGTCCCTCAAGATGAAATGGATGCGGTCGAAGGTGAAAATTCTTTTACGGTTCAAGTCGATGTTGCGCCGTGGGGGATGCTCAGATTGCATGATTTGAAGCCAATTGAATAAGTGAAGAGCATGACAGGGAGATTACAGATTTGTTACAAGTGTTATTGTAACGAATCTGTAATTTTTATGTGAAACCTTGCAATAGCAACGTTTTTCGCAATTGTTACAATTTGTAACCACTTTTTATGTCATATGTCAGGATTATTTCACTTCGATAAAATAGCTACTCCAAGATGACGTGTCGTGGTAAATTAACATCTGTTCGTTACATAACGAGAAAGGTGATGACCTTACTACGATGAAATTGATTAAATATATGATAGTAATTGGAACCGCGATGATGGGAATGTTCACATTCATGAATCAAGCAGATGCTGCTCAGATCGGAATCGGGACAGAACAGAAAATCGTTCAAAATCCACTTGAATTAGAACGACAAGCGATTGAAGAAGAGAGGCAAAAGGAAATCGCTCGCCAAAAGAAAATTGCCGAAGAGAAACGCTTAGCTGAAGAGAAACGTTTAGAAGCAGAACGTCTCGCTGCAGAGAAAGCGAAGGAAGAAGCAGAGAAGGCGAGACTAGCTAAACTTGAAGCAGAGCGTAAGGCAGAAGAAGAACGTAAAGAAGCGGAAAGAGTGGCGGCACAAAAGGCAGCGGCTTCTTCAAACAAGAACGCTACGGCATCACCAGTGTCTACGACAACGAGAAAAAAAGTCATTACTGTCGAATCGACAGCTTACTCAAACGATGTTGCTGACAATAAGGCGTATGGGGGTCGTGTTTTGACTGCGACTGGTCATGACGTGACTGATTCGATTTATTATAACGGCATGCGAATTATCGCCGTCGACCCTTCTATCATTCCATTAGGTTCAAAAGTGCATATTCAAGGTGTTGGTGATGCAATCGCCCTTGATACCGGTGGCAGAATCAAAGGACATATTGTTGATTTATTGGTCGATTCAAAACAGGATGCGATCCAATGGGGTCGTCGACATATCCAAGTCACTCTTTATTAATTTTAAAGGTTCTCTATTCAGGAGAGCTTTTTTTTGTTTAACAAAGCATGGAAAAGGGCAAAATACTATTTGAATTTCCATTTTGGAAATAGTCGAGGAGGGATTACGTTGATTGAGTTTCGGGATGTATCAAAACGTTATGAAGACGGGACATTGGCCGTCAAAGAGTTAAGCTTAACAGTTCAAAAGGGAGAAATCTTTATATTGATTGGTCCTTCAGGTTGTGGCAAGACTACAACAATGAAAATGGTGAATCGGTTAATCGATCACACAGATGGAAAAATATTGATCGATGGAAAAGAAATCTATCAATTTGATATTTACGAGTTACGTCGTAATATCGGATATGTGTTACAACAAATCGCACTATTCCCACACTTGACAGTAGAAGAAAATATTTCTGTCGTTCCTGAACTATTAAAATGGAAGAAGGATCGAACAAAAGACCGCGTGACAGAGTTGATGAAAATTGCCGGTCTCGATCCGAAATTACGTGCCAAAAAACCTTCAGAGCTATCAGGAGGTCAACAGCAACGAGTTGGTGTATTGCGTGCCCTAGCGGCAGACCCAGAAGTCATTTTGATGGACGAACCTTTCTCAGCACTTGACCCGATTAGCCGCGGACAATTGCAAGACGACATCAAACGATTGAATGATGAACTAGGAAAGACGATTCTCTTTGTCACACATGATATGCAGGAAGCGATGAAGCTCGGTGATCGTATCGCATTGATGCGTGATGGCGAATTGATGCTTGTCGGTACGCCAGAAGAGATATTGGCAAGCGATGACCCATTCGTCTTGGAATTTACACAACGTGGAAGAGGTGAGCTGGATGTTTGAGACGTTCCAAAATAGACAAGGACAGCTTGTCGAGGCACTGATTGAGCACTTACAGCTCTCTGTCGTATCACTTTTAATCGCCGTTTTGATTGCCGTACCGTTAGGAATCTGGCTGACGCGTCGTAAAAAAATTGCTGAAACCGCTATTGGTGTTACTGCCATCATTCAAACGATTCCTTCTCTTGCTTTGCTCGGGTTGATGATTCCGCTCGTAGGAATCGGTGCATTACCTGCAATCATTGCGCTCGTCTTATACGCGCTTCTTCCGATTTTACGGAATACGTTTACAGGTTTGAACGAAGTAGATAAATCATTACTTGAAGCAGCAAGAGCTTGTGGAATGAAGCCGAATCAGAGTTTGATGAAAGTCGAACTTCCGCTTGCTCTCCCTGTCATAATGGCTGGTATTCGAACTGCCATGGTCCTTATCGTAGGAACAGCGACACTCGCTGCCCTCGTTGGAGCGGGTGGGCTTGGTACATTAATTTTGCTTGGGATTAACCGAAATGACAATTACTTAATTTTACTTGGGGCCATACCGGCTGCTATTTTAGCACTATTGTTTGATTTCTTGTTGCGTCAGATGGAAGGTGCAACAGCATCTCGCAATAAAACGAAATTGATTGCCGTCTCAACCGTACTCGCCTTGATTATCATCACTCCGCTCGCATTCGGTCGCTCACAGGAGACGGATTTAGTCGTCGCCGGAAAACTTGGACCTGAGCCTGAAATTTTGATGAATATGTATAAGTTGTTAATTGAAGAAGAAACGGATCTGTCCGTATCAGTGAAACCGAACTTTGGTGAAACGACATTCGTATGGGGTGCTCTGAAATCTGGTGATGTCGATATCTATCCGGAATTTACTGGTACGGCACTCGCTAGTCTCGTAAAAGAGTCACCTGGGTCAAATGATGCACGCGAGGTGTACGAACAAGCGAGAGATGCACTTGCAGAAGACGGGTATGTGATGCTTGAGCCGATGCAGTTTAATAATACGTATGCACTTGCTATTCCACGTGAATATGCAGAAGCAGAGGACATTACTGCGATTTCAGATTTACGAAACGTGGAATCAGATATTAAGGCAGGGTTCACCCTTGAATTTACAGATCGTGAAGATGGATATCCTGGTCTTCAAGATGAATATGGATTTGATTTCCCATCCGTTGTGTCGATGGAGCAAAAGTTGCGTTATCGTGCCATTTCTCGAGGAGACGTCAATCTAGTTGATGCCTACGCAACTGACCCTGATATTGCCGAAAATGACTTGGTCGTTTTAAAAGACGATCGACAGTTCTTCCCACCTTATCAAGGGGCACCCCTCTTGAAAGAAGAGACACTTGAAGAATATCCAGAAATCGAAGATGCCCTTAATCAACTCGCTGGAAAAATCACGGACGAACAGATGTCTGAATTGAACCGACGTGTCGCTTATGGAAATGAACGTGCATATGACGTAGCGAAAGACTTCTTAGAGCAGGAAGGGTTATTATGAGAGCTTTGATTATTTCGAATCCGAAGTCTGGTACGAGCAAGACGATGCTCGGGGAGGTCATTGGAACGATTGAATCGCTCTATGAAGAAATCACCATCAAGAAGACGCAAGAAATTGGGGATGCACTCCGATTTTCCTCAGAGAGTGGACCTTTCGACCATCTCATCGTGATTGGTGGGGACGGTACGCTGAATGAAGTAGTGAACGGATTGATGACGTTAGAGCGCGAGGAGCGACCTACCGTAGGCATCATTCCGGCCGGGACATGTAATGATTTTGCGCGAGCGCTCGAACTCCCAATTCAACCGACACAAGCTGCAAATGTCATTAAGTCGAAACATACGCAACAAGTA
Source organism: Exiguobacterium sp. s101 (assembly GCF_018617835.1). Taxonomy (NCBI): domain Bacteria; kingdom Bacillati; phylum Bacillota; class Bacilli; order Caryophanales; genus Exiguobacterium; species Exiguobacterium sp. s101. The sequence continues at coordinate 78,007 of NZ_JACSKX010000001.1, read as the reverse complement.
GACGTCATTCAAGTGGATGAGATGTATGCTCTCAATTTTGTCGGGATTGGATTGATTGCCGATACATCACGACAAATCGACCCAGATGAAAAGGAATCCCTAGGGTCAATCGGCTACTTTTTAGCGACGATTCGACAATTTCGTGAAGCGGATCCGTTTGAAATCCGGTTATATCGAAAAGATGAGCTGCTCTATGAAGGCGATGTAAGTTTTCTCTATATTGGAAACGGTAGCTACCTCGGGACAGTCCCGACGAAGCTTGAGACACAGTCCTTTTCTGATGGACTGTTAGAGGTTGTTCACAGTTCATCAATCGGGTTTCCGATGATTCGACAACTTTTGGCGCAGCAACTCGGTCTCGATCAAAAATCCCCCGAGTGGAATCACTTTCAGGCTTCTCATGTGAAAGTAGAATTGAGTCAACCTCAAATTATCGATATCGATGGTGAACATTTCGAATCCGAACAATTGTCCGTCCAGATTCAAGAGAATGCAGTAACATTTTTAACGCCATAAAGCATCAACAGAGAAAAGTATTCAGACTTTTCTCTGTTTTTTGTTGTCCTGATTGTTGAACCGTGTTAGTATTTCACTATTATTATGAAAATGAAATGAAAAACAGGAAGTAGGGGTAACCATGGCGCAAAATTCATTCGCCTCAAAAATTGGATTCATTTTAGCTGCCGCAGGTTCGGCGATTGGTCTAGGTGCAATATGGAAATTTCCGTATGTCACTGGAACTAGTGGGGGCGGTGCCTTTTTACTCATGTTTTTGGCGTTCACGTTATTACTTGGTCTACCATTATTGATTGGGGAGTTCATCGTTGGACGTTCGACTCAAAAGACAGCACTTCTTGCCTTTAAACAATTGGGACATGGACGATGGAGCATCATCGGCTATCTTGGTGTCATTGCCTGTTTCTTGTTGCTTTCCTTCTATAGTGTTATTGGAGGATGGGTCCTCATTTACATCGGACTCGGTTTGAGCGGAACATTAAATGGACAAAGTGCTGACGAATTTGGTGATGTCTTTGGAAGTGTCGTGTCAACACCTGAAATCGCCGTCATCGGACAGTTTTTATTTCTCACGATTACGCTTTTGATTGTCTTACGTGGGGTAGAAGCGGGAATTGAACGGATGAGCAAGATTTTAATGCCGTTATTGTTCATCAGTTTTATAGTCCTCGTTGTCCGCTCATTGACACTTGACGGGGCGATGGAAGGGGTCCGCTTCTTCTTACAACCTGACTTCTCTGCTCTCACAGGGGAATCGGTCTTATTTGCCCTTGGACAAGCCTTCTTCTCCTTATCTCTAGGGGTGGCTGCGATGCTGACATATGCATCTTACATTAAGACGAAAGGGACGCTGAATCGTTCCGCGAACATGATTGTTCTATTGAATATTACCGTTTCGCTCCTAGCAGGTCTTGCCATCTTCCCGGCAGTCTTTGCTTCAGGATTAGACCCAGCTGAAGGACCGGCATTGCTCTTCGTCGTCCTACCGGCGGTCTTCAATCAAGTTCCGCTCGGTGGATTTTTCATGGTATTGTTCTTCTTATTATTCGCATTCGCTTCAATCACGTCTTCGATTGCGATGTTAGAGGTCGTCGTCGCGGGTGTGACCGATCGTCTGAATGAAAAGAAACCGACATGGTCGAAGAAACAAGTAACGGTTACAGTCGCCTTGCTCGTCTTCCTCGTCGGTGTGCCTTCTGCGCTGTCATTTGGGTTATTGAGCGATCTACACATCTGGAACGGGCGAACGTTCTTCGACACGATGGATTACCTCGTCAGTTATATTTTAATGCCGGTCGGAGCATTCTTAACGTCAATCTTTGTTGGTTATGTAGTAGACCAACGTATTTTAAAAGAAGAGATTCAAACATCTCAGCCAGGTATGAAGCTTTATCCAATCTGGCATGCACTCATACGCTATGTTATACCGGTGACAGTAGGAATCGTCATGGTATCCACGTGGCTTAACACATAATTGAGGAACCGTAGGCTCTCGAGTCTACGGTTTTTTTCGTCTCGCAACGGGAATGAAGTCGATATAGGTAGTTGTTTCTACACCTGTGGACGGAGGAAACAAAGACTTTTATTATGCTAAAATGATAGAGGTGACGAAACTTTTTTTGATCGGTTTCGTAATGTACAATAGAAGTAACATGAGATGAGGTGATAAGAATGAAAACATGGATGAAATGGGCCCTGACTGGGGCAGTCATATACTTTGCCATCAACGTATTCGATTTCTCCTGGTTATTCATTATAGTAGGGGCGCTCGTCTTGAACGAAGTCTGGTCAACGAATAAGCGCAAAAACCGTCAGCGAACACCGACAACGGTCGCAAAACGGGCGAAGAAAAAACTGCTGCTTGATGAGGAAGAATCGTTCTCAGGCTCAAGAATCCTAAAACCGATTGAAGATCCTATCCCGGCACGTCAATTCGAGGCGACGGATGATTTAGAACTTCAATTCTTGCAACGGACGATTGAGCAAGGGTATGAGAAACTACAACAGATTGACCGTGTCTTGCCTGAAATCAAAGATGTAGAAGTAAGGCGAGAAATGAAAGCAGTGTCAAAAGAAGCGCATGAATTGTTCGAGGAACTTTTCGAAAATCCGCAAGACGCGAAGCATGTTCGAGACTTGTTCACATTCTACTTAGATTCCCTCGTCTCGGTCGTCTTGAAATTTAAAGAACTGGAAGGAAAACGGGTCATCATTCAAGAAGAAACTCGAGAACAATTAATAACGAATATGCGGCTAATTGTCGATAAATTTAAAGAACAGCGCGGACGTCTTCTTGAAGATGATGCAGTAGACTTTGAACGTGAACTGATTATGATGGAGCGAGTCTTATCTGATCAGCCGGAAGGGAGAAAAAAGCATGACTTCATCGAATGAAACGAACTGGCAGTCATGGCCGGAAGAAGAGCTGACATCTGATACAAAAACAAAAACTGAGGCAGAGGGGTTTAGCGATCCGTCTGTAGAGTGGTCATCTGTTTCGCAGGCAGAGGAAGTGCCTGCTATCCAAGCGAAGCCAGACGTCCCTCAAGAGCACCGTGAGCGCATCACGCGATTGGCTGAATCAATCGATATTAAAAAGACGGATTCGGTTATGTTGTTTGGGTCGAATGTCCAACGTGAACTGTCCCAATTCTCCGACCAAATTTTGACGGAAGTCCGAATGAAAGATGGCGGGGACGCCGGGAAACTTTTGTCAGATTTGATGCAAAACGTCCGAAAGATGGACCCGGACATGCTTCAACCGGAGAAGAAGAGCTTTATGGATAACATCCCGCTCATTGGCCGCGCAAAAAAGAAGGCTGAGAACTATAAACTTCAATTCGAAAAAATGAACGTCTATTTGGAAGAAGTCATCCACAATTTAGATCGTGCCAAGTTCGGTCTAATGAAAGATATCACGATGCTCGATCAAATGTATGACAAAAACAAGCGTTATTTCGAAGAATTAAACGTCTATATCGCAGCGGGTGAAACAAAGTTAGATCATGTACGTGAGCATGAGATTGCGCCACTGCGACATGAAGTGGAAGTTTCTAAAGACCAGTCGAAATTGCAACAATTGAACGACATGATTCAATTAGCGGACCGTTTTGAGAAGAAATTGCATGACTTAAAACTCAGTCGTACCATTAGCCTTCAAATGGCACCGCAAATTCGGGTCATTCAGCAGAATAACCAAATCCTTGCCGAGAAGATTGAATCGGCGGTCGTCAACACGATTCCGCTTTGGAAAAACCAGGTCGTTCTTGCGCTCAGCCTAACGCGTCAGAAGACGGCACTTCGTATGCAGCAGGACGTGACGAAGACGACAAACCAGTTGCTTGAGCAGAACTCGAAGATGTTGAAAGATTCTTCGATTGAAATCGCACAAGAAAATGAAAAAGGGATTGTTTCTGTTGAATCACTGAAAGTTGCTCACGAGAACTTACTCTCGACGTTGGATGAAACATTACGTATTCAACAAGAAGGGAAGCAAAAACGTCGTGACGCCGAGCGTGAACTCGACCGAATGGAGCACGAGCTTAAAGAGAAAGTCATCGAGATCGCCTCGAAAAATAAAGAACTGCCAAAAGACACTGGATACTAAGGGGGAAAGTCTGAGCAATCAGACTTTCCTTTTCTACGAGGAGGGACTTGTGTGGAGAAACAACGATTGTGGGACGAGACGTGGTTGCTGTTTGCCGATATGATGGCCGAGCGACACTCGAAGTGTGCATCCAAGAGCGTGGCATGTGTCATTGTGAAGGATGAAAAACCGATTTCGATTGGCTTGAACGGAACACCTTCCGGTCATACGAATTGTAATGAGATTTATATTAAAAAAGAAGAAGGATTTTATAAGCATGCGAACTATGTGACGTCGACGGACGTTGATATGATCAACGAACCAGCACGACTCATCCGTGACGGTGTGACATATATCAAATGTACGGACCCGTATGATCATCATCACTGGTCGAAACAACATGAAATCCATGCCGAAATCAATGCGATTGGAAAACTGGCTGCTGATTCGACGAACGCCTTCGGTGCGACCGCTTATGTCACCCATTCGCCATGTCACGCCTGTTCACTTGCCCTAATCGCCGCACGAGTCGCACGAGTCGTCTATGCGGTCGGTTACGAGCATGGCGACGGATTAGAATTGATGCGTGACAGTGGGATTGAAGTGCTACATATGCCACTAGAGAAAATGTACAAAAATACATTGTAAACGTTTTCATAAGGTGATATATTATTAATGTACTGCCAATGGTGTTTTACTCTTCCATTATTCGCCCCTCCACGGAGGGGCCTTTTTTTGTTCGAAATCAAGTGAGACAAACTTTACACATAATGTTCAATATTTCACAATATATACTCTGAAATCTCTTATATAATGAAAATAGATTCAGGAGAGGGGAAATTGTTTATGGAAAAACTTGTTCGCTTTACAGATGGTGCATATGAAGTAGAAGCCTTGATCACGCTCGAAGAAGTGTGGGAAGATAAATTTGCGATTGGCATGCGTAAAGAGTTGGCTGTCAAATCGTTGACGATTAACGGAAATGAAGTATCTGAGATTAAACATGTTCGAGCTTTACTTCGATATTATCCGACGCTTGGTGTATCAGGAATCTTGTTGGCGCTTGATAAGGCAGCCGCCGAAATTGTCGCTTTGTCGAAAGATCAGGACCCAGCACTACAATATGTTGAGCTCGTAGCCCTCCAAATGGATGAGGCATCTACGAACGATATAAAAACATTGTACGCAGCGATGTGATCTCAATTGGGTGAACAATTTCACCCAATTTTTTGCATCTATTTTTCTTTATGGTATGATGTTTACAGATGAAGAAATGGAATGCCATATCGTTGTCAACCATAAGCATGGGGATCTAGATAGCTAGATCGCTGTCAAAAGCTACGTTCATAGGAACGTGGCTTTTTTTTGTGCGATGATGTCGAATCCAGCCGCCACATCTTGAGCGAGATGTGCATCCGAACCTAATGTGAATGGGATATGTAACTCGCTGGCAGCTTTTGCGAGTCCTGCGACGTAAGGATCCCCGCAATCCGGTTTTCTGAGTCCGGCCGTGTTGAAGTCGAGTCCAAATCCTCGGTCAGCAATCACCTGTAAGAGTCGTTCTTCTTCCTTTTTTACTTCGGAACGCTTCCAGTCATAATTTTTTTGGTATTTGATTGGTAAATCAATGTGTCCAATCCGAGCGACGTTGATGTTTTCCCATGGGAATCCGAGACCACGTTCGATTGACTTATAATAAGCTTTCATCACATTTTCGAATGAGCCGAGTTTTGTGACGAGCTCATCAAACGTTTCAGCTGAAAAATCAATCGGCATGTATGTGCCATCTACATATAAGAAATGCTGTGACAAAATGACTTCATCAAACAATGGGGCATATGGTTCGAGTAACGCAATCGACTCTTCCTCAAGGTATGGCAACAAGTCGACCTCTAAACCAATTTTTAAGTCAATGACATCTTTATATTGTTCTTTCATCTGTCGAAGCGTATCAAGATAGTCAGGCAATCGATCGAGTGCCATCGCCGAGTCTTGATTTGGGACAGGGTCGACGAATGTACTCGGAAATGGTGCATGTTCCGTAAATGTCATCGTTTGCAGGCCTTTTTCGATTCCTACTTGAATATATTGTTCAAGTGGGTCTTTTGTACCGTGTGGACAAAATGGAGTATGCACATGTCCATCGTGGGTAAAATCAAACATTTTGTTACACGTCCTTTATAAGTTGATTGGTTGACAGGTATGATTGTATTTGATAAATTTAACACAATACTTTAGTTTGGTAAATTGATAATAAGATAAAGGGTGGTTGTCATGATTTGGTCAAATTCGAAAGGTTCAATTCCAGAAGGATGGTATGAACTTCAATCAGGAGATGTCATTCGACCAAAACGGTGGATGCTTTCATTTTTAGAAAAAGCAGAGGCGAGCGGTTATGCCGTGATTGACCCGCCTCTACTCGAATACTATTCACATTATCAAAATTTGGCACTCTTTGACGAGTCGGCCTATTATCGATTGTTTGGGAATGGCGGGGAACTCCTCGTCATGCGCCCTGACTATACACTGCAAATCGCAAGAAAGCTAGCAGACGGTCATGAACCGATGCGTGTCGCTTACGCTGGTGCCGTCTATCGTCGGACGGTCAAACATTCTGGACAACCGCATGAACGGCAACAGCTTGGACTCGAGTGGGTCGACGGCGAAGAGAAGGATCATCATCTCATCGAATCATTTCTCGATATGACGGAAGGAGTCCTCCCTACGGATCGATTAACGATCAAAATCGGTTCTGCGGCCGTCATCTCACTTATTGCAAAAGAAACAGGCGTTCAAGAGCGGACATTCCGTAAAATCTTGGCGATTCGCCATTTAGAATCGTTACGTGAATTAGCGGAGACATATCGTTATCCATTGATTGCGAAATTACCGTTTCTAATTGGAAATTCAGCGCTCGAGGAGTTGCGCACTCAAGCACCTGCTTCTTTAAAAGAGGCAATCGATGATGTCGATGAGGCGGTTCAACACTTACGCGCAATCGGTTTAGAGGTATCATACGATTTTGGTCAAACTGGTGATTTTGACTATTACTCTGGTTTGACCGTGACAGGAAGCGTCGAAGGGAAGCGTGTCCTGTCAGGAGGCCGATACGATTCACTCTATGGCCATTTCGGACAATCGAGACGAGCTTTCGGCATGTCGCTTGATTTAGAACAGTTAGATAAGGTGATCAAATGAAAGTAGCGGTCGCGAAAGGTCGGATTGAAAAAGCAGCCCGTCTATTTTTTGTTGAACGTGACTTACCCGTATGGCCAGAGAAACGGGGACGTGAGTTGACGGTACAAGCAGGAGATCATGAATTTATTTTCGTCAAAGGTGATGACGTCTATAAATATGTGATGCACGGAGCGGCAGATGTGGGGATTGTCGGTGGAGATATTTTACGGGAAAAAACGCCGGGTGTGCTCGAAGTCGTCGACTTGCCGTTCGGACGTTGTCGAATGGCCGTCTGTGGTCCAAAAGTTCGACGTAACGGAACGAAAAAATTAAAGGTAGCCAGTAAGTATCCGAACATCGCCATCTCACACTTTGCGTCGAAACGACAGAACGTAGAAGTGATCGCGTTGAATGGGTCGGTTGAACTCGCGCCTTTAACCGGACTCGCTGATTGCATCGTTGACATCGTTGAGACAGGGGCGACACTTGCCGCGAACGACTTAGAAGAATATGAGACTATTTTTTCAATCAATGCAAAATTCATTACGAGCGAAACGGCTTTGGCGGAACAGCCCGACGAATTGAAGGCATGGATTCGAAAGCTGAGTCAGGAGGAGAACGCATGAGTACTGAAACGAATCGATCACGGCGCGAAGCATGGGCCGAGGCCGTGAAACCAATCGTCGAATCGATCGAAGCCCGTGGAGACGAAGCGCTCCTTGAGTGGACGAAACAATTCGACGGTGTCGACAAAATTGAATCGGTTGATTTAGCCCGCTTTACCCCGCCAGCAGCGTATGCTGAACTGACGGAAGCTTTGACGTTAGCGGCGGAACGGATTCGTACGTTTCACGCGCATCAAGTACGGAATGAAGACGTGTTTGAAGATACGATGTTTCGACTTGGAAGACGCTATATGCCACTTGATTCGGTCGGTGTCTATGTACCGGGTGGGACAGCCGTATACCCATCGAGCGTGCTCATGAACATCATTCCGGCAAAAGTCGCCGGCGTCAAACGAGTCGTCATGGTCACGCCGCCGAAAGCAGATGGGATTGACATCTCGCTCTTGATTGCAGCCAAAATCGCGGGTGCTGATGAGTGTTTTCTTGTCGGAGGCGCGCAAGCCGTTGCTGCACTCGCATACGGAACGGAAACGATTCGTCCCGTCGATAAGATTGTCGGACCAGGAAATGCGTATGTCGCGACAGCGAAAGCGCTCGTGTCCCACATTGTCGGCATCGACTCCGTTGCGGGACCGTCCGAAGTGTTAATCATTGCCGATGAAACGGCGAACCCGAAGTGGGTCTCGGCTGACCTGCTCGCACAAGCGGAACATGACGTCGAGGCGACAGCGATTGCGCTCGTCACGACAGAGACGCTTCGTGATGAAGTGGAGCAAGAACTTGAACGACAGCTCGCGCTCTTACCACGACAAGACATCGCAAGAGAAGCGTGGAAACGTGGCGGCGTCTTTTATCGGAAAATCGAGGATGCGATCGAGTATGCGAATACGATGGCCGCGGAGCACGTCCAGTTGGCCGTCAAAGATCCGGAACAATTGATGAAGTCGATTCGTCACGGTGGATCGTTCTTCCTCGGTCACGAGGCAGCGGAAGCGTTCGGAGACTATATCGCTGGACCGAATCATGTCCTACCGACTAGCGGAACGGCTCGATTCTCAAGTGGACTATCGGTCGACGACTTTTATCGCCGCCAGACATTCCTTGAGATGACAGAACTCGATGAGACGATCACCAAAGCCGCTATTCGAATCGCCAAACAAGAACAATTAGAAGGACATGCCCGTGCGATGGCTGTTCGCATGGAGGGCATATGAGACGAAACTATCAAAATATCCCTCGCTATGTACCACATGCCGTGTCAGGATTCGCACTCAATCAAAACGAAAGCCAATATCCGTTACCAGAACGACTAGAGCGATCGATTCGAGACGTGTCACTTGGGGCGCTCAGTCGTTATCCGGTCGAAGAGTTGATTGCCTTAAAAGCGAGTTATGCCAACTATGCAGTAGTTGAGGCGTCACAACTCATGGTCGGAAGCGGAAGCGACGAACTGTTGGCGATTTTAAGTCAGGCAATCTTAGATACGGAGGACCACGTCCTAGCTCCGGCTCCAGACTTTTCGATGTATGGCATCTACACACAAATTGCGAGGGGGCAGTTCACACAACCTAATACGAACGGATTGAACTATGAGACATTCGTCGAGCTCATTCAAACGATCAAACCGAAGCTCGTCCTGATTTCAAATCCGAATAACCCGACCGGCAAGATGTGGACACTTGACGAATTGTCAGATATTGCGTCACGTGTTCCGTATCTCGTCGTAGATGAAGCTTATATCGATTTCACAATGCAGGACTCATTTGTATCTCGCTTGAACGAACATCCGAACGTCATCATCTTACGGACGTTATCGAAGGCGTTCGGTTTAGCGAACCTCCGGATTGGTTTCATGATTGCGTCAGAAGAAATCATTGAGCAGATTGATCGCTTCCGATCGCCGTTCAATGTCAGTGGACTCAGTGCCGCTGTCGCGAACGTCGTCTTACGAGATGAATCATATATTCAAGAATCGATCGAGTTCCATACGACACAACGTGAAAAATTGACGGACTTATTACGTCCAATCGGCGAGATTTTACCGAGTCGTGCCAACTTTATTTATGTCAAAACGGATGATAGTGAAGGATGGGCATCGCGCTTCCTTGAAAAAGGAGTTCATGTACGTGCGTTTCCGGATGGATTACGTGTCAGTGCAGGGATAGACGAGGCGTATGCCTATATCCGACAAACGATTGAAGAGGTGAATTCTGTTGAGAACAGCTGAACTAAAACGTGAAACGAAAGAGACGAAAATTGATATTCAATTAAATCTGGACGGAACGGGTGAAAGCTCTATTCAAACGGGGGTCGGTTTTTTTGATCACATGTTGACGTTGCTTGCCTTTCACAGTCAGATGGACTTACAAGTGAAAGTGGAAGGCGACACATGGGTCGATGCCCATCATACGGTGGAGGATGTCGGCATCGCACTCGGTCAGCTCATCGCTAAGTCACTCGGGGATAAGGTCGGGATTCGCCGCTACGGGTCGAGTTACATGCCGATGGATGAGACGCTAGCGCGAGCGGTCGTCGATGTATCGGGACGACCTTATCTCGTCTATCAGGCGGAGATTCGTAATCCAAAGCTTGGTGATTTTGATACCGAACTCGCTGAAGAGTTCTTTCGGGCCGTTGCCATGAACGGCAGGCTTACCCTTCATCTCGCCGTCCTTTACGGGTCAAATTCACATCACATGATTGAAGGGTTGTTTAAGGCGTTTGGTCGAGCGCTTGCCGAGGCGGTATCAAGCGATGGGACGAACCGACTCCCTTCTACGAAAGGATGGATCGAAGGATGAAAGTAGCGGTCATCGATTATGGCATGGGAAACGTGTTCAACGTCGAACGTGCCTTACAAGCCATCGGTTGCTATGTTGTGATCACGAACGATGCTAGCCAAATTGAAGAAGCGAATGCCATTTTACTTCCTGGGGTCGGTGCCTTCCCGCAAGCGATGCAATCGCTCGAACAGACGGGTCTGATCCCCTTATTGCAAAAGATGGCGACGGAAAAACCGTTTTTAGGGATCTGTCTTGGGATGCAGCTCTTGTTTGATACGAGCACGGAAGGCATGCCGACAAAAGGTCTCGGTTTAATCCCGGGGACGGTTGAGCGGATGCGTGCGAAGCGCCTTCCACACGTCGGATGGAATTCGATCCTACGCGATGAGGACGTCTATTTTGTCCACTCTTACCATGCCGTGACGGACGACGAATACATCGTGGCGGCGGCTGAATATATGGGTGAGAAAGTTCCGGCAATCGTTCAAAAAGGGCTCGTCACGGGCATGCAGTTCCACCCAGAAAAAAGTGGGACGTTCGGTCTCAGTTTACTTCAAGAATGGAAGGAGGCGGTTGAGCGTGAGATTACTACCCGCCATTGATTTAATCGGAGGGAAGATCGTCCGTTTGACGGAAGGTGATTTTTCGACAGAAGAACAATACGGTGACCCGTATGAGCTACTGAAAGAATGGCAAGGAAAAGTCCCGATGATTCACTTGATCGATTTAGAAGGGGCCAAAGCAGGCGAGCCGCGTCACTTAGACGTTGTCCGCTATGCGAAGTCTCTTGGCTTCCTCGTACAGACAGGAGGCGGGATTCGTTCAAAGGCCTCACTTGATGTGGTCATGGAAACAGGTGCGGACCGTGTCCTCTTAGGGACCAAGGCATTCACGGATTCTGACTTTTTGGATTGGGCCATTGAAAAGTTTGGCAAACGAGTCGCTGTGGCACTCGATGCCTATGACGGGAAAGTCGCCATCAACGGATGGCAGGAAGCGACAAAGCTCGATGACATCTCGGTCGCCCAAGACCTCGTCAAACGGGGCATCGAGACGATTCTTTATACGGACATCGGATCTGACGGAAAATTGAACGGACCGAACGTTTCTCGGATGAAGGCGTTACGTCAAATCGTCAACGTCACACTGATCGCCTCAGGCGGTGTGACGACAGAAGAGGACGTGAAGGAACTGAAGATGGCCAAGATTGATGAGGCGGTCGTCGGGAAAGCGCTCCTATCCGGTAAAGTGAGTATCGAAGAACTGATTGAATGGGAGGCGCGTTATGCTTAAACGCAGAATTATTCCATGTCTCGATGTGAAGGAAGGTCGTGTCGTCAAAGGGATTGAATTCGTGCAATTACGAGATATCGGGGACCCGGTCGAAATCGCGAAATATTACGATGAGTCCGGAGCCGATGAAATCGTCTTTCTCGACATCACGGCAAGTACGGAACGCCGCCAGACGATGCTCGATGTCGTCAGTGCGGTCGCACGAAAAGTATTCATTCCGTTGACGGTCGGTGGAGGGATTCGTTCGCTAGAGGATATCTCTTCACTGTTAAAAGCAGGAGCGGACAAAGTATCATTGAACACGCTCGCTGTCGAATCACCGAGTCTCATTCGTGAAGCTGCGGACTGTTTCGGATCACAATGTATTGTTGTTGCAATTGACGTAAAGTTTGAAGACGGCGAATACTACGTGTATACATATGGCGGCAAACAGAAAACCAAGCTGTTGGCAGTCGAATGGGTGAAACAAGTGGCAGCGCTCGGCGCGGGGGAACTTCTTGTCACGTCCATGAACCAGGACGGGAAGCAGAGCGGATATGACCTGGCAATTTTAGAACAACTGCGTGAAGTCGTCGACATTCCGATTATCGCGTCTGGTGGGGCGGGGAATGCGGAGCACGTAGTCGAGGCACTTAAGAAAGTCGACGCTGCTTTACTTGCCTCCATCTTACATGACCGAAAAACGACAGTAGAAGAGGTGAAGCACGTATGCACGAGTCACAACTTGCCGATGCGGTTCGTTTCGACGAAAATGGACTGATTCCCGCCATCATCGTCTCAAACGAAGACGGGGCAGTCCTCATGTTAGGATATATGAACGAGGAGGCGATTCAACAGACGCTTCGTGAACGGGTCGTCACGTTCTGGTCTCGTTCAAAAGGTCGGCTTTGGATGAAAGGAGAGACGAGCGGGAACACGCTTGATGTCGTCAGCATCCACGTCGACTGTGACCAGGATGCACTTCTCGTTCGTGTTCATGCGAACGGTCCGACGTGTCATACCGGAAATCGAAGCTGTTTCTTTACGGAGGTGAACGTATGATTAATGAATTGGAGCAATTGATTGAGTCCAGAAAAAATGAACCGAAAGAAGGTTCTTATACGACGTATTTGTTTGAACAAGGCGTCGAAAAAATAGCAAAGAAGTTCGGAGAAGAATCGTTCGAGGTCGTCATTGCTGCCATGACGGACGAAGACTTGGTCGAAGAGTCAGCAGACCTTCTATATCACCTGCTCGTCTTGTTGGCGGCTAAAGGGGTCCGCTTAGAGGATGTGGAAGCGCTACTCGCCAAACGTCACGGTACGACAACACCGGCGAAGACTCGTCGCGACGTCACAGAATGGTAAATGAAAGAGGAAGGAGACGTGCTCCTTCCTCTTTTGAGTTATCGATTGACCGAAGCGGCCATGCGAATGTATGTATGGCGTCTTCCACGAATGGCAATCGAAAGTGCCTGAATGTTCTCTGGTACGGCGATTCCAGACAATCCGGCGTCACCGATATGAACGATGTCCGCACCGCCGCGCTTCGAAGAGAGTGCGATGTCCCGAACGGTCGCGACATCAGCCCCTTCTTGAGACGTTCCGATGGCTGCTAGAGTGAGTGCCCCGAGCGCTTGCAATTCTTGTACGAGTTCGTGGAACGCCTCTTCACGGACGCCAGGTACCGTGCCTGGCGCCGGTAGTAGGATGATGTCTGCGCCAGCTTCGACGAAGCGGATATATGCGTCGCGGTCCAACACATTGCCGGCACCGGCCTGATGCATCTTTCCGGCAATGATGACCCCAGCGAATTCACGACGCGCCTGAATGATCGCTTGTTCGATTGCTTCATTTGTGACCCCGGTATTCGGGTTACCTGTCAGACAGACGAAATCGATACTGAGCTCAGATGCTTTTTGGAACGCTTCGATTGAGGCGAGTCTGCCTCGTTTCACTTCATTCATCTCAGACGACTTCTCTGAAAAATCGACAGGTTCCAAGTTGACTCCAATTGGCAATCCGATCAGTCGTTTTAATTCCAAGATCGGATGGTCGCTCATCTCATCACCTGGCATCTCGCCGAACAGCGCATGACTTTCAAGTCCTTTAATATAAGGATGGAACACATCCAACATGTTCAATAAAATCAAATCGGCACCGAACGCTCGCGCCAGTTCTGCGTTCGTTACTTCCGGGTAAAGCGGCTGCACCGTCGGAATGACCTCGGCCATGACCGTCCGTCCCTCCGCTTTTCGAATTGATTCGACTAGATCTTGACGATTAAACGTGATAAAATCACTTGCCCGACAGTCTAATATTCGTTTCATCACATCTGCCTCCTTCTGCTCATCACTCTCTCTATTCCCTAAATGATTTGAAAATCCTCTATACTATTCATTGAGGAGGGATGAAAATGACGGAAAAAGAAAAGATGATTCGTGGCGAATTATATTTAGCTGGTGATGACACGCTCGTCGCCGACCGTAAGCGTGCTCGGCGATTAAGCGAGCGATTCAATCGTTCAGGAATCGATGACTTGGAAGAGCGAAAAGAAATTCTTAGCGCATTACTTGGTTCAACGAAAGAGTCGTATTACATCGAACCGAGCTTCAAATGTGATTACGGGTACAATATTCACTTGGGAGAGCGGTTCTATGCGAACTTTGATTGTGTCTTTCTAGACATCTGTCCCATCACGTTTGGGGATGACTGCATGCTTGCGCCGGGCGTACATATTTATACGGCGACACACCCGATCGACCCGACTGAGCGCATCTCTGGGTATGAGTTCGGAAAACCTGTGACCATCGGGGACCGGGTATGGATCGGTGGTGGGGCCATCATCAATCCGGGAGTGACGATTGGGGATGAGGTCGTCATCGCATCTGGTGCGGTCGTCACAAAAGATGTACCGCCACGGACGGTCGTCGGAGGTAATCCGGCGCGCGTGATCAAGACGATCGACTGACAAAAACTCCTGAACACGAGGTTCAGGAGTTTTTGACGTTCATGGATTCAACGTACTGATGAATCGCTTCTTGTGTAAGCTGGAGTGCCGTCTCATCACCGATCGTCACCCGAATCCCCGTCGGTTGTTTCGACGTGTGTACGTTCAAGGCAGTCAAATGGGACCATACTGCTTCAGGCTGCTCTAACTCGACATACAAAAAGTTCGTCGTGGCAGGGAGGACATGGCCGATGGATTCAAAGGCAAATGCCCACTTTTGCCGCATCTCGTCGTGCCATTCGATTGTTTCTTGAAGATAAGTCGCATCTTTTAAGGAAGGCGAAATCGAGTTTTTCCTCACAGAATGCACCCATGTCAGGTCGTGTCGTACCACGGTAACGGATTACTCGTTTAAGGACACGGTATATACAGACGATGCGTGGAAGATCGATTAAAATGACAGTGTCCGCTGCCTGCAGTCGTAAATCAAGCGTATTCCCGAAGTTTCCATCGATGATCCATTCACCTTTCTTCACGAGTTGCTGTTGAATACTGATTCGCTCTTCTCTTGTTGCCATCACCCATCCCGGTTTCCACATGAGGGCATCTAAATGATAGACATCAAGTTGTAATCGTTCACCGAGCTGGCGGGCGAGTGTGAATTTTCCCGCACCGCCTGAACCGATAATCATGATTCGTTTCATGTTTATATTGCTATTAATCGGTAAGTTGCTCATCTATTCTTGCTCATCCTCCAATACAATCCATTTTTTCAGTTGTCCATCTTTTTCATAAATCACCCGAAAGTCCATCTGTCCGATGACGAAACGTTGATCCGAACTGAACACGACGATCGGATAGTTCGTGGACACCGGCTTGTCGGTCTCAAAAATAGGGCTATGCGCCTGCATCGCGTAATATCCGTCCGATCTCGTGTTGGCAGCACCTGCGTCGATTTGTGTCACGTGTTCAAATCCTCTCAGTCTGAGCACATAACTGTACGATGTTCTCGCCCCACGTTCGAGACGCCATTCTTCGATGATGGCTGACTTATCGTCTATCGTTCGTTCTTCTAGCACTTTTTGCGCCGTATACTCTTTTTCATAAGGAATCATTTCCTGAATGCTGACGACCGTCATCGTCGCGAGCTTGAGCGACTCCTCAGAAGGCGGGGTAATCAGTATACCAATAAAGATGAGGATGGGAATCAATAAATAAACCATGACACGACTGCGCATTTTCATCACCTTACCTTTTCAGATGTGAACTATTTCTGCATAAGAGAATCAGTTCCCTTCAAAAGAACGCTGGAATCTTAAAAACCGATTCATTTCTTCAATTTTTTGAAAGAGCGGGTATGATACAGAGAGGAGGGATGTACATGAAAATCGGAGTCATTGGTGGAGGTGTCGCAGGGTTGACAGCAGCTGCGCTCGCGCAGCAGAAAGGGCATGATGTAGTCGTCTTAGAGGCATCACGTGAATGGGGCGGGTGTGCCGGGAAGTTTCAACGGGGTGACTACTTGTTCCCGGCAGGCGCGACGCTCGGAATGGGATTTGAGCAGGGAGGGGTCCATCAGCGGGTTCTCGAGAAGATTGGAGAAGCGGTCGAGGTCACTTTATTGGATGAAGTAATGAATATTCATCTCTCGGACCTTACCATCACATATTATCGCGACCGAGAACGTCTCCTCGATGAGCTCAGTCGTACCTTCCCTGAGAACAGTCAGGCAATCCATGCGTTTTACCGAGAAGTGTGGGGAGATTTTGAGAGGATTCGTCCGTTGTTTCAGCAGTTGCCTGCTCTTCCACTTCGGACGACATCAGACATGGTTTACGCGCTGAAAGGTTTTCGACCGAATCAAATCACAACGCTCCTCAAACTCCAGCGGCCACTCGGTGACACGTTAGCTCGTCATGGACTAAACGGTACGATGTTCGAGCGATTCATCGATGGCGTTCTGCTCGACAGTTTGCAAACCGGTGCGAAAGACGCGAGTCATTTACTCGGTGCAGTGGCGCTGTCGGTCTATCACGAAGGGGCGTACTATGTAGAAGGTGGACTGTATCAATTGGCTCATGCGTTAAAGCGCGCCGTTCGGACGTTTGGTGGGGAGACGAAATTAGGGAGAGACGTCCAGTCCATCGAACGAGTGACGGATGGATGGCTCATCACCGATCGAAGAGGACGACTTGAACTGGTCGATGTCATTGTTTCCGCCATCCCGATTGAACGGACGAGCGAGCTTCTGAGAGGACAAGAACAACGACGTTTCAAACGACAATACCGCAGACAATTGAAGCAGTCGCAATGGGGCACGTTCAGTCTCTATCTCGTCTTGCCTGAGGATGTGTGTCGACAGAAACCGCTGTTTCAACAAATTTATCATGAGCGATTACCGAGTGGGCATGCGTTCATCTCCATGTCTGCGCCAGACGACGTGTTACGGACAGAGCGTCCTGAACGAACCATCACGGTCTCTACACATATCGATTTATCAGAATGGCAATATTGGAAAGACCGGGCAGCCTATGAGAAACTAGAACAAGATTGGACCGATCGTCTCGTCGACGTCGTCGCCACTGCGTTCCCTGCATGGGACCGTGAATCGTCACTTCTCCTTCCTGGTGGACCAGGTGCATGGGTGAAGTATACGAAGCGACCGCATGGGGCAGTCGGGGGGTATGCGCAGACCCCAAGACAGGCGCTCTTTCGCGCGGCGAGTTATCGGACGGACTTACAGGATTTTTACGTATGTGGAGATACCGTGTTTCCGGGAGCGGGAACAATTGGCGCGATGACGAGCGGATTACACGTCGCCCGAGCACTCGGTGCCACGATTGATTAGGGGGAATAGGGATGAAGAGAAAAGCATTTCATGAACTGACAACGATTGAACTGTACCGTTTACTGGCGCTACGGACTGAGATCTTTGTGGTCGAACAAAACTGTCCGTATCAAGAAATCGATGGGAAAGATGAACAGGCCATTCATTATTGGATTGAAGAAGATGGAGAAATCGTCTCAGCCCTTCGCGTGTTGACGGAAGCATCTCCGGTCGCCATCGGGCGTGTCGTCACGAAAGCGGCGCATCGAGGGAAAGGGTATTCCCGTAAGTTGATGGAAGCAACAATCGAGGACTTCGGACATGAGACGCTGTATCTTCAAGCCCAGACGTACGTTGAACTGTTTTATGCATCGTTTGGCTTCAAACGGACGAGTGACGTATACGAAGAAGACGGGATTCCACATGTCGATATGTTACGTGAATCCTAAAATCCCGCTAGTACCGTTTCCGAATCGTTCATGTTAGAATGAGAAAGAACATTCACGTGCCATTGAGCACGATTACATCATAGACATAAAGGGGTTTACAATGGTGACCGATCAACAAGTAATTGCAAAAGCAAGAGAATTGGCAGACGTATTAGCACAAACACCAGAAGTGGCACGTTTCAAGGAAGCAGAAGCGAAAGTAAACGGAAGTGACCGCGTACAGACGTTGATTAAACGAATCAAGTTCTTACAAAAAGAAGCGGTCAACTGTAAGCACTACGGCAAGACGGAAGCACTTGCGAAAGTCGAGCAAAAGATTGATAAAGCGATGGAAGAACTCGACTCGATTCCGGTCGTTCAAGCATTCCAAGAAACACAAGTCGAAGTGAACGATTTGCTTCAATACGTGACGGTCACGCTCGCGAACTCCGTGACGGATCGCATCATCGAATCGACGGACGGAGACGTCCTTGCAGGGAAGACAGGTAGCGGCATGGCGGCTGAACAAGCACGCGGCGGTTGCGGATACTAAAACGACACAGCTGGCCGATGGTCAGCTGTTGTACTTTCTAGAGGTGAATCAGCATGCAAGAAGTCCATCAAACACCAATGATGAAACAATATTTCTCCATCAAGGCAGACTATCCGGACGCCTTTTTATTCTATCGACTCGGCGACTTTTACGAGTTGTTTTTTGAAGATGCGCAAATTGTCGCAAAGGAGTTAGAGCTCACGCTCACTTCTAAAAATGGGAAGCAGGCCGAACACCCAATTCCAATGTGTGGCGTCCCACACCATTCGGCGGCAATCTACATTGAACAACTGATTGAAAAAGGATTCAACGTCGCCATCTGTGAACAGACGGAAGACCCGAAAGCGACGAAGGGGCTCGTGAATCGGGAAGTCATTCAAGTGATTACGCCAGGTACATATATGGCGTCACTTAGCGAGAAAGAGAACCGTTATCTTGTCGCCATTTCAAATATCGCGGGACTTTTTGGGATTGCTCGCGGTGACGTGACGACCGGTGAATCATGGTTGACGACACTTTCGTCAGAAGAGGCCGTCTTGCGAGAAATCGAAGGATTGCTCCCGAATGAGGTCATCGTCGAGGACGAGCGACTGTCTGATTTGTTACGACAGACCGGGATCCCTCTTTCGATTCAAGTGGACAAGCGGGATAGTCCGCTCGCACAAGGTGCGAAAGACGATGCGCAACGCTCGGCATTTGAATTGTTATTTGCCTATTTGACGAAAACACAGAAGCGGTCGCTCGACCACCTGCAACCGGCTGTCGCCTATGAAGTTGAACAACACATGCAACTCGATGCCAATACGGCCCGAAATCTTGAGTTGTTCCGTTCGGCTCGTTCAGGGGAACGGAAAGGGTCACTCCTTTCACTCCTTGATGAGACGACGACGGCGATGGGCGGTCGATTGTTGAAACGTTGGCTCGAACAGCCCCTTTATACGGAGCAAGGCATCAAAGAGCGACAGGACGCCGTCGAGAACTTAGTGGACGACTTCATGTTGCGTGATCAACTTCAAGAAGAGCTGAAGCGAGTCTATGATATCGAACGCCTTGTCGCAAAAGTCGGGTACGGGACGGCGAATGCTCGGGATCTCGTCCAACTACGTGACACGCTCGAGCGGATGCCAGCCGTCCTGTCACTCTTACAGACGGTAAAAGCCGATCGCTTACAGCAAATCGAACAGAATCTTGACTCGTTCGAGACGTTGAGTGATCAGCTTCGGGCTGCCCTTGTCGACTCACCACCGATCTCGACGAAAGAAGGTGGGATGATTCGTCACGGTTATTCTGAAGAGCTCAATGAACTGTTAGAGGCAAAAGCGAACGGGAAATCGTGGATTGCCAACCTCGAACAACAGGAACGCATCGCGACCGGCATCAAGTCGTTGAAGGTCGGGTATAACCGCGTATTCGGTTACTACTTGGAAGTGACGAAAGCGAATGCGAAGTTGCTTGAAGAAGGACGTTATGAGCGGAAACAGACGTTGACGAATGCGGAACGTTACATCACGCCAGAACTGAAAGAGAAGGAAGCCCTCATCTTAGGTGCGGAAGAGAAGAGCTGTACGCTTGAATATGACTTGTTTGTCGCACTTCGCGAAGAAGTGAAGAAGTACACGAAGGACCTTCAGCAATTGGCCCGTTCACTCAGCGAGTTGGATGTGCTCCTCGCTCTTGCCGTTGTGGCCGAAAGACGAGAGTATGTCCGCCCAGTTACAGCGAAGCATGTACAAATCGAACGCGGACGTCACCCTGTCATTGAGACGGTCCTGCCGAGAGGCGAGTATGTCGCCAATGACTTGACGCTTGACGACTCGCGTCAAATGTTGCTTATCACGGGTCCGAACATGTCCGGTAAATCGACGTACATGCGTCAATTTGCCTTGATTGCAATCCTTCATCAAATCGGTTCATTCGTCCCGGCAGAAGCAGCGGAACTCCCGCTTTTTGACCGTATCTTTACACGAATCGGTGCGGCGGACGATTTAGTGAGCGGACAGTCGACGTTCATGGTCGAGATGACCGAGACGCGACAAGCGGTCACCGAAGCGACGAAGCATAGTCTGATTCTATTAGATGAGATTGGTCGCGGGACGTCGACGTATGACGGAATGGCGCTCGCACAGGCAATCGTTGAATATATCGCCTCGTCTATTGGCGCGAAGACGCTCTTCTCGACGCACTATCATGAATTAACGGTGCTCGAAGATACGATTCCGACACTTGAGAATGTTCATGTCCGGGCGATTGAGCGGGATGGGCGTGTCGTGTTCTTGCATGAAGTACATCCGGGACGTGCCGACAAGTCATATGGGATTCACGTGGCAGAATTGGCCGAACTCCCAGGTTCGTTGATTGACCGGGCCCGGACGATCCTCTCAGAGCTCGAGTCGGAAGCAACGAAAC
Organism: Exiguobacterium sp. s101; assembly: GCF_018617835.1. Lineage (NCBI taxonomy): Bacteria > Bacillati > Bacillota > Bacilli > Caryophanales > Exiguobacterium > Exiguobacterium sp. s101. The sequence continues at coordinate 56,884 of NZ_JACSKX010000001.1, read as the reverse complement.
CGAGTTTGAACGAGCAACCCGCTCCACCTCCAGTGGAAGAAGTCAGCCAGTTGTCGCTGTTCGAGTCGAATGACGCCGTACGGGAACAACTGCTTAAACTCGATTTGTTGGCAATGAATCCAATCGAAGCGATGCAGGCACTTTATGAACTGCAACAGACCGCAAAGAAAGGGTGAGTCGATGGGAATCATTCGAGAGTTACCGGAACAACTCGCGAACCGAATCGCAGCCGGGGAGGTCGTCGAACGACCGGCTTCCGTCGTGAAAGAATTAGTCGAAAATGCGATTGATGCGGGAGCGACGAAAGTAGACGTCGACTTACAAGAAGCGGGGATCCGTCTCATCAAAGTCCGTGACAACGGGCATGGATTCCATGAAGAAGATGCGGCGCGAGCCTTCTTGCGACATGCGACGAGTAAGATCCGGGACGAGCACGACTTGTTCCGTATTCGGACGCTTGGTTTCCGCGGGGAAGCGCTCGCCTCTATCGCTTCGGTCAGTCAAGTCTCATTGAAGTCAAAACGTGCGGACGAGGACGGTTTTGAAATGACGCTTGAAGGTGGTGTCGTCAAGGCGACGAATCCGGCAGCGACGAACGTCGGAACCGAAATTACGGTCAGCCAGCTCTTCTTCAACACACCAGCCCGTCTGAAATATTTGAAGACGTCAGCAACAGAGCTTGCGAGCATTACCGATACGTTGAACCGTTTGGCACTGTCTCATCCAGAGATTCGCTTCACGGTCTTCCATGAAGAGAAAGAATTGTTGCGAACGAACGGGAATGGCGACTTGAAACAAGTCATGCTCGCCATCTATGGTCGTCAAGTCGCCGCACAAATTGTGACGGCATCGAGTAAGACGAACGACTATACGCTGAGCGCACATCTTGTGCGCCCGGAAGTGACCCGTTCGAACAAACAATACGTGACCCTCATCTTAAACGGTCGAAGCATCAAGAACTTTGCGCTGACCCAAAGTGTGCTCGAAGGCTACCATACGCTCTTACCGATCGGTCGCTATCCGATTGCCGTGCTCGAGGTGAAGATGGACCCGATGTTGATTGACGTGAACGTCCATCCGACGAAACGTGAAGTGCGGTTGTCAAAAGAAAAAGAACTATGCCAACTCATCAGAGAGACCGTTCAATTGACGCTCCGTGAGCAACGTCTCATTCCGTCTGTGAAACAAGAATTAAAGCCAAAACGAGAGACACCGTCTGAACAGTCGAAACTCGACTTTTCGATGGAGCCGCAACCTAAACAAGCAGACACCGTCGAATGGAACTATCCGATTCCTCGGGAACGCAAAGAGTCGCTCACATCTCCTTCCCAGTGGAATCCGGCTCCGCTCGTTCATGAGCCGGAGCCAGAGATGCTTCAGCCAGAACAGGTCGAGGAACCCGTTCGTCAGTCCGAACGTCTTCCGGCGTTAGACGTCATCGGGCAACTCCATTCGAGTTATATCATCTGTGGAGCGGAAGACGGAATGTACGTGATGGACCAACATGCTGCCCAGGAACGCATCAAGTATGAGTTGTTTTATGAGCAGTTAGGACGTCCGGAAAAAGAGTATCAGCTTCTATTGATTCCGTTGACATTAGAATTCACACAAGAAGAAACGCTTGCCATCGAAGAAGTACTCCCGCTCCTAGCGGATGCCGGCATTACGTTAGAGCCGTTTGGGGGTAACACGTTCCTTGTCCGTGAGATTCCGACATGGTATCCGCAACATGACTTAGAAGGTACGATTCGTGATTTAGTAGAGATGGCGATTCAACAGCGGTCGATTGACATCGCGAAATACCGCGAGGAAGCATCAATCCTCATGGCGTGTAAACGATCGATCAAAGCGAATCATCCACTTAATATGGAGATGATGCGACAATTGATTGATGATTTAAGCCGAACAACGTCTCCTTTCACATGTCCTCACGGTCGACCGATTCTCGTGAAGTGGAGCACGTACGAGCTTGAGAAGTTGTTTAAACGCGTCATGTAATCGTCTTGTTACTTCTTTTTAATACGATGTAACGTTTATTCAACAGTCCATATGGGAAAACTATACACATGTCACGCAACGCATCGAGGTTGAGAGGTGGCTTTTTCACTGCCTCACCCTCAAGATGTCGACATGAAATGTATATCCATGTAGGAGGAAAAGAAAATGACGAGCAAACTTCAAGTATCAAAACGAGAATTACGCCCACGCTCACTACGCACGAAGTTGCGTAACGAAGGAAAAGCGTTAGGTGTCGTCTACGGCTATAAAGTAGACAGTACGCCAATCGTGTTTGATGAGATGGACCTTCGTAAAATTCTTCGAGACCATGGTGACAATGCCTTGATTGAACTCCATTACGATGGAAACAAAATCAACACGCTCGTGCACGGATCGGAAACGAACCCGTTCACAAACTTCTATCAACACGTTGAGTTCATGGCTGTGAAGATGGATGAAGAGACAGAAGTCGAAGCGGATATCATCCTTGTTGGTGACGCGAAAGGCGTCAAAGAAGGCGGATACCTCGCCCAGTCGCTCTACAAAGTGACGGTCGCAGCGACACCTGCCAACATTCCTGAACGGATCGAACTCGATGTAACTGATCTCGAAATCGGTGACTCGGTGACGGTAGCAGACCTTCCGAAAGACAAATCGTACACGATTGTCTCAGAGTCAGACATGCATATCGCATCAGTGAATGAGCCGGTTGCTTCTGAGGAAGAAGAGACGGAAGAAGCTTCAACTGAAGGGGAAGCTTCAGAAGGATCTTCTGAAGAAACAGAAGAATCGACTGAGGATAAAGAATAAAAGTTACGTCTGTGTCTGTAATAATGACACGACTCAATTGAGAGGAGCATCGTCCCGAGATGGGGCGATGCTCCTCTGTTTATGAAGCAGCTCTGTTTACTGAACATTTTTTGAGCAACCGATTTTCAGATTCCAAATTACACTAACATTTTTGTTTGTCACAAATCCGCCATATGTAAACGATTACGATGTGAACACTCTGTCAATTCCTTCTAGAAGTGATTGCCAACAGAGACTGTACAGTTTATATTGTTAATGATTTCACATATTAGAACTGATACTTTCCTATTTAATTATTCAGAAAGAAGGGTTTGTGACATGGCATCAATGGAAATCCATGCACTCGAATCATTACGGAAAAAAGCACAGGCTTCCTCGCAAATGATTCATTATCGTCCAATGGAATACTTTTTACGGGCAATGTTAGCCGGGATCTTCATCGGCTTTGCTTCAATCTTTACGTTGAAAGTCGTTAACGGTATGTATTTAGCGGAATCTCCGTTCACGACACTCATCGGGGGCTTCTCGTTCGGGATCGCGCTCGTCATGATCATCTATGGGGGAGCCGAGTTGTTCACAGGGAATACGATGTATTTCACGACGTCGACACTTCGCGGTTATACGACGCTCAGTGATACGATGCTCGTCTGGTTGCTCTGCTTCGTCGGAAACGCACTCGGGGGCATCCTTTTCGCATTATTACTAGCACCGACTGGCGTCATCCAAGAACTTGGCATGAACAATTGGTTGTTCTCCGTTGTTGAGGGGAAAATGCATCATACGACGGTCGAAATTTTCTTCCGCGCCATCTTCTGTAACTGGATGGTCTGTCTCGCTATTTTCTTACCGAAACAAATGAAAAATGAGTTCGCTCAAATCTTCTCGATGATCTTCCTTGTCGCGGTCTTCTTCGCTTCAGGATTCGACCACGTCATTGCCAACTTCGTCTTGTTCGCCTTGACGCTCGTCGTTCCACATCCTGAGACGATCAGCATGGCAGGTGCGATTCACAACTTGATTCCTGCGACGTTCGGTAACATTATCGGCGGTGCCCTCTTTATGGGAGCCATCTATACATGGCTTAACTCGAAAGGTCTCCGTGAGGCACAAGAACTCGAGGAAGAAGTCGAATTAAAAGTCGTAAAAGCTGCTAAATAAATGACGTTTATCACATATAACGTTGAGCCTTGTCTTATCGAAGACGAGGCTCTTTTTTGTCGTAAAGGCACAGATAAACTGTCACAATATCGACTCGTGACCATCGAGAAAAATACGTGTCATAATCTATATATAGGATTTTAAAAACAATTTTAAATGTTTAAAATCCATATATAGTGAGGTGATAGGTTTTGAAATTATTGCAGTTGTATGAGGACGTCTGCGTCTTACCAGACCAAGACTTAGTGCAGGAAAATGCGAACGTGGACGGAAAGTCCCCGCTCGGAAAATTAGCACGACTCTCTTCAGAAGTGTCTAAAGAACTGTCGCAGACGTATTTAATGTCGGAGCAATCAAAACAGGCCGTAAGTGAGAACTATCTATACGTGCACGACGCCGACTATTACATCACAGGCTCAACGACATGTTGTCAAATTCCACTCGGTCAATTATTAAAAGATGGATTCCATACGGGGCATGGAACGATTCGGTCACCAAAAGACATTCGTTCCGCCATGGCACTCGCGTCCATCATCCTTCAAGCGAATCAAAATATGCAGCATGGGGGACAGGCGTTCCCGATGTTTGACGTCGATTTGGCACCGTATGTCGAGAAGACATATGAGCGCCAACTGAGCCGACTCCAATCATTGCCTGTTGACTGGGACGATGTGCAATTGGAGCAACTCGCGGAAGAAGAAACTATCTCTGCGACGTATCAGGCGTGTGAAGCGTTCATCCACAATGCGAACTCGATGCATTCACGAGGTGGCGGGCAAGTGCCCTTCGTCTCAATCAATTACGGGACGGACACCTCAAAGTGGGGACGCATCCTCATTCGGGAGTTGCTACGTGCCACGGAACGTGGGTTAGGGAATGGAGAGACCCCGATTTTTCCCATTCAAATCTTTAAAGTAAAAGAAGGCATCAACTTCCACGAGGACGATCCGAACGTCGATCTTTTCCGTGAAGCGTGTCGCGTCACGGGCAAACGGCTTTTCCCGAACTTTTCTTTCATCGATGCCCCGTTCAACGCGTCATACTACGATGGGACGCATGAATCAGAGGTGGCGTATATGGGCTGCCGCACTCGGGTCATGGGAAACCGGCACGGGGAGGAGACGTCAATCGGACGTGGCAATCTTTCCTTCTCCACACTCAACTTAGTGAAAATGGCGCTTGTCTCGGAGTCGCTCACTGACTTTTACCGCATTCTCAACCGATATATCGACATCGGCATCGAACAGTTGGTCGAACGTTTCGACTATCAATGCACGCGTCGCGCTGAAGAATTCCGATTCCTCTACACACAAGGTGTCTGGCGTGGAAGTGAGCAGTTACATATGCAAGATGAAGTCCGAGACGTATTGAAACAAGGAACGCTCTCACTCGGCTTCATCGGGCTCGCCGAAACGCTGAAGGTGTTGACAGGTAGTACACATGCCGAGTCGCGTGAGGCGGAACGAATCGGTCTCGACATCGTCACCCATCTAGCCAATCGAATGCGTGTGGCAGCCGAAGCGTACGATTTAAATTTTTCGTTGCTTGCGACACCGGCAGAAGGACTGTCAGGTAAATTTGTGACGCGAGACCAGGAAGAGTTCGGGATGATTGAAGGTGTCACCAATCGTGCCTTCTATACGAATTCGTTCCATGTGCCGGTCTATCAGTCTGTATCCATCCGTGAGAAAATTCGGATTGAGGCACCGTATCACGCGTTATGTGACGCTGGGCATATTTCATATGTCGAGGTCGACGGTTCTCTCGCCCACAATGCGGAAGCGGTAGAATCGATTGTCCGCTTGATGCGTCAGCATGACATCGGCTATGGTTCCATCAATCATCCGGTCGACCGTTGCGGGAATTGCGGGTTAGAGGGATTGATTGATGCGGCCTGTCCGACTTGTGGCGAGGATGAAGACATCGAACGAATCCGTCGGATCACCGGTTATTTAGTCGGGACGATGGATCGCTGGAATACGGCAAAGCGAGAAGAAGAACGAGCGAGGGTGAAACATGATGCGCATTCTATCCGTCGTTGAAGAGTCTGTGGTCGATGGACCGGGGATTCGGACGGTCATCTTTACTGCAGGCTGTCCCCATCGCTGTAAAGGTTGTCACAATCCGTCTTCCTGGAATCCAGCCGGTGGTGAGGAAGTCGAAGTGGAGGAACTCGTTCAACGCATCAAGGTGAGCGGCTGGGACGGTGTGACTGTCTCAGGGGGTGAACCGTTTCTTCAATTGTCAGCGTTAGCGGAACTCGTCATGGCATGTAAGTCGCTCGGTAAAAATGTGTGGGTGTATACCGGTTATACGCTTGAACAGTTGGAAGCGATGCACGACGAAACGGTTCAAACCGTGTTAGACTACGCCGATGTGCTCGTTGACGGTCGCTTTGAGCAGTCGCTACGAGACATGGGACTCCGCTTTCGGGGATCGAGTAATCAACGGATCATCTTTTTGAATAAAGTGTAATCGAGGCAGAGATGTCTCGATTTTTTGTATAATGATAAAAAAGGGGGAGTATTGATGAAATGGTGTAGTTTTGAGATGCAGGAAGAACAAGGAGTGGGAATTGTCGAGGGTGATTTCGTCTACGATGTCAGCAATCAAGTACATACGACAAACTTACTCGAAGTCATCGCGCGTGAATTCGAGCCGGATATCGATTTGGACGTGGCGCCCTCATACCGAGTGACGGAAGTGAAGCTTCTCGCCCCATACCGTCCGCTAAAAAACGTGATTTGTATCGGCAAGAACTACGAAGAACACGTGAAAGAGATGGATACAGCGGGAGCGGGGAAACTCGTCATCTTCACGAAAGCGCCGACCTCGGTCGTCGGTCCGGAGGCTGTCATTGAGCGTCATCCGGAATTGACGGATAAACTAGACTATGAGGGTGAGCTCGCCGTCATTATCGGCAAGTCTGGACGAGACATCGAAGCGGTCGAGGAGCACATTTTCGGTTACACTATTCTAAACGATGTGACGGCTCGAGACGTACAAAAAGAACATGTCCAATTCTTCCGTGGTAAGTCGTTCGATACGTTTTGTCCGATGGGACCGTTCATCTTGACACCTGACGAGCTCCAGTTCCCTCTCCAAATCAAAACAAGTGTTAACGGGGAGACGCGTCAAAACGGGACGACAGCCGATATGATTCGTCCGATTGACGAGCTCATTCGTACATTGTCGAAAGGCATGACGCTCGAAGCGGGTGACATCATCGCGACGGGTACGCCTGCCGGGGTCGGGCATGGGATGACGCCACCGACGTATCTTCAAACGGGAGACACCGTCGAAGTGGCGATTGAAGGTCTCGGTACGTTAAGAAATGTGATTGTCTGAATGAAATGACGCAAAATGTGAAGAATCTTGTAATTCATTTATCATTTTATAAATGAGTGTTCCTCTTCGTTATAGTAAGGGTAGAAGATAACACAGAGGAGATGAATCATTATGGATCGTCACGATCAATCAAATGAACGCGATCAATTACATGAATCAGAGCAACAAAAAGATTGGTTAGATACAGAACTCGGTTCATCCAACCGAGAAGAGACAATGGTACGAACACAAACAAAACCGTCATTCGTCAGCCGCATGTTCCCAGGACTTGTGGGCGGGGTCATCGGGGCATTGCTGACGGGCGCAATTGCTTACCCGTTTATCGACCAACCTGCAACGAGTGTCAGTGACACGAACGTGACCTCGCAAGGGACTCCGGTCCAAACGTCATCGAACGTATCCGATTCTTCGGTCACGAATGCCGTCGCGACCGCCCAACCTGCCGTCGTGACCGTGAACAATTTCGCCCAAACCGGATTCTCAAGTGAAGCCGTCGAGGCTGGAGTCGGGTCGGGCGTCATCTATAAAAAAGAAGGCGACTCGGCATATATCGCAACGAACCACCACGTCGTCAATGGAGCGGACAAGCTGACGGTCACCTTTAATGACGGAACGACAGCGGAAGCGACACTCATGGGAAGTGACGCGACGTATGACTTGGCCGTCTTAAAAGTTGACGCTGATAAGGTACCGGCCGTTATCTCAATCGGTAAATCGAGTGAGTTGAAACCGGGACAAACCGTTATTGCCATCGGGAATCCGCTCGGACAATTCGAAAACTCCGTGACACGCGGTGTCGTCTCCTCGACGTCACGTCTCGTACCGGTCGATACGGATGAGAACGGACAGGCCGATTTCAACGCCGAGGTCATTCAAACGGATGCGGCCATCAACCCAGGTAACTCAGGTGGTGCGTTAATCAACGAAGAAGGACAACTCGTCGGGATCAACTCGATGAAGATTGCGACGGCAGAAGTCGAAGGAGTCGGATTCTCAATCCCGGTCGACATCGCGCTTCCGCTCATCAATCAAATCGAACAGACGGGAGAAGTGAATCATCCTTCGCTCGGCGTATCGCTTCGTGACGTGTCAGAGTTCCCTCCAGGTTACTTGACGGAACAAATCAATTTACCTGAATCGGTGACGGCGGGGACGATTATCGTAGAAGTTCAGCAAAACAGTTCAGCTGCGAAAGCGGGTCTTGAGGCACGTGACGTCATCGTAAAAATCAATGACAAAGACGTCAGCTCGTTCATTGATCTCCGTAGTGAATTGATTCGAGATACAGACGGAACGGTCGACATCGAATATGTCCGTGACGGAAAAACGGAGACGGTTCAAGTCGAGATTCAAAATGCGAACGGTTCTGCATTGTAAAAGGTGGGCAATAAGCCCGCCTTTTTTGCTATGCTAATACAAAAGGAGGATGAGATATGGTACGAAACTTATATGGGGTGCTACTCTTCGGGGCAGGGATGTTACATTTTGTCAGAGAGAAGGCGTTCATGTCGATTATTCCGAAGTCTTGGCCGTTCCGTCGACTGATGGTGCAACTGAGCGGAGTCGTGGAAGTCACATTCGGAGCGATGCTCTTACTGAACAAGGGGACGTCGTTCGTAAAACGGATGTTGCCGGCATTTTTTATCGCCGTCTTCCCGGCAAATATCAACATGGCTGTAAAACCTTCTAAAATCGGTGGGAATGTCATTCCGAAATGGATCACGTTGGGGCGACTCCCGCTTCAATGGGTACTTATCAAAGGCGTGAAAAAAATATAAAGGGTGGGGAGATACATATGACAATCGTATTCAAGTGGTTTGAACATTTTCATGAACATCCAGAAGTCAGTTGGAAAGAAATTGAGACGACGCGTACGATTGCTTCAATTTTATCGGACTGGTCGATTCCCCATCGGACGTTTGAGGATGTGACCGGGGTGATTGCGGAGATTGGATCGGGTGAAGACGTGATTGCGGTTCGAGCCGATATCGATGCGTTATGGCAACAAGTGGACGGTACGTTTCGAGCGAATCATTCATGTGGGCACGACGCGAACATCAGCATGGTGCTCGGTGCCCTCGAGCAGTTGAAGGACGAGGTGTTACAGAAGCGAATCCGCTTCATCTTCCAACCAGCTGAAGAACAAGGAAACGGTTCACTCGCCATGATTGAACGGGGCGCGCTTGAAGATGTGACGCAACTGTTCGGGATCCATTTGCGTCCACAAGAAGAGTTGAAAAAGGGACAATACGCGGCAGCGCTTCAACATGGGGCTGCCTTCTTCCTGAAGGGAGAAGTGCTTGGAGATGATGCACATGGTGCGAGACCGCATCAAGGACAGAACGCACTCGACGTCATCTTTACGATTCAACACATGTTAAAGAGCATTTACTTGTCGCCGTTTGAGCCGTATTCTGTCAAGTTGACGAAAGTCCATGCCGGGAGTGACAACATGAACATCATTCCAGGAAATGCGACGTTCTCGATTGATGTACGCGCTCAACAAAATGAAGAATTGCACGAACTGCGCAATCGTGTCGAAGACATGCTACATCACGTCAGTCAACTCCATCACGTGAAACTGGAATGGGAGTGGCAAGACTTCACACCGGGAGCTGTTGTCGGGGAAGAATCTAGCCAAATCGTCAAGCGAGCGATTAAGAAACGCTTCGGTGAGTCGGCTCTCGTCGAACGGATTGTCACGTCAGGTAGTGATGATTTTCATTTTTATACCGTTGAGAAACCGTCACTTGATGCAACGATGATTGGCATCGGGGCTGATTTAGGTCCAGGTCTTCATCATCCTCATATGACGTTTGACCGTGACGCCTTGGAAGACGGGGCACTCCTGCTCGCGGATGCACTCCGGATTGCAGCGACATAAATCAGGATGAGTGGGATAGACAGATGTCTGTCCACTCATTTTTTTATTGCATCAACCCACTGTAAGCGCTATCATAACGTTATTAGCGACAATATAACGACAATTCTGAATTTTCGCTATAAGGGGAGGAAGCTAGATGGAAACAATGGGGAACAAAAAAGACATGAAACTAGGATGGGCACTGTTGCCACTCAGTGTGATGATTGTCGTCATGCTCATCTCGATCGTTAAGCTCGGTCAAGGACCACATATCCCGCTCATCGTTGGGACGGCAGTCGCCTCGATCGTCGCCTGGCGTCACGGGTTCAAGTGGAAAGAAATTGAAGAGATGATGTATAAAGGAATTCGTCTCGCCTTGCCGGCAGTCGTCATCATCATTCTCGTCGGGTTGACGATTGGAGCATGGATTGGTGGAGGGATTGTCGCAACGATGATTTATTTCGGACTGAAAATCATCTCACCGGCATACTTTTTGTTAACGATTTGCCTCATCTGTGCGGTCGTCGCACTTTCGATCGGGAGCTCATGGTCGACGATGGGGACGATTGGAGTAGCGGGGATGGGCATCGGGCTGAGTATGGGGATACCAGCGCCGATGGTAGCGGGGGCTGTCATCTCGGGTGCATATTTTGGCGACAAGATGTCACCATTGTCAGACACGACAAACTTGGCGGCCGGCTTGACTCATACTAATTTATTCGTACATATCCGACACATGTTATATACGACGATTCCAGGACTCATCATTGCGCTCGGGGTCTACGCATGGCTCGGTAGACGATTTGCGGATTCGACGACAGACTCGTCCGAAATCACGCAGACACTAACGATTTTAGAGGACAGTTTTGTCATCTCACCATGGTTACTCATCGTCCCACTCGCCGTCATTTTGCTCGTTGCAAAGAAGGTGCCGGCGATTCCGGCACTCGTCGTCGGGATTGCACTCGGTTTCTTGGCTCAAGTGTTCATCCAAGGCGGAACGCTTGCTGACAGCGTAGGCGCTCTACAAAGTGGCTATGTCATTGATACTGGAAATGAGCTGGTCGATAACCTCTTCAGCCGAGGTGGTCTTGATGCGATGATGTACACGGTCTCGATGACCATCGTCGCGATGACGTTCGGTGGGATTTTAGAATATTCGGGAATGTTACAATCCATTATGAACCAAATCTTGAAGTTGGCGAAAACGGCAGGTTCATTGATCGCTTCAACGATTTTAGCGGGAATTGCGACGAATGCGACGTGTTCCGAGCAGTACATCTCCATTGTCGTCCCGTCACGCATGTTTGCCGGTGCTTATGAGAAAATGGGACTTCAATCGAAGAATTTATCTCGTGCCCTCGAGGACGGTGGAACATTGACGTCGGTATTTATTCCGTGGAACACGTGCGGGGTATTCATACTTGGGACGCTCGGTGTCGGAGCGTTCGAATATGCGCCATACGCCGTCTTAAACTTCATCGTACCGGTCATTTCGATTTTGTATGCCTTCACAGGATATACGATTGAACGAATGGCGGTCATTCAACAAGAAGAACCTGTCGCTGAACAAGCGGCTCAATAAAACGATTCCCGGTCGTCAATCGACCGGGAATTGAAATTTATAGACGGTGCGCGGACGACCTTGGCTGTAGCTCATCTCTTCGCCAATCGGATGAACGAGTTTTGCATCTACCAATTTTTTGATGAGTCGCTCTGTCGTGCGACGTGTCACATTTAAATGGTCGGTCAGCTCTTTCGCTGTAAACTCGAGATGGTCCATTGAAAAATGAATGAGCTTTTCGATATTGGTCGGACTCATACCCGTCTGTTTCATCATGTCATAGACACGCGTTTGCGTGACGCGGAAATGAATCGGTGCCGGTTGGTCGGTGAACGTCATTCGTTTTGAATCGTCGACGATGCGTATAGCGGCATTGTTTGTCGTATGAAGGGCAAGTTCGGCATGCTCAACGGCGCGTTGATAATCGGAACCATACCCGATCCCTACATGACCAGAAATGTTCTCTGACAAGATGGAACCGTTTGACATGGCGGAGTCAATCTTTCCTTTACTCGATAATAGGACGATACCGTCTTGAGTGGTCTCCATCAATTTACCACCGAAATAATGATGTGTTGTCACATGGTTGAGCGTATCTTCATTGGCATCCGAGTAGAAGAGCACGGCGAGTTGGGACTGGTCTGATTTGTTCAATCGAATCTGTTGAATAAAATCATGGAAGTGGTGGAGAATTCTCTCTTCTGGCTCAATCATGAGTTGACTAACAAAACCATTTTCCACTAAGTGTCGATGAACTCGCTCGACACTCGTCAAAGCGAATCGAGTCGTCCCATTTCGTTGAAGTTGCTCATGAAACGAAATCAACTCTTCGAAATTCATATACGGACTAAGTTCTTTCACTTGCGGTGGCGACATGTGGCTTGGAAACGATGCTAAAATTGATTCAAGTCGTGACGCATCAACGAGATCGATGGAGAGCTCTTCGATTCGGAGCTGCTCAGTCAATGTCACGTATAAAAGTGACGTCAATAACACGACATCATCTTGAACGACGTGATGGGCAAATGGAAGGTTCGCTTCCTCCATCGCATACGTATAAGGGAATGAACCGGAGAAGAACACTCCATCAAAAAATAGGAGTTGTGTAGCGATGTCTTTCGCTTCACGTGGGTCATCATAAGGAAATTCTTCGATCCGGACATCGGGTAAGGAAGAGGAACCTTTCCGTACCTGTTGAATAAACGCTGGTGAGCCGACGACGGCGATATGGATGGACATATAAAAATCCCCCTTGCAATTTAGCGACTATATAACGACAATATAGAGGAAAGAGCAGTTGAAGTAAAGGAGTGATGAAAATGAATATTCAAAAAATAGAAATTTTCTCGGTTCGCTTTCCGTTAAAAGTACCATTCATCGTCAGTTATCATCGTTATGATGATATGCCGTCTGTCATTGTCAAAATGACCACGTCTTGTGGACTGATTGGTTATGGAGAAGCCGTGGCGGATGAGCATGTGACAGGGGAGTCGGCAGAGAGCACTGTCAGTGTCATCCGTCATCTGTTGGCGCCGCTCTTAATCGGAAAAAATCCGATGCATCTAGAGCATATTCATGACGAGATGGACCGTGCGATTCGTGGTGTTCCGGCTGCCAAAGCAGCGCTCGATATCGCGTGTCATGATGTGATTGGGAAAAAAATCAATCAACCGATCTACGAATGGATTGGCGGTCGGTACCATGAGTCATTCCCAGTCACTCACGTCTTGAGTATCGGAGAGCCGAGCCATATGGCACAAGAGGCACTCGAACAAATGAAACGAGGCTATACGGCCGTGAAGATGAAGGTCGGAGTCGATGTGCAAACGGACGTGGCGCGTGTCAAGGCGGTACGGGAAGCAGTAGGAAATGACGTGCCGATTCGAGTCGATGTCAATCAAGGATGGGTCAATGCGGCCAATACGGTTCAAGCCATGCGTCTACTCGAACCGTATGGAATCGACTGGGTCGAACAACCGGTCAAGGCGGATGATTTTGAAGGCATGTTCGAAGTGAAACAAAAAATCTCCGTCCCACTCATGATCGATGAAGGGCTGAAAGACGTTCACGATATGAGACGCTTGACGATGATGCAGGCAGCCCATAAAGCGAACATCAAGCTGATGAAGTGTGGTGGCATCTATCCGGCGAAGAAGTTAGTCCATATGGCGGAAATGTCGGGGATTGAATGTCAAATCGGTTCAATGGTCGAATCATCCATTGCATCGAGTGCAGGATTCCACGTCGCTTTCTCAAGTAAAATCGTGAAGACGGTCGAGTTGACGGGACCTCTCCGGTTCGGGAAAGATGTCGGAAACTTATCATATGATTTACCAATCATCTCGCTGCACAATCGTCCGGGACTCGGTATTGATGTCGATGAAGACGTGTTGCGTGAATTGACGACGGATTCTTACGTGATTGGAGAAGATTCGCATGTGGCAAGGTGAAATCAAAGACCTTTCACTTCAAGTAGACGTTCTAAGCTTGTCAGATTTACCTGAACTATTGTCCGTTCAAGATGCGGTCATTCAGGTGTTGGCTGAACCAGAACATTATCAATCTCTATCAATCGAAGAGTTCACGAAACTATTGAAGGATCAGACGTTGATTGGGGCAAAATCAGATGGTCGGATCATCGCATTCCGAGCGATGCTCATCCCGCCGATTGACAACGAACATTTAGGGCGAGATATCGGTTGGCCAGAGGATTTGCTTGAACGTGTCATTTATCAAGAAGTGACGAACGTCCATCCAGAATTCCGTGGATATGGACTACAGACACATTTAGGCAAACTGTTGATGTCACAAGTTGAATCGGATAACCGATTCGATGTCGTCTGTGCAACCGTCGCCCCATTCAATATTCCAAGTATGAAAGACAAATTCTCTCTTGGACTCCGAATCGGTGCGTTTAAAGAGAAGTATGGTGGGAAACTTCGATATATTTTTTACAAAGAGATGCATCGTATGTGGCAACCTACTTCAGAAGTGACGGAGGTGCCGATGGAAGATCGGGCGCGACAAGTTGAGTTGCTTCAAGCAGGTTGGGTCGGGACGGACATGATGAAACAAGGGGAACAGTGGGTCGTTCGATATGAGAAGTAAAAAATCCTCGTCAAGCTTAGCCTGACGAGGATTTTTGTTACTCAAGGACGAAGAGTACATCATTCGCAATTTTTTCATACGTGCGGTCACTCGGATGGAATTGGTCGGTCGCGAGATCTCGTGATAAATCAGAGATGTAGGAGAACGGGTCAATCACATTGATGTTTTGAGCATTCGCCAATTGTTTCGCAGATGCATTCCAATCGAGGATGAGTTGATTGAACGCCTGTCCGTTCTCATCATTTTGAAACGGATTGTATAGACCGATATAGACGATGGTCGCCGAGTCGTTCAATGATCGAATTTCAGAAAAAATGGTTTCAAGATTTGTCTTCGCATCCGTGATGACTTGTTGAATATCGACCTCTTCGAAATTATCGACATTTTCTCCACGGTTAAACAAATCGTTTCCTCCGATGGTCAACGTGATATATCGGGCGTTCTCGATTGTCCGACGCACTTCGGGCTGCTCGAGTTGTCTGAGTAAATCTTCTGTGCGTGCTCCAGAGATGGCCAGGTTTTGGTTACGGACACCGTCTTCTTCAAGTACCGTACTTACGGGTTGAACATATCCAGCACCAGACGTTGACCCTACTCCGCGCGTCAACGAATCGCCAAGTGCGACGTAGACGTCTCCTTCTGGTTCAGGGCGTTCGTCTTCGGAAACGGAAAGTGTTCGTTCCGGGGGGTTGACGATATCCTGATAACCAATCCATAGACCGTATAAGGCGATTACCGTTAATAAAACGGCACCACTTAAAAATGCATACCATTTCGACTGTTTCATGGGCTGACCTCGCTTTCTATACACATATCATATCAAAAATGTATGGATGTGCCCTATGTGAATGTTCGAATAAGACAGATTCGCTTTTGTCCGATAGAATAAGAGAAGAGGTGAGACAATGGAACCGACGTTAAAGTTACATCAACTAACAAAAGTGATTGGTAAAAAGACGATTATCGATAATATTTCGTTAGACGTCTATCCAGGCGAGGTATTCGGATTTTTAGGACCAAACGGCGCCGGGAAGACGACGACGATTCGAATGATTGTTGGCTTGATCAAACCGACGAAAGGAAATGTATCGATTTGTGGGTATCGTGTCGACAAACAATTTGTTCAAGCGATGAACCAAATCGGAGCCATCGTCGAGAATCCAGAACTGTATAAATTTTTATCCGGACGTGAGAACTTAGAAGCATTTGCACGGATGTTACCTAATGTGGATGACAAACGGATTCAGGAAGTCATCGATCTCGTCGACTTGACTGCTCGAATCGATGATAAAGTGAAAACGTACTCCCTTGGGATGCGTCAACGGCTCGGAATTGCTCAGGCGTTGTTGAATAACCCACGAGTTCTCATTTTAGATGAGCCGACGAACGGACTCGACCCAATGGGGATTCGAGATTTGCGATTATTCATTCGTCGTCTCGTAGAAGAGACGGGACTGAGTGTTCTCGTATCGAGTCACATCTTGGCGGAGATTGAACTACTTGCGGATCGAGTCGCTATCATGTCCCGAGGTAAGATCGTCAAAGTAGGTACAGTTGAATCATTAATTGAAGAACTTGCATCGACAGTTGACTTGCATGTCACTAATAGTTTTGAAGTGTTACCCATCGTTCAAGGATACGTTGGAATCGATCAAGCGGACGTGGTTGATGAGCGAACGATTCGTATTTCGATGAACGTTGAAGAGACGGCAAAGTTGAATCGCTATTTAATAGAAAGAGACGTCGAAGTGTTCGGACTCGAACGACGGGTGCAGACACTAGAAGACCTCTTCATCACATTGACAGGCGGTGATCATATTGCCTAATCCATCGATGCTTGGCCTTATTCGTAATGAAGTATTAAAGATTCATCGGAAACGCAGATTGATGGTTGTCTCTATTATCTTGATCGTACTCGTCTCCATGTTTACGTACGCAAACTATCGTCAAATCGAGAAGCAACGTGAAGAACAAGGCACGATTGATTGGCGTGTCGATCTCCAGCAAGAGATCATCGATACGCAAAACCGACTCGCCTCTGCGAACGTCCAAGACGAGTTCAGGCAGATTCTCGAATTTCAAGTCCAACAGAATCAATATTATCTTGATAATGATATCAATCCGAATTATCCGGGGGCCCCGACGTTCATGCGTGTCTTCTTCTCCCAAGGGACGACGCTCGTCTTGCCGCTCTTTATCATCGTATTGATGGCGGATATCGTCAGCGGGGAACATAACGATGGGACAATCAAGACACTGTTATCCCGTCCGGTCCGGCGATTTAAGATTCTGCTCGCCAAATGGCTGACAACGCTACTCTATACATCGATCTTAATTTTTGTGACCGCCATCGTCAGTTACGCCATATCCGGAATCGTTCTCGGTTGGGACGGTTGGACCGCTCCGATTCTGACTGGTTTCCAAGCTTCACCGACCGGAACGTTCTCGACCGATTTTGTGCATACTTTGCCGATGTGGGAATACTTGCTCATGTCGATGGGACTGTCGTGGCTTGTCGTCGCTGCAGTCGGAACGATTTCACTTATGATCTCTGTATTGGTGAAAAACACGGCGACTGGAATCGGGATTATGATGGCCGTCCTCATTTCTGGGCCGCTTTTGACATCACTGGGCTCAAATTGGGATAGCTCGAAATACCTGGTGAACGTCAACTTCGGCCTTCATACCTATTTGGAGGGACAAGCCCCACCCATTGATGGGATGACATTACCGTTTTCTCTACTTGTCATTCTCATTTGGTCGATGGCCGCCCTGGCGTATGCGTTTTATCACTTTACGCAAAAAGATGTCTATTAATTTGTTAGTGCTACCTTCCTAGGTAGTACTATTTTTTATTGGCTGAAATGAGGATAAGAGAATAGGTTTTGGTCCGGATGACTCAATATTTAGAATTGTCAAAATAATTAAAAAGATGGATACAACCCTTTTGGTAAAGTGTGTAAAGTAAGAGTTATCACAAAGGAGGGAAACACATGAAAAAATTTGTATCTACATCATTAATCGCAGGCATCTTGCTCGTACCACAACTGGTCGGTGCGGCAGAATTGAAGTCAGGCACATTGACGAAACCATCAGCAAGTGCACCAACGACGATTGTCAAAGAGTACGTCAAATCAAAAGGTGAATTCAAGACGATCGAGTCGAAGTCGGACAAAGTCGGGAAAGTGGTTAAGCTTCAACAAACAGTTGATGGCGTGCCCGTATTCGGTGGTGTGGTAGTCGGTGTCGTAGATGAAGCGGGTCAATTGAAGACGGTTGTAGACGATGCCAAATCGGTGAAAAACCTACATAAATCAATCAAGTTAAGCGAGAAGAAAGCCATCGCGAGTTATAAAAAGCTCGTTGAACATAAAGGGGCTTACGAGCTCGAACCTGAAGCGGAATTAATTGTTTATCCAAAAGGTGACAAGTCGGTCTATGCGTATCAAGTGACCGGAACAATCCTTGAAGCGGAAGAACCGTCGCGTTGGACATATTTCATCGATGCGGGTACTGGAGAAGTTCTCAACAAATTCGATCAATTGGCACACGCTAAACCGACGAACGGTGTGACGGGCACAACATATACAGGAACGGGAATCGATGTTCTCGGCTATAGCCAGACATTCAAGACAACGAAAAGTGGTTCATATTACTATTTACAGGATTCAACACGAGGAAAAGGAATTTATACGTACGATGCTGGAAACCGTACACGCCTTCCGGGTTCACTTTGGGCTGATGTCGATAACGTCTTGAACACCACGTATGACCGTGCAGCGGTTTCAGCACACGTCAACGCAACGAAAACGTATGACTTCTATAAGAATACGTATGGACGTAACAGTTATAATAACGCTGGTGCTGCCCTCAACTCGACGGTTCACTATAGCCGTAGTTACAACAACGCGTTCTGGGATGGTAGCAAGATGGTATATGGTGACGGAGATGGTCAGACGTTCACATACCTTTCAGGTGCACTTGACGTAGTCGCTCATGAATTGACACACGCGGTCACGGAGTATACGGCAGGGTTGATCTATCAAAACGAATCTGGTGCAATCAATGAGGCAATATCAGATATTTTAGGAACGGTTGCCGAATATAGTGTCGGTACAAACTTCGATTGGTTGGTAGGGGAAGACATCTACACACCGGGAGTTGCAGGCGACGGACTTCGTTCGATGGCAAACCCTGCCGCATATGGAGACCCAGATCACTACTCGAAACGTTACACAGGGACACAAGACAATGGTGGGGTTCACATCAACTCGGGTATCGTCAACAAAGCGGCATACCTCTTAGGTAACGGTGGATCACATTACGGCGTATCTGTACAAGGTGTAGGAGTCATGGAGATGGGGGATATCTATTACCGCGCTCTAAACGTTTACTTGACGCCAACATCAAACTTCTCAAGCCTTCGTCAAGCGGTTGTGCAATCCGCAAAAGACCTTTACGGTTCAACGAGCCCGCAAGCGGTATCGGCTGCGAAATCATTTGACGCTGTCGGAATCTATTAATACCTCGAAATCCTTTCCGGATGTTCCGGAAAGGATTTTTTTTACATAGGAAAGGGTCATTGATGGAATGATTCAAATGCTTGAAAACGAGTAATGGATGACGTTCTCGTGAACAATAAAAATTCCCCTTGCACTGTAAGCGAATTCAAGCTAAAGTGATACAGTAGAATAGAGGTCAGACATCTGTACAAAAGGGGTAATGAATGTGGGTAACGTAAGTTTATTATTTGGTGGCGTCGCGCTATTTTTAAATAGTCTTGTCCTTCTCGGGAAGGTAGATACAAAAAGTGCTGGGGTATTTAGTCTGTTTACAGGAATCTTACAAACGTTTATCGCCACGTGGTTATTGATCGGGGCAAGTCCTGAAGAGCAGTTCGGTCTCGCAAGCATTTATCTGTTTTCATTCACTTATTTATACGTTGGTGTGACATTTATTTTGAATTTAGACGGTCGTGGAGTCGGCTGGTTCTCGTTATTCGTATCGATTGCAGCTTCATTTTATGGGGTGATGGCGATTGCTGGCGGCGATTCAATGGGTGCGTTGACGTGGTTCTTCTGGTCATTCTTATGGTCGCTCTTCTTTTTCGGGATGGGACTTGGTCGACCAAACGAGGCATTTACAGCTCGTGTTGCCCTTGTATTGTCATGGTTAACTCTTATTGTTCCAGCGATGATCGGGATGGCAGGACTTTTGAACGGGTTATACGAGATGATTTGGTGGGCTGCGAGTGGTACAGCAATTCTTTACTTCATCGTATCCGTTAAGCGTACGAAACAATCCGTTGAGGTTGCGTAAATAACGTTTATAAAATCATACGAGGTCATCTAGTGTGATTCAATCGCACCGGGTGACTTTTTTAGTTCCAGTAGTTCGATATATAGTGATGGTTTTCTTGTTCTTCTTAGCGCACTCTTTATGAGTGTGTTTTATTTTGTGTCTAAATTGTGAAAAATGGGAATGAGGAAGCTAAAGGAGGCGAAAGCAGATGAGTGATGGTCTCGTGTTATTACTCGGATTACTTTTATGTGGTTGGATGCTGTTTGCCGTCGTATTTGATGATAGAATAAAAAGAAGAATTTGATGACCCGTCTCGCGAGGAGACGGGTTTTTAATTGAGGAGTGAAGAGTATGAAAAAAACACCTGTCGTCGTCATCGTCGGACCAACCGCCGTTGGAAAAACAAAGACGGGTATCGAACTGGCGAAATCGTTCGACGGCGAAATCGTCTCGGGTGATTCGGTTCAAGTGTACCGGGGCATGGACATCGGTTCAGCGAAAGTGACGAAAGAAGAGGCCGAAGGGATCCCACATCATTTGATTGATATATGTGACCCGGATGACGCCATGAGCGTCGCGATGTTTCAGCAGTTAGCACGTGCCGCCATCGATGATATTTATGCCCGTGGCAAATTACCGATTATCGTCGGCGGGACGGGGCTATACATTCGCTCCATCTTATATGACTATGAATTTGTGGAGCGACCTGTGGATGAAGCGTTGCGGGCTGACCTCGAACGATTGGCAGAAGTCGAAGGGCGTGAGGCGCTACACCAAAGATTGGTTCAACTTGACCCAGAGCGTGCTGCTACGATTCACCCGAATAACGTGCGTCGCGTCGTGCGTGCGCTCGAGGTGGCGATGCAAGGTGATACACAGACGACGGACAGTGCTCCATCCGAACATTATGATTATCGATTGTTCGTCCTTCATGCGGATCGTGAGATGCTATACGCCCGAATCAATCAACGCGTCGATGCGATGATGAAGGCAGGGCTTGTCGAAGAAGTCGAACGACTTTTGGCACAAGGATATCGTGATACGCAGGCGATGCGAGCCATCGGCTATAAGGAAATTATTCCATACGTAGAAGGAGAAATCTCAAAAGATCGGGCTACAGATTTGTTAAAACAACATACAAGACAATTTGCCAAACGGCAGTTGACGTGGTTCCGACATCAATTTGATGGAATTTGGGTAGATATGGGACGAAAATCATTTGAACTATCATATAAAAGTATTTATGATGATGTAGAGGAGTTTTTTCGAAAATTCCGATTATTTTAAAGAGATAAAGACTAGGGGGAATCCAGCATGAAAGCGAGCTACAACATCCAAGACCATTTTTTGAATCAACTTCGAAAAGAAATGGTGCCAACGACTGTATTTTTAGTAAGTGGGTTTCAAATTCGAGGTATCATCAAATCATTTGATAACTTTACTGTCATCGTCGAATCGGAAGGGCGTCAACAGTTGATCTATAAACATGCGATTTCGACATTTTCACCGGCACGTAACGTGACGCTTTATGAGCCGGATGCAGTAGAAGTAACAGAAGGATGAGCATAAGAAAAGGAGCGGGCCGGGGACCGCTCCTTTTCTTATGCCGTTTTTGATGTTCCTGGCTGTTTGATTGCCTCAAGTACACGCTGTATGGCGCATCCACCGAGTAGAGAATCTACTTGACCACAAATCTGAGTTGGTGTTGACCGATGTAACAATGTGTATGTCCGTTTCCATGCCCGTTCAGCCGATTGAATTCGGACGAGCAGGTCAGCATGGCTTAATTCTTTTAACTTGTCGATGTTGAGGCGGTTCGTACGTGCGAAGGCCGACAGAATCACTGCTTTCGCTAGAGGGGTCTGAAGTGGGTACCCGGATAGCTCGAGAGTAGCCATCGCCCCTTTCATCTCATGTTCGACGATTTTGTCGAGTGACTCATCTTTTGCATATGGATTACCGGAATGGTGCGTAAGAGACTGCTCTAAATCTTGCATTCCCACCGGACAAGCAGACGCTTGTAAAATATGTTCAATCGATTGCTGTTCTTGTGCATAACGTGTCGCTTCCCCCGAGGCGATGAAACGTTCATACGTATCGATTAATGAAATCATTCTCGTTTCCCCCTTTATAGAACTACCTTTATCGTACCAATAATCGTAAGCGCTTTCAATATGGTGGAGACGAAATTGAAACCCTACTAGAAAGTATGTTCGCCTAATGCGTGGAAACACGATACAATGTCAGAAGATGCGAGGAGGGAATGTATATGAACTATTACCAACAGATTGATCCGATCATAGGTACTTCTACGAACCAAGAAAGATTTCGAATACCTCAAATTGAAAAATCGAAAGAACGTTTAGACCGGTTACAGGACGGCGCACCTGTCCAGACGAAAGCGCTTGTCAGTACGGTTGAAGTGAAGGAAGGGAAGAGCGGTGCGAAGTGGCTACAACTAAGTGTCACGACGGCGACCGGGATGATGCGCGCGAAACATTGGCTCCGTGGGAACGAGAGCGAACTACTTCCAATCTATGAGTCTGGCGTGATTGAATTGTCAGGAAAAATCGATATCTATCCAAAACCAGATGGTGCAAAATCAATCATTATCGACCGGGTTCATCCCATCTCAAAAGATGAAGCCATCTCTTTACTCCCTGGCTTACCGGGTGACGAAACGATGGAACAATTTGCTGATGAGTTATTCAGCTTAATCGATACGTTGTCGCCGACTTATCAACAGATCGCCTATGGTCTCCTTGATTTCGTTTGGGATGATTTCGTACTGTCGCCAGCAGCGCTTTACCATCATCATAATTACGCTGGAGGATTGCTGAAGCATACCGTTTGCATGTTACGTCTCGGATATCGGATTCAAGAACAGGATGACTATTTGGCCATGGTGTTCCGTGTAATCAAAGAAGCCGAGCAGTTGCATAAAGTCGACCTTTGGAATACGATGAACGGGGTTAAAATTGAACAGGCCTATAAAGGAACGTTCGAATCATTGTATGCCGCATGCGAAGCGATGGCAGAACGGAAAGAGCCATTGAACTGGGACGAACTCGCACTTGGAATCCTTTTTCACGACATCGGAAAAATATATGAATACAGTCATCTGCTATCTAGTCCGAATCGTTTTGAAAAACTATCTCCTGTTGAGGGTACAATTGAAACGACCGGCATCTCGATCAATCCGATTGGGACATTAATTGGGCATATGCCATACGGTGGCCTGTTGTTCGAAGAGACGTTACGCCAATCAAAGATTCGACTGCCGATCGACGTTCATCATCGTATTTGGCATATGATTTTATCGCATCACGGGAAGCGTGAGTGGGGATCAAGTGTCTTGCCGATGACGACGGAAGCTTGGATGCTTCATTTGATTGATTTATTGGATGCGCGCTATGAGAAATGGGCTCGCGCACACGAAGAACTGTAAGAAAAGGGTGATAACATGATTCCCGTACAATTAGTGACCGGGTTTTTAGGAGCAGGCAAGACAACATATATGAATCGTTTACTCGCTGCGACCGATGAGAAGATTTGTTTGATTGTTAACGAACTTGGGTCAGTCAATATCGATGAACAGTTGATTGTGAAGATGGACCAGGAGCAAATCGAGCTCTCGAACGGCTGTATTTGTTGTTCGATTCAAAATGACTTGAGCAAGACGTTTTATCAACTCGTGGCGAAGAAGGGGACATTTGACCGAATCATCATCGAGACGACTGGTGTTGCCGACCCGGCCCCAATCATCCAGACAATTTATTATGATGAATATTTACGACAACACTTCAAGATGAATGCTATCTTAACTGTCGTGGATGCAAGCCAAATGGATCGCGAACTGTTTAAAGAAGGCATTCATCAAATCGCCTATGCGGATTTGATTTTGTTAAATAAAACGGATTTAGTCTCAGTGGAAGAGCTAGACCAGGCACGTCAGCGAATTGAACAACTCAACCCGACGGTACGGATTGTGGAGACTGTCCAAACAGTAGGCGATTACGAACTACTCGAAAATACGTTCCAACTGTCACGAGTCGACGAACAGAAGTTGAGTCAACTGACGGAGATGAGTGAATCGGTGTCTTCCCTTCGTGCGATCACACTGAATGCTGAGCGCCCTTTGTCTCGGGAGCGGGTGACCCGTTATGTCCGTGAGGTACTGATGCATTATGAGGATTCGATATATCGGATGAAAGCGATTGTCCGACTAAAAGACGAGAATCGAAAGTTCGTCATTCAAGCAACGAATCAACTGATGGGTGCGACGTTTGCAAACGAGGTACATGAAGGGGACCGTTCGGTATTCGTTTGGATCGGGAAGGAATTAGATGCCGAAGCATTGGCACGAGGATTAAAATCATGTGAGGTGGAGCAGAATGAAGCTCATTCTAGTTGATGGATTTAACTTATTGTCCCGCTATTATTTTGCAACGGAGCGTAGACGGGCACAAGATCCGGACGTAACGGTGAAAGGCTTGCTTCGAAAAGTAGATTCATGGACGACAGACTTTTCGCATATTGCTTTCTTTTGGGACGGAACGCGAGAGTCCACACATCGTTATGCTATGTACCCTGAATATAAAGCGACGCGTAATGGACTGCCTGAACCATTGTTTGATGACTACTTGAAATTGAGGGTCGCTTTGGATGAACGAGGCATCTTACAATCCGAGTTGACCGGATACGAGGCCGATGATTTGATGGGTGCGGTCGCGACAGCTTTTCCCGGGGAATCATACCTTTATTCCTCTGACCGTGACTTACTTCAGTTGTTATCACCGAACGTGTTTCAAATCATGCCGAAAAAGGGAGAAGAACAGCTCGTCAACGAAGGTTCGTTTGAATCGATGTACGGAGTAAAGCCGAAACAGTTTGTTGATGTGAAGGCACTCCAAGGAGATGCTTCAGATAATATTCCAGGTGTGCGCGGAATCGGTCCGAAAACGGCAACTATCCTGATTCAACATTACGATACGATTGAGACGCTTTACATGCACGTGCAGAATGAAACGCTTGAAGCGACCCACCAAAAGTTTGCAAAAAAACTAGACGGTCATGAAGAGATTGCGCTCTTGTCAAAACGTCTGTCGCAGATTGACATTTATGCTCCAATCAATACGGATTGGGAGGCGTACCGCTTTGGTTCACATCTATTTTGACGCGGCAACCAATCAAACGACTGGAGAAAACGGCATCGGTGTTTGGATCAAGTCATCAGACGGTACAGTATCAACATTCAAGCAACGGGTGCTAGGGCTGTCGAGCGTCCATGCTGAACTAGCAGCTTGTGCCTATGCACTTGAAAAGGCGCATTTGATGCAAGAGGAGACGTCATTCATGCTCTACTCTGATGCTGACGTGGTTGTTCGTGCATTAGAGCAACGCTTCATGAAAGATGATTCGGCGAAGCCGCTCTTTCTTAAAGCGTTGATTGCGTATGATGAACTACCTACTATCTTTTTGAAATGGATTCCGCGTGTGGAAAATCGAGCGGATTTGATTGCCCGTGAGGCATTGAATGGAACGAGTTAAGTGACTAAGATCATTCTTGGTCGCTTTTTTGACGGAGTCATTTCTTTTTAGATGGTTTTTCGCTAAAATGAAAGCGTACTCAACTATAGAGGGGGAATTTATAATGGATTATCGGATCGAACGGGACACAATGGGGGAAATTAAAGTCCCAGCTAATGCGAAATGGGGAGCGCAAACGCAGCGAAGTCTTGAAAACTTTAAAATCGGTGCTGAGAAGATGCCGCTTGAGATTGTATACGCTTTTGCCATTTTGAAAAAAGGAGCGGCTTTAGCGAACGCCGAACTTGGTGTACTTGAGGAAGACAAAGCGATCATCATCTCGGAAGTTGCGGATGAGATTTTAGCAGGGCAACACGACGCCGAATTTCCGCTTGTCGTCTGGCAGACGGGTTCAGGAACGCAGTCCAACATGAACGTCAACGAAGTCATCGCGCATCTTGCCAATGAAAAGTTACAGGCACGAGGACAATCGATCACGATTCATCCAAATGATGATGTCAACAAATCGCAGAGCTCGAACGATACGTATCCGACAGCGATGCACATCGCAGCCATCCTTTCCGTACAAGATGATGTCCTACCGGCAATCGACTCGCTTTACAAAACCCTTTCGCAAAAAGCGAAAGCGTATATGGATATCGTCAAAATCGGACGGACGCATCTTCAAGATGCGACACCGGTCACGCTCGGACAGGAAATCAGCGGCTGGGTGCGGATGCTAGAACTGTCAAAACAGATGATTGAACGGACGATAGAACCACTCACTGAGCTTGCTCTCGGAGGAACGGCCGTCGGGACAGGTATCAACGCGCACCCTGAGTTCGGTGAAGTCGTAGCCAAGAAAATCTCAGAAGAGACAGGCAAGCCGTTCATTACAGCCGTGAACAAATTCCACGCTCTAACGAGTCACGATCAACTCGTCTTCACGCACGGTGCTTTAAAAGCACTAGCGATGGACGCCATGAAGATTGCGAACGATGTGCGTTGGTTGGCTTCTGGTCCGCGTGCGGGAATCGGAGAAATTACGATTCCAGAAAATGAACCGGGAAGCTCGATTATGCCTGGTAAAGTAAATCCAACGCAAAGCGAGGCTCTCACGATGGTTGCCGCGCAAGTACTTGGTAATGATGCGACGATTGGCTTTGGGGCGAGTCAGGGGAATTTTGAACTGAATGTCTTCAAGCCGGTCATCATGTACAATTTCCTACAAACATGTCGTCTATTGACGGACAGCTTACATTCATTTAATGATCATTGTGCTGTCGGGATTGAACCGAATCAGGAAGTGATTTCACGAAACGTAGAGCAATCACTCATGCTCGTCACAGCACTCAATCCGCATATCGGATATGAGAACGCTGCAAAAATTGCAAAATCGGCACACAAAAACGGCACCTCTTTAAAAGAAGCGGCATTGAAAACAGGTTTATTGACAGAAGAACAATTCAATCAATGGATTCGTCCCGAAGAGATGACTACTCCAAATCTAAAAGTGAAAAAATAACGAAAAGCGGTCGCAAGACCGCTTTTTGTATGTCTATTTTAGGACATATGACCTATGTATATGTAAAACAATAGAAAATAAATAAGGAAATAGTTGTATTTTAACCGCCGAAGTCGCATAATCGAAGCATAAGATAATTCGGGGAGTACGAACATAGGGGGACGAAAATGGAGCAAGGTCAACTCACTGAACGTATACATATGATTTTGAAGAAGATATCAGAGTCTAGACAAATTCCAAAAAGCGATATCGAATTTCTACTCGATTGGATGAAGAAGGAAGTTAAACAACGACGTTTGATGCATTTGTTAGAAATCTTTAGTCGTGTCGAGTCTGAAGCGAAGGAGTTACCTAGTGTCCTCACCCAAGCGGAAGCGTTGACCCTGATTTCACCTGTGAAGCGATATATCCATACAGTCCTAGGAATTGAACAAGAAGATGAAGACCTTGTCCTGATTTTATCAGCAAGTTTTTCTACATTTAGTCGCTATAAATCGCGTGTCGAAAAACTAGGAGCTCGTCCGGTATTTTTACAAACCCTCGAAGAAGCGGTTGAATACGATTATGAGGATGTGCCAAAAGCCATCATCATGGACGTCGAACTATGGCCGCAGTTCAAAGAACGAGACATCCAATCATTCGTCAGCAAAATGAGAAAACTCTATGTGCCGCTCATCGTCATCGGTACGAATGAACACTATCGTCTTGCTGCATACTCTTACGGATTCGATGATTATTGGGAATCGTGGGTTCCGATGGAGGAACGGTTGGTACGTCTCGGATTACATATTGAAAAATCCCGTCTCGTATCAAAGGCGTTACTCGTGGATGAATTGACAGGAGCCTTTAACCGCAAGTATTTGAAACCGACATTCTCTCGATTCATCTCGAGATTGGAGCGCTCTGGAGAGAGTTTTGCTGTCGCCTTACTTGATATCGATCATTTCAAACAATTGAACGATACGTTCGGTCATTCATACGGAGATGATGTCCTTCATCGTGTATCAGAGGAAATTCGCCATGCGATTCGCTCGAGCGATGAGCTCATTCGTTATGGTGGAGAAGAATTTTTAATTCTCTTAAATATTTCAGATCGGGCGATTGTCGAAACGGTGTTGGAGCGTGTCCGTTCAAAAATCGAAACGTTGGAGTTTCCTTATGACCATCAAGTGACGGTATCGATTGGCTACACGCGCGTCTGCCAGACGGGCTATACACTTGGTGAATGGTGCGCCTATGCAGATGAGGCGTTATACAAAGCGAAACGAGATGGACGAAATCGTGTTGTCCGTTATTCATCTGCAGTCCGTGAAGAGAAGCGGATTGCATATGTGACGATGTCAACGAATACATATATTTCGCTCGCGGACCGACTGCCTAAAGAACACCGCCGATATGAAGTAGTGTATCGTCCTTATGAAGCGTATTCTTGTAACGATAACATTGAAATGTTCGTCTTGGATGATGCCCGGGTAGATGAAGCGAGAGGTACATTGTCTGCCGTGAAGGAGCAGCGGGGGAAATATAGCCACATTCTCGCAGTATCGAAACGTACCGCATCTGAGCTTGAAGCGATTTATGATGACTATGCGGATGAAGAACATGACGAAATCATTACGAAAAAAATTGAACAGTGGCTAGAAAAACTACCAGACTAAAAAGCAGACATCAATGATTACTCGATGTCTGCTTTGTCGTATTGTTTGAACGTGAAGGAATATGCATGTCTTTCGTCTTGTGGATGATTGATTTGATTTGTGACTGTCCATTCCCCTGTGCGTTCAGGATAATACGTGTCGGCCTCGAACCTAGATTCGACTTCCGTGGCATAGATTCGACTCGTCATCGGCATCGTCTGCTCATATAAGGTGGCACCACCAATGACAAACCATTCTTCCTGCTCACTCAATTCAACAAGACGGTCCAAGTCATGCCATACTTCGACTTGATCTGCTTCAAATGAAGAATCGGACGTGACGACGATATTGCGTCGGTTTGGCAAAGCCTTTCCGATTGATTCGAACGTCTTTCTTCCCATTACGACGGTCCCGCCAGACGTGACGGTCTTGAAGTGTTTCAAGTCATCTGGCAAGCGCCATAACAAATCATTGTCTTTTCCGATTTCTCGGCTCTGCCCATACGCAACGACATGCGAAATCATACGCTCACTTCCCCTTTAATATGTGGATGCGGGTCATATCCGAGAATCTCAAAGTCTTCAAAACGGAATGATTCGATTGAGGGGACGTCTCGGACAATCTTGAGTTGTGGTAACGGGCGTGGCTCACGTGACAGTTGAAGCTCCACTTGCTCGAGATGGTTGTGGTAAATATGTGCATCTCCGATTGTGTGGACAAAATCACCAACCTCAAGGCCATTCACATGCGCAACCATGTGCGTCAGAAGCGCATAGGAAGCGATATTGAACGGAACTCCTAAAAAGGTGTCGGCACTCCGCTGATACAATTGGCAAGATAGCTTCCCGTCGGCGACATAGAATTGGAACAACAGATGACAAGGTGGGAGGGCCATCTCCTCTAGTTGTCCAGGGTTCCATGCGGAGACGATCAACCGTCTCGAATCAGGATTTGTCTTGATTTGTTCAATCACTTGAGCCAACTGATCGACGGTCGAGCCGTCCGGGCGCGGGAACGAACGCCATTGTGAGCCGTATACGGGTCCTAGATTACCTTCTTCATCTGCCCATTCGTTCCAAATACGGACTCCATTCTCTTGTAGATAACGAATGTTTGTTTCTCCCGAAATGAACCAAAGTAGTTCATGAATGATCGAACGAGTATGTAATTTTTTCGTCGTGATAAGGGGAAAACCTTCCTGCAGATTAAAGCGCATTTGATAGCCAAAAATGCTCGTCGTCCCTGTACCAGTCCGGTCTTCTTTCGCTATTCCATTGTCGAGAATATGTCGACATAAGTCATGATATTGCTTCATACGTGATGTGCCTCCTTCTCAATCTCCTACCACTAAAGGTATCATATAATATCAATATTGTAGAGTGGAAACACAAGATATAGTGGTGAGAATCATCCCTAATCAATATCATGGAACAACAATCACGATTCTTCGTTTTCGCCACTCCCGGTTTCGGGTATAATGGTGAATGAATATAAGGAGGGGTTTGATGAAACTTCAAGGAAAGAAAGTTCTTCAACTTGTCAGTAATGACTTCGAGGATTTAGAACTTTGGTATCCGGTGCACCGTCTTCGTGAAGAAGGAGCGCACGTGATCCTCGCGGGAGAGAAAGCCGATCATGCGTATATCGGTAAATATGGTGTCCCTGCCAAATCAGACGTATCGTTTGATGATGTAGACATCACTTCGTTCGATGCGATTCTCGTTCCGGGTGGTTGGTCACCTGACTTGTTACGTCGTTCTGATTCGGTGAAGGGGTTCGTCCGCTATATGGATGAACAAAAGCGACCGATCGGTCAAATTTGTCATGCTGGTTGGGTGCTGATTTCAGCGAACATTTTAGACGGGGTGAACGTGACGAGCACGCCGGGAATCAAAGATGACATGGAAAATGCGGGTGCGATTTGGCATGATGAGCCGGTCGTCGTTGACGGACATATCGTCTCGAGTCGCCGACCACCAGATTTACCAGATTATATGCGCGCGTTCATCGACGTATTCGCAAAACAGTAACTGAATCATAAAGGAGCTATACAACGTTGAACTTAAAATCGAATCCATTACTTCGTAAATCTATGCACTCTACAGCTTATAGTGCCGAGCCGATGACAAAAGCAGGGACATGGTCCAAAGTGTTTACATTGCTTCTTCTCGTGACGGCGGCAGCCGGTACGACATGGCTTGTCGTTCCTACAATTGGGGAAGAACTCTTGTTCCCGATTATGATTGGATCGCTCATCCTCGGGTTTATCTTTGCCTTGCTCATCACGTTTAAACCGAATACAGCGCCGGTCGTTGCACCACTTTACGGTATTGTTGAAGGTGTGTTTGTCGGTTCGATTTCGTATTTCTTTGAAGCGATGGTCCCTGGTATTGTGGGACGTGCCGTATTGACGACGTTTGTCGTTGCTTTTGCGATGTGGTTTGTCTATACGACAGGGCTCGTCAAAGTGACACAAAAATTCAGAGCCGGTGTCATGGCTGCCATGTTCACAGTCATGTTGCTATATCTCGTGCAACTCGTCATGAGTCTATTCGGTTCAGGGTTGGCGTTTATGACCGGTTCGAGCCCGCTTGCAATCGGCGTACAGTTTGTCATTGTCATCGTCGCTTCGCTCGCGCTCGTCTTAGACTTTGACTTTATTGCAAGTCAGGTCGAAGCTCGTGCGCCGAAACAATTAGAATGGGTGGCGGCGTTCGGATTAATCGTCACACTCGTCTGGTTGTATATTGAATTGTTAGACTTATTGTATCGTCTAGCGATGAGAGAATAACATTTAATCATCGATCCATTGGGTCGATGATTTTTTCACGAAAGGATGTGTCCATCTGTCTGAAAGGACAGATTTATGATGAAGAAAATTGTGATTATCGGGTCGGGAATCGTTGGTGTATCGACAGCCTATCATTTAGCAGGTAAAGCTGACGTGACGGTCATCGACCGTAAAGAAGAAGGACGTGCGACAGATGCGGCAGCAGGAATCGTCTGTCCGTGGATTGCGCAACGACGCAATAAAGCATGGTACGCACTCGCAAAAGGAGGTGCGCACTATTATCCGCAGATCGTGAAAGAGTTGGAAGCTGAAGGGGAAACGGAGACCGGATACAAACGGGTCGGGACTCTTGCGCTACATGAAGAAGCAAAACTTGACCAGATGATGGAGCGGACGATGAAACGACGTGAAGAGGCCCCGGAAATCGGCGACCTCGAACGATTGACCGCACAAGAGGCACAACTCCGCTTTCCTCCGTTATCTGATGAATATGATGCGCTTCTAGTAACAGGTGGAGCACGTGTGGACGGTGGGAAATTCCGAGGAGCACTCGAGCGTGTCGCCCAAAAACGCGGTGCAAAGTTCGTCTATGGTTCGGCACGATTGACTGGTGGGGATGAGATTGGCGTAGAGTGTGACGGAGTTCTCCATGAAGCGGATGAAATCATCCTTGCGGCGGGGGCGTGGCTACCGGAACTGTTACAGCCTATTGGATATACAGCTCGTGTCGACGGAGAGAAGGCGCAACTCGTTCACGTTCAATTAAAGGACACCGATGCATCGAATTGGCCGGTTGTCATGCCACCACGGAGACGGTATTTACTTGGATTTGACGATGGTAAGGTTGTCATCGGCTCAACGCATGAGAAAGGAAAAGCATTCGATGCACGACCGACGGCGATTGGTGTTCATGAAGTACTGACAAAAGCTTTGGAGTCTTCACCCGGTCTTGCTGAAGCAGAACTCATTGAAACGAAAGTTGGCTTCCGTCCAGTCACACCGAATTCGATCCCTGTGCTTGGAAGGGTGCCCGGGGCAGAAAACCTGCTAGTCGCGAACGGTCTAGGCTCATCCGGATTGACGGTAGGCCCATTCATCGGGAAAGTGTTAAGTGATCTCGTTCTTAAAGGCGACGCCGAAGTGGATCTATCGCTTTATCCGATCGAAGACTTTATCTATAAAACATGAAGAAAGGTGGCTGTCTGAAAATCTTAGACAGTCACCTTTTAACGTTTAATAACCCCGTTTAAAAAGAAATGAAAATAATCTTCCATCGTTTCTTTCATATCACCGATTGAAAAATGAGGGTCGGACAGGATGGCCTGCTGCATTAACTGAACATAGCGAAGATAAGAGGCGGTCGATAAGGTCACATCGATTGATCCTTGTTGCTTACCGTACTCAATCAGTCGGGCGAAGGCGGTGTATCCCCGGGTCGCAAGTTGTTCCCAGTTCGGGTCCTGTTGCATTGTCTTCGTAATGGTCTCATCAAAGAGAACCGCTGTCTTAATTTTTCGCTTCAAGATGTCTACGAGTAACGCGTCGAAGGGAGCATTCGATTCGATTTTTTGATCAATCCAACTCATTTGTTCCTCCGTCATTTGTTTTAATACTTCAATGATGACCTGCTCTTTTGAACCAAAATAATTATAAATGGATACGGGGGAAACGTGTGCTTTTTTAGCGAGCTCGCTTACGGTAAATCGAGATTGCTTCTCTGTCATTAAGTCAAAAGCCGCGCTTAAAATGGCCTGTCGTTTTTCTTCAGTGCGTTTTGCAAATCCATCCATTTGAATAATCGCTCCTTTCTATAGTTTTGTAATAAATATACCATTACCATTTCAAAAAAGAACGTGATATACTAATTTTGTAATTATATTAAATGAATATTTCAAAAAAAGGGGGATTCGAGATGATTCGGATTCAGCAATTGACGAAACGGTTCGATTCGACACACGGTATTTTTGACGTCTCGCTTAACGTATCACCGGGAATGATCTTTGGATTCATCGGACCGAATGGTGCAGGTAAATCAACAACGATTCGGCATTTGATGGGACTTTTGAAACCAAATGAAGGGAAAGCCTCAATCAATGGATTCGATTGTTGGCAAGAAACAGAGAAGGTGAAAGAGAGCGTTGGCTATTTGCCGGGAGAAATCAATTACCCACAAAACATGACCGGAGAAGAAATCATTCGGTTGACCCGTCATTTGCACAAAACAGATACTGACCGCGAACGGCGGCTTCGTGAACGATTTTCATTTGATGAAGCGACGAAAGTACGGAAGATGTCAAAAGGAATGAAGCAAAAGTTGGCTATTATCACGTGCTTCATGAAAGATGTGCCTGTCTATATTTTAGATGAGCCGACGAGTGGACTTGACCCGTTCATGCAGGAACGGTTAATCGATTGGTTGATTGAAGAAAAACGAGCAGGAAAAGCGATTCTCATGAGTTCACACCATTTTCCAGAGATGGAACGGACGTGTGATCGTGCCGCATTGATTAAAGACGGCCGCATTATTATCGAGGAAAACATGGGAGAACTTCGACAGCATAGTGTGAAACGATATCGAATCGAATTCTCATCAGAGACAGAGGCGATTCGATTCATCGAAGATTCCGGATCGCGAGATGGAGTACACGTCGAGGTCGCGATCACGTCGCCACGAGAATTAAACAACTTAATCCGAACGCTTGCCGACTATGAGATTCGTTCACTTGAGAGTGGCGCAGACGAACTCGAACACTTGTTTATGCAGTATTACGGGGAGGGGACATAAATGTTAATAAGATCTATGTTTAGACAAAATCGCAGTTGGATTCTCGGTTATTCAATCGGAACAAGTATCTACCTCTTCTTTTTGGCGGCTATTTTCCCGTCCATTCAGGAAACGGGATTGATTGAGGCAAAGTTAGAGTCGTTACCACCGGAACTGCTCGACGTGTTCCAAATCGATGCGACGATGGCGATGGATAATTTGCTCAATTTGTTGTCGAGTAATTATTATGGATTGATCTTTTATGTACTCGCTGTGTTGTTTGCGTTGACGTTTGCCTCAAAACTCCTCGCCAAACCGGTCGATTCTGGAGAAATCATGCTTTACATGGCGGCACCGATTTCTCGAGTCACGTATGTATTGTCCACATTTGTCATCCTCATCATTGCAGTAAGTTTTTTTGTCGGATTAAATGGGCTCAGTCTCATGGCAGCAGATGTATTGTTTGATTTACAAATCGACTATTCTGTTCTATGGATGCTTCAATTGAACGGAGCACTCATGCTGCTCGTATTAGGTGTCGTTGCTTATATGTTGGCAAGTCTGTTCGATGATAGTAGCAAATCCTATATAGTGACGGGTGGAATCTTTACGTTTTTCTTAATGGTGAATATCATTAACGGAGTGAGTGAGCAGTTCGAATGGCTAGGGAACATCTCCTTCTTCTCTCTCTTCGATGCTCCGGCCATCATGCGTGAAGAATTTGGTGGCATTCATTTTATATGGTTAATCGGCTTATTAATATTCTTTTCAGTAATCTCGTTCATCCGTTTTATCCGAAAAGATTTGACGATTTAGTTTTTCAAAATAAATTCTCGGGTATGATAGAATCAGTTCGATAGAATAAAAAGGGGATGAACTAGATGTTATATGCTACGTTAAGAAACAAGGTAGAAATTCCGATGATCGGCTTTGGAGTGTGGCAAGTCGACAATGATACTGAAGCACCAGCAGCTGTCGTTGAGGCCATTAAAACGGGCTATCGTCATATCGATACGGCTGCAATTTATAAAAACGAAGATGGCGTCGCAAAAGGAATCAAAATTTCAGGAGTCGACCGTTCAGAATTGTTCATCACATCGAAGATTTGGAATGATGATATTCGTGAGGGGAAAACAAAAGTAGCTTTTGAAAACTCATTGAAGCGCCTTCAGACAGATTATTTGGACCTTTGCCTGCTTCATTGGCCGGTAGATGGCTTTGTCGAGGCATGGAAGGACCTCATCGATTTGTATGAGGCTGGGAAGATTAAAGCAATCGGTGTATCAAACTTCAAAGAGCATCATCTTGAAGCGTTGAAAGAAGCGGGACTTATGACACCACTCATTAACCAGGTGGAACTACACCCACAACTACCACAACCGGATTTGCTAGACTATTGCCAAGATGAAGGCATTCAAATTGAAGCATGGAGTCCACTTATGCAAGGAAAGTTCTTAGACATTCCTGTCTTTTCGGAAATAGCTGAAAAGCATGACCGGACGCCTGCACAAGTTGTGCTTCGATGGCACCTCGAGTCGGGTCACGTCGCCTTACCAAAGTCGGTTACACCACACCGAATCCGTGAGAATTTTGACGTGTTTGACTTTTCACTCGATGCAGACGATTTAGCAAAAATCGACCAAGTGGCGACGGGTGAACGTCTAGGACCAGACCCAGATGAAATCGATTTTTAATCAAAAGGGACTCGCTTAGGCAAGTCCCTTTTGACGTGTAGAGTCACACGGATCGGGGTATTGATTATTATGTTGCTAAAAGGAGGTGTTTGATCTTCGTTTAGAAGATCGAGGATATGGACTTATCTAAATGGCCGATAGTGAACTGGGTCGCTTTCTTGGCGACGGTTGTCATCAATTATTTTGCGAGTGGTGACAATGCCGCGGTTTCAGATCGAATCGATATTTACTTTAAGCCAGCGGGATACGCCTTCTCGATTTGGGGAGTCATCTATGTGGCGTTACTTGTATGGTTAGTCTTGCAAGTGAAAAAAGGGACGGCGGCAAATCGACAAGCTAATCGAATGAAGGCAGGATTTCTAATCTCATGTGTATTGAACGGGTTATGGCTACTTGCATTCACGAATGAGTGGTTCATCATCTCTCTCGTCGTCATGGTATCATTCTTAGCTTCGCTTTGTTGGCTGTACTATATCGCGTTCCGAACGTCTACAAGTTGGCTCGACCGCTTCCCATTCTCCATTTATATCGGTTGGGTATCGGTTGCAACAATCGTCAATACGTTTGTCGTCATGAAGACGGAGCAAATTACTTCACTGTTAGGACTCGATGAACTTGCTTGGACGTCACTCATACTCATGGTTGGGGTCGTACTAGCCCTTCTTTTCATGTGGTGGCACCACGACTTCATCTATCCTCTCGTATTCGTTTGGGCATACATCGGTATTTTTGCAAGAATCGAAGAGGGGACGCTATATGTCGTCATCATTAGTGCGCTCGCGTTGCTTGCAATTGGGTATATCGGATTGATTTTGTGGAAGCGACCGAAATCGTTTTTACACCATACGCGTAAAACAGTTGAATAATAAAAAAGGATATCTTAAGTGATATCCTTTTTTTACGTTCTTAAGAACCTATAAATAAATAATATTGATGGATATTTATTCTTTATCTAATATAACTAAAACTGAGTAACTCATTGATATCAATGATGTATGCGCTTTCATATATATTCTTTGATATTCTTATTATGCAAAAATACATACAGTGTACTTGATTTATCAGAATATTTAGAACAAAATGTTAATTACGAAACTGTGAGTGAAAGGGGTCGATGATATGAGTCGAGTTGGACTGTATGACTCAAGATTTGAGAAAGATGCGTGCGGAATTGGACTATATGTCAATTTACACGGACTTAAAAAACATGAGATTGTCCGTAAATCACTTTCGATGTTGTGTAATTTAGAGCACCGAGGTGGACAAGGCGTCATCGATGCCGGAGATGGTGCTGGCATTATGACAGAGATTCCACATGAGTTGTTCATGCAAACGATGAACCTTCCGTCACTCGGTCGTTACGCTGTCGGAATGGTTTTTTTTCAGCCGTCAGAAGATCGACTGAATGAAAAAGTTAAATTAATGGAACGTATGGCGGATGAATTGGATTGCTCGACGATCGAGTGGCGCGAAGTACCCGTGGACTCCACACAAATCGGTGAACATGCCCGTGTGACGCAACCGGTCATCTATCAGTGGTTCATCTCATGCCCATTCCTAGATGAAGATGCAAATGAACGGGTTTTTTATGAACTCAGACGAAAAATCGAAAAAGTCGAAATGTTAAACTTATATATCGCTAGTTTGTCGACGAAGACAATTGTCTATAAAGGAATGTTGACGCCTAGCCAAATCTCCGCATTTTACTTGGATTTACAATCGCCTCACTATAAGAGTACATTCGGCATTGTCCATTCTCGATTCTCAACGAATACATTCCCGTCCTGGGAACGAGCGCATCCAAACCGGATGATTGTCCATAATGGTGAAATCAATACGTTACGAGGAAACATCGATGCGATGCGTTCACGTGAAGGAGTCACCTCAACAGACCTGTTTGAAGACGTGAATCACTTGTTCCCTGTTCTCCAAGAGGATGGCAGTGACTCCTCAATGCTCGATAATGCCTTTGAATTTTTCACGCGGACCGGTCGTTCGATAGCGCACACAGCCATGATGTTAATTCCAGAACCATTCGTGGAAGCGAAAATGGGACCTTTCAAACGTGACTTCTATCAATATCATTCTTCAATCATGGAACCGTGGGATGGTCCGACTGGTGTCGTCTTTACAGATGGTCGGCAAATCGGGGCAATTTTAGATCGGAATGGCTTGCGTCCGATGCGTTACATCGAAACATTGGACGGGGAATTGATCCTGTCGTCTGAGACGGGGGTCATTCCGGTCGATGCTGAGAACGTCAAATCAAAGCAACGTCTCAGACCGGGGCAGTTGTTGTTGATTGACCTGATTGAGAAGCGATTGATTCCAGACAGTGAAATCAAGGAGACGATTGCGAAGTCAGAGCCATATCATAAATGGCTAAAGCAAATGATGATTATTGAGGACAGAGGTGTTCAGGAGCAAACGGTTTCAGAGCTAGACCGTGTGCAGCGTGCATTCGGTTATACAAAAGAGGACATCGAACAATACATGGTTCCTTTAATTAATGACGAGAAAGATCCAATCGGGTCGATGGGACACGATCAACCAATCGCTGTGCTTTCGACACGCCCACGATCGCTGTTCCATTACTTCAAACAACATTTTGCACAAGTGACGAACCCGCCTATTGACGCATTGCGAGAGAAGATTGTCACGGCGACATTCACCTGGATTGGTCCGCAAGGAGATCCGGTCCATACAGGACGCGGGCATGCGAAGCGTGTCTGGTTAGACCATCCGATTATTGATGGCACCACCCTTGATCAGATTGATGAGCGACTTACACTCAAACGAATCGATGCAACATTTGCGAGTGATTTAGAATCGGCACTTGACGCACTCTTGAAGAGCGTCAGTCAAGCTGTTCAAGAAGGTGCGAACGTCATCGTCCTATCTGATCGCCTCATGAATGAGTTGCGAATTGCAATGCCTTCACTTCTCGTACTTAGTGCGGTACACCAGCATTTAATTCGGGAGAACTTACGCTCGAGCTGTAGCATCATTTGTGAGAGTGGAGAAGTTCGAGAAGTGCATCAGGCAGCGACGTTGATTGGTTACGGAGCAGATGCGGTCTATCCATACGTCGCGTATGCAACGATTCAAAACTTAGTTGAACATGGTCAAATCGCTCATACGTTTGAAGAGGCTGTTCGATCTTATCAGAAAGCGGTCGTAGAAGGGATCGTCAAAATCATGTCGAAGATGGGTATCTCGACGATTCAAAGCTATCGTGGGGCTCAAATTTTCGAAGCGATCGGATTAGACAGTCGATTGATTGAAAGGCATTTCCGAGGAACGACATCTCAACTATCTGGGATTGGATTCGTTGAACTAGAGGGCGAGGCGAGAGTGTTGCACGAATCCGCTTACCAGACGAATCGTCCGCTAGAAGCGGGGAGCGATTTCCAGTGGCGGGCAGACGGAGAAGAGCATGCATTCAATCCAAAGACAATTCATTTGTTGCAACGAGCTTGCCGCGAGAATGATCGAAAGTACTACGACGCCTACGTCAAATTGCATGAGTCTTCAGGACAGTTTATCCGCCAGTTGTTTACGTTCAAAGCACAACGTCCTGTGGCGCTTGACGAAGTTGAACCTATCACTTCGATTGTGGGACGATTCAAGACCGGCGCGATGTCGTTCGGGTCGTTGTCGAAAGAAGCGCACGAAACACTCGCCATCGCCATGAACCAGATTGGTGCGAAAAGTAACTCTGGTGAAGGGGGAGAGGACCGCGCTCGTTATGTGGCAGATGAATTTGGAAACGAGCGAATCAGTCGCATCAAACAAGTCGCGAGCGGACGTTTCGGTGTGACAGCCGAATATCTTTATCATGCCGATGAAATTCAAATTAAAATGGCTCAAGGAGCAAAACCTGGAGAAGGTGGACAACTTCCGGGGAACAAAGTGTATCCATGGGTAGCGGAAGTTCGAGGTTCGGTTCCTGGGGTTGGACTGATCTCGCCGCCTCCGCACCACGATATATATTCCATCGAGGATTTGGCACAACTGATTTTTGATTTAAAGCATGTGAATCCGAACGCAAAAATCAGTGTCAAGCTCGTATCGAAATCAGGGGTCGGGACGATTGCGGCAGGTGTGGCAAAAGCGAACGCGGATACGATTGTCATCAGTGGATATGATGGCGGGACCGGTGCTTCTCCGAAGACATCAATCAAGCATACGGGACTCCCTTGGGAACTCGGTCTCTTAGAGACACATCAAACGCTTGCATTGAATGGATTGCGGGGGAGAGTCACGCTTGAGACGGACGGAAAGCTTATGACAGGGCGGGATATCGTCATGGCCGCAATCTTCGGAGCGGAAGAGTTCGCTTTTGCGACAGCACCGCTTGTCGTTCTCGGCTGTATCATGATGCGCGCATGTCACTTAGATACTTGCCCGGTCGGTGTGGCGACGCAAGACCCGGTACTTCGCCAAAAATTCATGGGGAAACCAGAACATGTCGTCAACTTGATAACATTCTTAGCTGAAGAAGTACGGGAGATCTTAGCATCACTTGGTGTGACGTCACTCGACGAAGTGATTGGTCGAACGGATTTACTCGAAGAAAGTGAGTGGAAGACGACTCATCCGAAAGCAAAACGGTTGGATTTAGCACCGATGCTCTCAATGCCGACACCACTCCCAGATTCTGAAGAGCTACCTCATCCGGCATATTATTCCTATGATCATCGGAAATTGATTCCAGCAGTTTCCCGGTCGATTAGCTCGTTGCAGCCGACATTCTTCGTTGGTCGGATTCGCAACACGGATCGAGCGGTCGGGACACAGTTAGGATTTGAAGTAACGAAAGTTCATGGTCAGTTTGGTCTTCCGGACGATACGATTTCACTTCGACTTAGTGGGTCGGCCGGACAAAGTTTAGGTGCATTCATACCACGTGGAATCACCATTTCTGTAATTGGAGATGCAAACGATTATATCGGTAAAGGCTTGAGTGGAGGGAAACTGGCGTTGATTGCTGAAAAACATGCCCCGTTTGACGAGAGTGAACAAATGATTGCTGGTAACGTTTGCTTATACGGAGCGACGAGCGGTCAAGCTTTCTTTAACGGGCACGTCGGCGAGCGTTTTGCCGTCCGTAACTCAGGTGCAGCGACAGTCGTCGAAGGAGTCGGAGATCATGGCTGCGAATATATGACGGGTGGTACTGTTCTCGTACTCGGGCAGATTGGGCGAAACTTTGCGGCCGGTATGTCTGGTGGAACAGCTTATATTTACGGAGCACAAGCGTATGAACAACTCGTCAATGAGGAACTCGTTTCCGTCGAACGAGAACTGGACGATGAGGACATGGAACAAATTTATACACTTCTTGAAGCGCATCAATTCCATACAGACAGCGTCAAAGCACGGATGATTTTAGAGTCATTTGAACAAGTGCGTTCACACTTTGTGAAAATCGTTCCGAGAGACTATGCGAACGTCTTAGACGTGATGCGTCAGATTGAGGCGAATCGTCCAGAATTGAGTGAGGCCGACCGAGCACTTGAATTGTTCCGCGTCGTGACTGAAGGAGGTATCGCATGAAACATAACTTTTTGAATATCGCGCGAACGACCTTACCAGAGCGTCAGGTTGATGAACGGGTGAGAGATTATGATGAATATGCGTCTCGTATGGATGACGAATCTGTCCAGCAACAAGCCGCACGTTGTATGAATTGCGGCACACCGTTCTGTCATGTCGGGGAGTTGATTGGTCAGGAGACGATTGGATGCCCGATTCACAACTATATTCCAGAATGGAACAAGCTTGTCACGAAAGCAGACTGGATGGGTGCGTATCATCGATTGATGGAGACGAACAACTTCCCGGAGTTCACGGGAAGGGTTTGTCCGGCGCCGTGTGAAGGGTCATGTACGCTCGCCATTAGTGAAGATCCTGTCGCCATCAAATCGATTGAACGGACAATCATCGACCGTGCCTTTGAAGAAGGATGGGTGAAACCGAGATCGATTCAGC
The DNA here is from genome assembly GCF_018617835.1 of Exiguobacterium sp. s101. Classification (NCBI taxonomy): domain Bacteria; kingdom Bacillati; phylum Bacillota; class Bacilli; order Caryophanales; genus Exiguobacterium; species Exiguobacterium sp. s101. The sequence continues at coordinate 14,800 of NZ_JACSKX010000001.1, read as the reverse complement.
ATAGAACCGGGATGACGGTCGCGATTGTCGGAAGCGGTCCAGCCGGATTGGCTGCAGCCGATCAATTGAACCAGCTTGGACATTCGGTCACGATTATCGAAAAGGCGGACGAAGCGGGTGGGCTCCTCATGTACGGAATCCCGAACATGAAACTGGATAAAGGTGTCGTAAGACGTCGTGTTCGCCTGCTCGAGCAAGAGGGAATCGTCATCCGGACGAATGTAGAGGTCGGTACCAACGTGACGGTCGAATCGCTTCGTAACGAGTACGATGCTGTCATTTTGGCGACTGGCGCACAAAAACAGCGTACGCTTGGGATTGATGGAGATGATGCCATTGGCGTGGAAATGGCAATGGACTATTTGACAGCCTCGATGCATGAACGAAAAGGAGTGTATCTCGAATCGAAATTTGACGCCAAAGATAAAGATGTCATCGTCATCGGAGGTGGGGACACAGGCGCCGATTGCGTGGCGACTGCGATTCGTCAAGGCGCAAAATCAGTCGTTCAATTTGGTAAGCACCCATCAAAAGGGTTGCTTCGTGCACCTGAGAAACCTTGGCCGTTGCAGCCTGACACGCTAACGACAGATTATGCGTACGCTGAATCGCTCGAGGTGTATGAGAAAGACCCGAGAACGTATTTGATTCGTTCCAACCAAATCGTCACGAAAGAAGGACGTGTCACTGGGATTGAAACGGAACGGATGACGAAAGTTGTCAACCCGGATGGTCAGGCGACTTTCTTCGTGGAAGAAGATTCGATCGAGACGTATCCTGCGGATCTCGTCCTCGTTGCGATTGGGTTTGAGAGACCGGAGCATGAATTGCGGAAAATCGGCGTCGAAAAGACGAAGGATTTCCATACAGTAACGGATAATGTCTTTGTCGCCGGGGATGCGAAGCGAGGTCAAAGCTTAATCGTTTGGGCAATTCGAGAAGGGCGAGAAGTGGCAGAAGTGGTCGACTCCTATCTCGATACTTGCAAGTCTGTCTTAAAAACCTCATCATAAAAAAGGAGCGACAACCGTCGCTCCTTATCTTTAGTTTAGGAGGAGTTTTATGTTTACCGAAATCCTCATGTACACCGGAATCTGGTTTATCCTCATATTAATTTTACTAGGAACGATTTATTCACGACGGAAGAAATGATTAAAGGACCATTGCCGCAATCACCCCGAAGATGATGAGAGGGATGTTGTAGTGTAGGAACGTTGGCCAAACCGTCTCACGTAGGTGATCGTGTTGGCCGTCAGCGTTCAATCCACTCGTAGGTCCGAGCGTCGAGTCACTTGCAGGACTCCCCGCATCACCAAGAGCACCCGCAGTCCCGATGATGGCAATCGTCGCCTCCACAGAGAAACCGTACTGTACACAAAGAGGTACAAAGATGGCTGCGATGATTGGAATGGTCGAGAAACTTGACCCGATTCCGAGCGTGATCACTAGTCCGACGAGTAGCATAACGAGAGCGGCAATCATTTTCGAGTCACCCATCAGATTGCTCGCACCGTTGACGAGCGGATCAATCGCGCCTGTTTCACGAATGACGGCTGCGAATCCGCTTGCGGCAATCATGACGAAACCGATGAACGCCATCATGCGCATGCCGCTCGTGAAGATGTCATCTGCCTCCGACCAAGGGATGAGGCGGAAAATCGAGAGTAACATCAGTCCTGTCACTGCCGAGGCGATCATCGACTCGGTCTGTAATTGAACGATGAGAACGATGAGAACAACGACAAGCGTCATAATCATCTTGAAACCGCCCATTTGACGAACTTCATAGTCAGACGGTCCGAGCGCGATTGTTTCATATGTTCGCGGTTTCCGGTAATGGATGAACGCTGCGATCAATCCGACGACCATACCTAATGCCGGGATTCCCATGATTGAGATGATATTGACGTCGCCGACTGTCAAGCCGTTCGCTTCGACATTCGCAATGAGAATTTCATTCAAATAAATACCGCCAAATCCGACTGGTAACAACATGTATGGTGTCACAAGACCGAAAGTTAAGATTGTCGCTACGAGACGGCGATCTAGTTTCAATTCATTGAATAAGACGAGTAACGGTGGAATCACAATCGGGATAAAGGCGATGTGAATCGGGAGTACGTTCTGTGAGTTGATCGACAATAATAGGAGTAGCGCCAATAAGAACGCTTTGACATAACTCACGCGTTTACCCGACACGTCACGACCCGACATGGCAATCAGTTTTTCGGCCAAGACGTCTGGTAGACCCGTCTTCGACAACCCGACGGCGAATGCGCCGAGGAGTGCGTAACTGAGCGCGATGCTCGCTCCGCCCCCGAGGCCATTGCTAAAGGCGGTCAACGTATCGTTAAATCCAAGTCCTCCAACAAGCCCTCCGACTAGCGCCGCTAATATTAAGGATAATACAATGTGCACTCGATTGATGGCGAGCGCGAATAAGACGATGACTGCAAGTAACACTGCGTTCATATACATCCAACACCTTTCATGTTTCCTTTCTCTTGGTATCACTTTAATATGATAAAGACTTTTTGAAATTTAACATATGATGTGACCCTTGTCAAATCGCTCATGAAAAAAGCGATAACTCGTAAAAGTTATCGCTTGCGTGTTACATATCGACGTTGTGATACACTTGGCGCACATCTTCCAAGTCTTCGAGAACGTCAATTAATTTTTCGAATTGTTCTTTCGATGCGTCATCGAGCGACACTTCGTTCTGTGGAAGCATCGTCAACTCTGCGACGGCAAACTCCTCAACCCCGGCAGCCTTGAATGCGGTCTGAACGGCGTGGAACGCTTCAGGCTCGGCATAGACGATTACCGTCTCGTCTTCTTCGATGACATCACGAACGTCAAGGTCGTGTTCCATCATAAGTTCAAGAACATCATCTGCAGACATTTGGTTGACACCGATGACGGCTGTCGCATCGAACATATAAGCGACCGAACCACTGACGCCCATGTTGCCTCCGTTTTTACCGAAAGCAGCACGAACTTCTGATGCTGTACGGTTCACGTTGTTCGTCAGCGTGTCGACGATGACCATCGCACCATTCGGTCCGAATCCTTCATAACGAAGTTCGTCGAAGTTCTCTTCGTCGCCGCCTTTTGCTTTATCGATTGCACGATCGATGATTGCGCGAGGCACGTTATATGTTTTAGCGCGCTCCACCACAAATTTTAATGACTGGTTCAATTCAGGATCTGGTTCCCCTTGTCGGGCGACCACATAGATTTCGCGACCGAACTTCGCATAAACGCGACTCGTGTTGGCATCTTTAGACGCCTTCTTCTCTTTAATGTTGTTCCATTTACGACCCATTACATGTCATCTCTCTTTCCATTTGTACGTAGATTCATTACAGATTATATAAGAAGTTGGCTGAATTGACGAGTAAAGATTTACTCGTCGCCTTTGTCCATTTTCTCTACAATCTCAGTGAGGGTCTTCAAACTTTCAATCAGCCGGTCTGTCTCATCTTCATTTAAAAATGCGAGGCGCTCTTCGAATAGCGTTCGGAACGAGTCTCTTCGTTCAAGTAAGATTCGCGCACCTTTCTCCGTCAGCTGGTTCCATATCACTCGGCGATCCCGTTCATCGGGTACGCGGGTAATGTAGCCCTCGTTCAACAGTTTCGTGATGAGAGGGGTGACGTTCGGTGGTGCGATGGAGAGTGTCTCGCTAATTCGTCCATTCGTGACTGCCCCCTCGTCTTCAATCAACATTAATAGATGGAAATGAGAAAAGTTCAAGTTTGGAATTTGAGGAAAATCAGATCGACGTAGCAATTTACGACGAATTAAAGGGATTAGTTTGACAAACTGGTCCGCTGCATCTTGTTTCGGCATAATAGATTCACTTCCTAGTTAGGTTCTATGTTCATTATACACGAGTTAGGTGCAGTTGAACCTAAAAACGGGTTGATGTGATGTTTGATACATCTTATAAGAGATAGAACTGACACAATTAATGTAAGCGTTTACATGAATCACTACTCATGTTTTCATGAAAACGCATTCGATTTTACTGAGGGTGTATGTAAAAATCAAGAGCTATCAACAAATGATAAAAAAATATTGTGAAAGAGTTCACATTGTTGTCACCCACAAAACCGGAAAAACATTGTATTCTATGAATGTGAAGGAAAGCACAATCTCTTGAAAACAAGCACCTTATCGTGCTTCCATCAAGTCAATATGTTCATTAAAAGCTCTCACTTATGAGGAGGAACCTAACATGGCAGTTAAAGAAAAAGCAAAAGTGGAAACAACGGCAGAACAAATGGTGGATACGCTCGTAGCGGGCGCACACGCCGCACTCGATACGTTAATGACGTTCGACCAAGAGAAAATTGATCACATCGTACAAGCGATGGCGCTTGCAGGTCTAGAGAAGCACGTCGAACTTGCGAAACTAGCATATACAGAAACAGGTCGCGGTGTCTTTGAAGATAAGATGATCAAAAACATCTTTGCGACAGAATATATTTATAACTCACTTCGTGGAGAGAAAACGGTTGGCGTCCTTGAAGATGACGTTCAAAACGGAATCACATACATCGCAGAGCCGGTCGGCGTCGTTGCAGGTGTCACACCGGTCACGAACCCTACTTCTACTACGATGTTCAAAGCGATCATCGCCATTAAAACACGTAACCCGATTATCTTTGCCTTCCACCCGTCAGCTCAACAATGTTCAAGTGAAGCGGCACGAGTCCTACGTGACGCAGCGGTAGCCGCAGGTGCTCCTGAAAACTTGATTCAATGGGTAGAAGTCCCGTCACTTGATGCGACGAAAGCACTCATGAATCATCCTGGTGTCGCGATGGTCCTTGCTACTGGTGGAGCAGCGATGGTCAAGTCCGCCTACTCGACTGGTAAACCGGCTCTCGGTGTCGGACCTGGTAACGTACCAGCCTATATCGACAAAACAGCAAAAGTGAAACGTGCCATCTCAGACGTTATCCTTTCAAAAACGTTCGACAACGGAATGATCTGTGCGTCTGAACAAGCAATCATCGTCGACCAAGAAGTATACGAAGAAGTGAAAGCGGAAATGACAGCACTCGGTTGCTATTTCTGCTCACCTGAAGAAAAAGCGAAACTTGAAACCCTCGTCATCCGTACGGACACATGCGCAGTCAACCCAGAGATCGTCGGGAAGCCGGCAGCGTGGATTGCAGAAAAAGCAGGTCTCAAAGTCCCAGCTGACACAAAAATCTTGATTGCTGAACTTGAAACAGTTGGCGCGACAGAACTTCTCTCACATGAAAAATTGAGCCCGGTCCTCGGTGCTTATAAAGTTCAATCACGTGAAGAAGGATTTGCGGTTGCTGAAAAAATGCTTGAAATCGGTGGTCTCGGCCATACAGCGGTCATCCACTCAACGGACGACGATGCCATCCTTGATTTCGGTCTTCGTATGAAAGCTTGTCGCATCATCGTCAACTCACCTTCAGCACACGGTGGAATCGGTGACCTTTACAACGAAATGACACCATCCCTCACGCTCGGTTGTGGGTCTTACGGTAAAAACTCCGTCTCTGAAAACGTGACGGCGAAACATCTACTCAACGTGAAAAAGGTGGCGAGACGTCGCGTGAATATGCAATGGTTTAAAGTACCTGAAAAAATCTACTTTGAGAAAAACTCTGTCCAATACCTTCAATCACTCACAACGAAAAAGCGGGCGATGATTGTAACGGATGAAATGATGGTCAAACTCGGATTCGCTGATAAAGTCATCAAAAACTTACCAGCAGGTGTTGAGTACCGTATTTTCGACCAAGTCGAACCAGACCCATCTGTTGAGACGGTCATGAACGGTGCTGAAGCGATGCGTCACTTCCAGCCAGACATGATCATCGCACTCGGTGGTGGATCACCAATGGATGCTGCGAAAGGGATGTGGCTCTTCTATGAACGTCCAGAAGAAAAGTTCTCAAACCTTCGTCAGAAATTCATGGATATTCGCAAACGGACATACAAGTTCCCGACACTCGGTAACAAATCAATGTTCGTCGCTATCCCAACAACTTCTGGTACAGGTTCAGAAGTAACACCGTTTACCGTCATTACAGACAAAAAACGTAATGTGAAATATCCGATTGCTGACTACGCGATCACACCAGACGTCGCCATTGTCGACCCTGAGTTCGTCATGACCGTACCAGCATCAATCACGGCAGATACAGGAATGGACGTGTTGACACACGCCATCGAAGCTTACGTATCAGTCATGGCAAACGACTATACGGACGGACTTGCGCTCCGTTCGATGAAGATGATCTTCGACTACCTACCAAAAGCGTATGAAAACGGTAGCGACGCGGAAGCTCGTCAGAAAGTGCACAACGCGTCAACAATGGCAGGTATGGCGTTCGCGAACGCGTTCCTCGGCATCAACCACTCGATCGCTCACAAAATCGGTGGAGAGTTCCACGTACCGCACGGTCGCACAAACGCGATCCTCATGCCACACGTCATCCGTTACAATGCGACACGCCCATCAAAACTTGCGGCGTTCCCGAAATATGAGTCATTCATCGCTGACGAACGTTACGCAGAAATCGCACGTTACCTCGGTCTTCCGGCTAGCACGACAGCTGAAGGTGTCGAGTCACTCGTCCAAGCGATCATCGAGCTCGGTCAACGCTTGAACATCAAACTTTCGTTCAAGGCGCAAGGTATCAAGAAAGCAGAACTCGATGCGAAGATTGACAAAATGGCGGTCGACGCATTCGAAGACCAATGTACGACGGCGAACCCGAAAATGCCGCTCGTTGAAGAATTGAAAGAAATCATGTACGCAGCATACGAAGGCGTATAAGAATCAATAGTTACGCGTGAGCCCGTTCAACTCGAACGGGCTCTTTATGTGGTCTGAACAGGATATTCAGTTTCTAAAATTATATTTAAATAGATAAAATATTAAATAGTCAGACAATAAATAGCTGTATATAATAATTATTGGCATACTTAGCCAATATCATTGAATGGGAATGGGGACTCTAGAGAAGCGAGTGACGATTTCCTCGAACGATTAATGGTTCAAAGGGAGAAAGTCGATGCAGTCGTCATGCTCGATATTCTTGGGACCGGCGACGGCCCACTATACGTTCGGACGAAAGGGATGAAATCATATCGTATCCTTGAACAGACTCCGTTCGATCAATTAACAGTTCGTTCGATGGGGAGTTCTCCGGGTGATGCTTATGATGAAGAAGGATTACCTTATCTAATGTTGAGTGATTCATTAGAAGGAAGTTGGCAAGTGTTTACGGAGAAGGATACGTTCGAACGCCTGACGGAAGATGGGTTAGCTGATGCGGTCAATTGGTTGCACGTTTGGCTAACGGACTGACCGTATAGATGTCGCTGTCTCATTTGACGGCGACATGTTTTTTTTGGATGTCAGTTTCGGGTATGATAGTAATGGAGGCGATACGATGAAACAAGAGATGACGATTACGACAGCATATGGAACGATTGCAGGAACTTTTCTTTCGCATGAGGAGCCTCGGGCGACCATCGTCATGTTGAGCGGGAGTGGACCGAGTGACCGTGATGGTAACATGGGGGGTGTCGGTTTTAATACGTATGCCAAATTGGGAGAAGCATTGTACGACCACGGTTACAATGTGTTCCGATACGATAAACAAGGAATCGGGAAGTCCGATGGGGATTTTAATAAAGTCGGCTTACATGATTTGATTAACGATGCGATTCTTGTCGTGCGCACCATTCGACAACTAGCCGATGTGAATCGATTGTATCTACTCGGTCATAGTGAAGGGGCCGTTCTTGCTCCTGCCGTTCAGCTTGAGACGAAAGCCGATGGATTGATTTTACTGTCTGGGTTCCATGAATCGTCAAAGCAGATGTTTTTGTACCAAGCAGACGCGCTGGCTAAAGACATCGAGCGGATGAAGGGCATAAAAGGTCTCTTCTATCGGTTGACGGGCGTTGCCAAAAAAGTCAGACAGCGACAGGACGACTTGCTCGAGCGGTCTTTACGGACGAACGTCTCGTCTTTCAAATATCGTGGGCAAGTCGTTAATGCGAAATGGATTCGAGAACATGCATCTTATGACGTCCGTGAGCGGTTAGAGCATGTGACCGTCCCGGTGCTTGCGATTACAGGGGGACGTGATGTTCAAGTCCCACCAGAACACGTCCATATGATTCAAACGAAAGGGGAGGTCACCCCATCGATTATCGATGATATGAATCATCTCCTCGTGACACGTGAGTCACTCCATTCGCTTCTCACGCTGCATAAAGAATATCGAGAAGCAATCGATGCGCCGATTCATCCAAAACTTGTTCAAGAGTTGGATGAATGGTTAAAAAAACAGTCATGAACACAAAAAACGGTCATTTATTGACCGTTTTTTGTGTTATAATTGTGACAAGTTGAATGAATGTGGATGTTTTTGAATGATTTTAGTTGTTTTCATAATGGAAACGCTTTATATTAGACGTATGGAGGGAACAAGATGTTAACGAAACAACGACATCAGTTGATTTTGCAACGCTTATCTGAACAAAAGGTCGTCAAATTGAAAGAACTGGTTGATTTGACCGATTCGTCCGAGTCGACAATCCGTCGAGATTTGACGGACCTCGAAGAGGAAGGATATTTGGCAAGGGTTCACGGCGGAGCAACACTCATTGCGACTCCAGATGAAGAACCGACGTTTGAAGAGAAGCGAGATCGGTTCGTCGATGAAAAAGTTGCGATTGCACGGAAGGCCGCGACATTCATCGAAGACGGGATGTCGATCTATTTAGATGCCGGTACAACCACTCAGGCGATGGTTCCATTTTTAGAAGGGAAGAAAATCGTCGTCGTCACAAACAGTCTACCGATTGCGAATGAATTATTTGATCTTGATATTAAGACGTTTGTGATTGGCGGAGAATTAAAACGTTCCACCCAAGCGCTTGTCGGGTATAACGCACGCGAGAGCATGATGAATTATCGAGTCGACCTCGCCTTTCTCGGAATGAATGGGATCGACCTTGAGGCAGGTTACACGACCCCAGACCCAGAAGAAGCGCTTGTCAAAAAAACGGCAATCGAATTGGCACAAACGTCCTTCGTACTCGCTGACGCATCGAAAATCGGGAAACGGACGTTCAGCCGAGTTGCGACGTTAGATGCCGCACAATTGATCACATCAAGCGATGAGTCAATGAGTTCCATCCAAACAATCACAAAGGTGGTGAATGCGAAATGATTTATACGTTAACACTCAACCCTTCTATTGATTACTACGTAACATTACCTGAAGTACATCTAGGAGAAGTGAACCGAATCGAAGAGACGACAGAGCGAGCAGGCGGGAAAGGCATTAACGTCTCAATCGTTCTCCGGGAATATGCGCAAGAAACGAAGGCACTTGGTTTCATCGGGGGGACGACAGGTGACTTCATTAAAAAGTCACTCGTCGATCACGGTGTACACACCGATTTCGTAGAGGTGAATGGAAGCACCCGGATCAATGTCAAGATTCGGGCGAAAGAAGAAACGGAACTGAATGCGAGCGGACCGAACATCACAGAGCGCGAGCTCGAACTGTTGACGGAAAAGTTCGATCAAGTTCAAGAAGGCGATATCGTCGTCCTTGCGGGTAGTATTCCAAGTAACCTACCAGACTCGCTATATCGGACGATTGCCAAATCGATTCGCGAAAAAGGGGCTGACTTTGTCGTTGATACGACGAAAGAAGCCATGCTCGAAGTGCTCGCCCTCGAACCACTCATGATCAAACCGAACCACCATGAATTAGGTGAATTGTTTGATACCGAAATTGAAACATTCGAGGAAGCTCTTCCTTATGCGGAACAACTCGTCAAACGTGGGGCGAAAAATGTCATCATCTCCTTTGCGGGAGACGGGGCGCTACTCGTTAACAAGGACGGAGCTGTCACAGCAAACACACCGACAGGGAAGCTCGTAAACTCGGTCGGTGCAGGAGACTCGCTCGTCGCCGGATTTGTCGCGAATGTGAAAGAAAAAGGCGAACAAGAAGCATTTCGATATGCGGTCACGACAGGAAGCGCATCTGCCTATACGTTCGGTCTATGTTCGAAACAAGAGATCGATCGCTTGATCGATCAAGTACAACTCACACCACTTAAACGAATGGAGGAAACAACATGAAAATCACGGACTTGCTCCAACGCGACACGATTCAATTGAATCTAAGCGCGAGTTCTAAGCGTGAGGTCATCGAAGAACTTGTCGATGTCCTCGACCGCGCCGGTAAACTATCGGACCGCAACGGTTATCGCGATGCGATCCTAAAACGTGAAAGCGAGAGCACGACTGGGCTCGGTGAAGGCATTGCCATCCCGCACGCGAAAACGAGTGCCGTCAAAACGCCAGCGATCGCGTTCGGTCGCTCGGAAGGTGTCGACTACGAAGCGTTAGACGGACAACCGAGCCGCCTCTTCTTCATGATTGCGGCAGGCGAAAACGCCAATAATGAACACCTTGAAACACTCTCTAAACTTTCAGTTTACTTGATGGACCCTGCATTCCAGGAACGGCTCTATGCGGCTACTTCTGAAAACGATGTCATTCGTGCAATCGAAGAAAAAGAAGCAGCAGAAGAGAAGCCAGAGGTCGTAAAAACGACAAACACGGATGCACCGTTCATTTTGGCGGTCACGGCTTGTCCGACCGGTATCGCCCATACGTATATGGCAGCAGATAGCTTGAAGCAAAAAGCGGAAGCGATGGGCGTCGACATCAAAGTCGAAACGAACGGGTCAACTGGCGTGAAGAACGAGCTCACACGAGCAGATATCGACCGGGCGACAGCGATCATCGTTGCAGCGGACAAGGCTGTTGAAATGGATCGCTTCGCTGGTAAACGAGTCATTGAAGTTCCTGTTGCACAAGGGATTCGAAAGCCTGAAGAACTCATCAATCGCGCGGTGAAACAAGATGCACCGGTATATGAAGCTTCGAAATCGTCAGGTGGAGCTTCGAAAGAGCAACGTACAGGCGTCTATAAGCACTTGATGAGCGGGGTATCTGCGATGCTTCCACTCGTTGTCGCAGGCGGACTCTTGATTGCCATCAGCTTCTTCTGGGGCATCAACTCCGCTAACCCGGATGACCCGTCTTACAATGAATTTGCAGCACAGTTGATGACGATCGGTGGAGCTGCATTCGGCTTCCTCGTTCCGATTCTCGCCGGTTTCATCGCGATGTCGATTGCCGATCGCCCAGGTCTCGCACCAGGTCTCGTGGCAGGGGTACTCGCAAGTCAAGGGAACGCAGGATTCCTCGGTGGTCTCATCGCTGGTTTCTTGGCAGGTTATGTCGTCCTCTTCTTGAAAAAAGCACTCGCAAAATTGCCTGCTTCACTTGAAGGAATCAAACCAGTCCTCTTGTATCCGTTACTCGGTTCTTTTATCTCAGGTATGGTCATGTTGCTCGTCGTCAATGAACCGATTGCAGCACTCATGACATGGTTGATGGATACGTTGAACAGCATGAGTGGCGCGAACGCCATCCTTTTAGGAGTCATCGTCGGTGGGATGATGGCAGTCGATATGGGTGGTCCGATCAACAAGACAGCGTAAGTCTTCGGTACGGCAGCACTTACAGCGGGTAACCAAGAAGTCATGGCAGCGGTCATGGCTGGAGGGATGGTACCACCACTCCTCGTCGCACTCGCATCAACAGTCTTCGCTCGTCAAAAGTTCTCGAAACAAGAGCGCGAAGCAGGAAAGACCGCTTATATCATGGGAGCTTCGTTTATCACGGAAGCGGCGATCCCATTCGCAGCTGCGGACCCGATTCGCGTTCTTCCATCAGCGATTCTCGGTTCTGCCATCGCAGGCGGATTGTCCGCATTCTTTACAATTCAATTGCCGGCGCCACACGGTGGAATCTTCGTCTTCCCACTTCTTGAAGGAGCTGGAAACGTCGCGGTGAGTATGGGTCTTTATGCTCTTGCCATCTTGGTAGGTGCAGTGGTCGGAGCATTGCTCCTCTCGTTCTTGAAAAAACCGTTAACAACGGCTACACCGGTTCAGTCAAAAGAAGTTGCATAATTAGTGAATAGACACTGCCTCAATAGAGGTAGCGTCTATTTTTTTACGGTAGGTGATCGAATAGAATTCACATAATTCGAGATTGTATGTTGGGGATTTGTGGTAAACTATTTGTAAAGATTCGGGTAGGAGGGGGTCACATTGGACATTCGGGTCGCCAAACCAGACGATGTATATGGGATTGCGAGAGTGCGTGTGAACGGATGGCGCACGACCTATCGGGGGATCGTACCGACCGAGTACTTATTGAAACTTTCGTCCGGTTCCATCGAATGGGCAGAACGGTTGCGGACAGCACTTCGTCGTCAAGAGGTAGCCGGCTTTGTGGCGATTGTCGATGACGAGATTGTGGGCTTCGTCCTATACGGAGAAGAACGTACGGGTGAGTATCCAGACCATACGAACGAAGTGTATGCCATTTATATTTTAGAGAACCATCAAGGGAACGGAATCGGGTCCGCGCTCCTTGAACATGCCGTGCAATCGATGTGTGAAGCGGGTCTCTTGATCTGGGCACTTGAGATGAATCCGTTCCGAACGTTTTATGAGCGAAAACAGGGGCAGGTCATCGACCAAAAAGATCGAGAGTTTGGCGAATTGATGCTCCGAGAAGTGGCGTATGGATGGGAAAAGACTCGTCACGGTTCAATATTGGGGGCTTAAGCTTACTGACTGTAGTGTATTCTACGGTCTTTTTTTGTACCCGATGTAGGAAAGAAAATAAAGAAATGTCATTATAAATCAATTGGAAATACTATTGTTCAATCAAACAATCTCTTCTATACTGAATTGAACAAAAATTTCCAAATGAAGGGTTGGGAGACATTGAAGCACTGAAAAATTTGTATCAAGTTATGTGGAGCCGCTCTAGCTGGTGATAGAACGGATAATTTTGACGAAATGAGTCTCAGCCTGATTGCAGAGGAGATATTGTCACTCGCCAAAAGCGGGATTGAAGTATGTGTCATGGTCGGTGGGGGATCAATCGAGTGGAGGCTGACAGTATCGGGACGCTCGGGACGGTCATGAATTCATTGATGCTACGTGGTATCTTGAAACGAGATACCACTCGAGAAGTGCGCGTTATGACGTCGATTCCAATGCCGAGTGTAGCCGAGCCATACATTCAACTTCGAGCCATCAGTCATTTGAAAAAAGGATATATCGTCATTTTCGCAGGCGATAACGGTCAACCGTTCGTCTCTTTAGACTATCCGGCTGTTCAGCGTGCCATCGAAGTGGGATGCGATGCCTTGTTCGTGGCAAAGAACGGTGTCTCCGGCGTATATGACCGAGATCCTCGTTTGGATTCGGACGTTCGTCAATATGAAACCCTACATTATAACGATGTCATTTCGAATGATTTGAAAGTGATGGATCAATCGGCATTGCTTCTCGCAAGAGATCACGGTTTGCCAATCCACTTGTTCGACTTCAATGAGCGAAACGCCATTCATCGGATTCTCCAAGGAGAGACCATTGGGACGATGATTCATCACCTTGAAACGCAACTTTTGAAGAATTGAGGAGACAGCATTTATGAAGTAACAGATGGTCACATCATTGGGACAAACGGAATACCCGTCGCATATTCGTACCTGCAGCCTGATTCGTCATCCGACACACTAGTGATTTTGTTGCCCGTATACGGATATATAAATGATTCTCCAATGTTTCTCTATAAGACTGGATTGTGCTTAGAGAATGGGTTGAACGTTCTCGAAGTCAACTATAACTATCGGGACGAGCGGTATGATTCAGTCGATGTATTTAAGGCGATTGTTGATCTACTTCGTCCTTCGTTTAATCTTACGTCCGTTGCGTGTATTGACTGAGGAAGCAGAACGGATCAAGGCAGGTGATTTGACAGAGCCGATTACCGTCTCATCGAACGATGAGATCGGTCGTGTCTCAGAAAGTTTTAACGAAATGAGCGATTCACTCCGTATGGTGTTACTTCATCTCGATGATTCAATCAGTCAAGTGGCCGCGACCGCGTCACAAATCGCTGACATCGCCGACGAAAACTCCAATGTCTCAAAACAAGTCGCAGCGACGACTGATGACCAATTGAAGTCGATTGAAGAAGTGTCACAATCAGCAAAATCACTCGCAACGATGGCGGAGGAACTTCAAGAACTCGTTTCACGCTTTAAACTTTGAAACAACAATGAGGCAGAGCGCTTTGCTCTGCCTCAGCTTGTTGACGAACCAGGTCGCATCTTGCGACCTGGTTCGTCCTTTTTTGTAGTTCCCGGTTTCTGGTCACGATACATATAGCCCGCTTCCGGGTCGGTCCGGCTCACCTTGACGAGCCGACGCTCTTTTCCAGCCCCTTTGGGCTTCAGTGCTTTTTTCCGCGCTCGGCACGCTCCTCGTTCACCCTTGGAAGGAGTTCCTCCTCGATCTCGCCGACGACCCGTTCGACCTCGACCTTGTCAAACTTCCTCTTGTTCGCGTTCGCACGGATGTGCGTCGAGTCCGTGACCAGGATCCGACCGGAGATGAAGCCGTGCGCCTCAGCCTGCCGCACGATGTCCTCGAAGATTTTCTGGAACACGTGGATGGTCTACACTGAGTTGGACATAAATGTGGAGGTCGATTAGACTGATACAAATTATCCATATGATGAGAGTACCAGACATGACCAAAAGAGCAGCCCGCACTTTCACAGACGAGTTCAAGGAACAAGTCGTCCAACTCTATCTGAACGGAAAAC